>JADJUF010000049.1:300000-412332 GCA_016717005.1 Myxococcales bacterium | reverse complement strand
GCTTCTTCGCGAAGTACTACGAGGACGCGGATCCCAACCCGCGCACGATCGTGAAGGTCGTGACCCGCACGCTCCTGTCGATGCCGGTCACGCTGACGCCGCTCCGCCACGTGCCGGCGCTGGCGCCGCTCGGCGAGTACGCCCGCTCGATGTTCCGCCCGACCCGCGCCAAGGTGTCGATCGACGGCATGGTGCTGCCCGGCGATGAGTTCACCGGCATCCACGTCGCGTCGATGTCGATCAACCTGGGCAACGTGCTCCAGTTCTTCGGCAAGGCCGATCAGGCCGGCCTGATGAACGCGCTGGTCGGCACGCCGTCGCCGTGGGCGATCGCGCGCAACCTGCCGCGATGGCGCGCGGGCGACGAGATGATCGGCCGCGAGGTCCTCGACCGGCCGTGCCGCGAGATGACGCTCGAGGCGACCGCCGGCGAGCTGCTCGAGCCGGTGATCGACGGCGAGTACTACAGAACCTGCGCAAGGTGACCTTCCGGATCGGCCCGCGCGTGCGGATCCCGAAGGTCGTCATGCCGCCGCGCGCGCCTGAGCCGCTGGCTCGCCGGCCGCCGGCTCACTGGCAGGTGCTGCTGACCACCGCGAGGGTGGGGGCAGTGCGTGCCGGGCGCGACCGAGGCCGCGGTCAGGTGGTAGAGGCGGCACTCGATCGTGTCGCCGGCGATGTCGCTGGCGTCGAACGGCGACAGCGACGCGAAGCCGGCGCACGCCGACAAGCACTCGGCGCTGGTCGCGTACGGCGACAGGTCGCCGCAGATCCGTCGGTCATCGCGCAGAAGCTCTCGCAGTCGCTCCCGCACACGCCGGCGCGCCGCAGGCCCGGCGCTGGGGGCGTGGGCCGCCGCGTCGAGCTCCGCGGCCGCGGCCTGGAACGTCCGGCACGCGACGGTGTGGCCGGCGTGGGTCGCCGGTTCGCCCAGCGGCATCACCTCGCAGGTCGCCAGGCAGCTGCTGCGATCGGAGGACTGCGCCACGGCGCCCGAGCAGTGGGCCGTGATGAGGTCGCAGTAGTCCCCTCGCACTCGCCGACCTGCGGGTCGCCGGTGTCGCCGCCGCAGGCGACCACGAGGAGCGAGAACAGCGGAGCGAGACCGAGGACGCGGCGCATCGTCGACATCCTACTCCGCTGTGGGCCAGGCGCGAGTCGGGTAGATTCCGACCGTGCTCACCGACCACGCGCGCACCGTCGAGCTCGCCGAGCCGCTGGCGGCGTGGGCGGCCCAGGGCTGGGCGCGCCTGGGCCCGTGCGCGACCGCGGCGGCGCGCGCCGCGCTGATCGAGCGGTCGACGGGCTGATGGACGGGACCGCCCCGCGCGACGGCATGTTCTTTCAGCACGACGCCCCGACCGGCGCCTACGACGATCTGCCGGTCCGACGCGGCTGGATCGGGCCGTCGCGGGCGTACCGCAAGATCGAGGGCGTCGAGCGCGATCCGGTCGTGCGCGCGTGGCTCGACAACCCGCTGTTCGCGCGGATCGCGCGCGCTCATCGGCGACGAGGTCGCGCTGTGCCGCGCGGTGATCTGGGACCAGGCCGCGTCCGCGACGACGGCGGGCGGCACCGAGCTGCCGTGGCACCAGGACGGCGGCAACTTCCTGGGGCCTGACCGCGCAGCCGACCGTGACCCTGTGGACCGCGCTCGACGACGCGCCGGTCGCGAGCGGCTGCGTCGAGCTGGTGCCGGGCAGCCACCGCGGCGGGCTGGCCACGCCCGCGGGCGGGACGATCCCCGACGCGCTCGTCGACGCGCGCGCGGCGGTCGCGGTGCCGGCGGTCGCGGGCGAGGTGCTGCTCTTGCACAACCTGGTCTGGCACCGCTCGCGCCGCAACCACACCGCGCGGCCGCGCCGGGCGCTGTCGTTCGTGCTGATGCCGGCGTCGACCGCTGCACCCGCACCCGCCGGGCGCCGCGGCAGTTCGTGCGGCTCTATGGGTAGCGCCGCTGCGGCGCCGCGCGCGCTCACAGCAGCGACGGCTGCGCCGACCAGCGCTCGAGGTAGCGCTTGACCCGCACCTTGCGCGCGGTGTTGTCCGAGGACATGTAGCGGATCACGCCGAAGATCGGGCGCTCGGGCCCCCACGGGCGATCGAACCGGCCCAGGGTCCAGAAGATGCCGCTGTACGAGTTGGGGTCGCGGCCGTCGAGCGCGTACTTGTTGTTGAGCTCGATCAGCGCGGCCAGCGCGGCCCGCGGCGACGGGCTCCACTCGAGGATCTTCTTGCCCCAGAGCATGCGCAGGTAGTTGTGGATGCGGCCCTCGGCGACGAGCTGGCGCTGGGCCGCGTTCCAGAGCGGATCGTGGGTGGCGGCGCGCTCGAGCTCGGCGAGGGTGTAGCGGTGCGGGCGCGGATCGCCGGCGTGGGCGTCGAGCGAGGTCCGGGCCCACGGCGGCAGCGCGTCGTACTGATCGTAGTCGGGCCGGTAGTGACAGAAGCCATGGCCGAGCTCGCGCCAGGTGAAGAGCTCGTCCATGAAGGCCTCGGCCGGCGGCGGCAGGCCCCACCAGCCGTCGCGGCTGCCGGTCGCGCGCTGCCCGGCCAGCGCCGCCGGCGACCAGCCGGCGCTGCGCCAGACCGCGTCGACGATCGTGTGGGCGCCCATGTGGCCGAAGTGCAGGTACGGCGACAGGCCGCTGGCGGCCGCGACCTCGGGCTGGTTGCGGGCGTCGGCGTAGCGAGGCAGGCGGGTCGCGACGAAGCTGCGCAGCACGGCGGCGGCCGCGGGCGCGCCGCCGCGATCGTCGACCGGGCCCACGGCGTGATCGATCGGCAGGCGATCGAGGCCGGCGCCGGCGAGCAGCGCCGCGGTGGCCGCGGGCCAGCGCCGCAGGATCGCGCCGGGGATCGCGGCGCCCCCGAGCGTGGCGGCCGCGCGCGCCAGCGGCCGCGGGCTCGGCCCGTGACCGAGGTGGGCGCCGAGCACCTTCTGCCAGTGCCAGCGGAACGCCGCGGCGGTGGCGAACGCGCGGCCGTGGGCGCGCAGCGGCAGGAGGCCGACGCCGTCGATCAGCTCGAGGCGGCCGTCGAGCTGGCGGCCCGCGGCGGCGACCATCGCCGGCAGGAAGAACCCGGGCTGCTCGTCGGTGATGACCACCGCGGCCCGCGCCGCGAGCGCCGCCAGCAGGCCGCGGCCGGCGCCGGGCGTGGGCTCGACGTACGGGTAGTAGGTGACGCCGGCCGCCGCGAACGCCGCGGCGTTGGCGGCCATGCCGTCGAGCACGAACCGGTGCATGCGATCGCTGGCCCAGCGGTAGCCGACGCGGAGCGGCTCGAACACCAGGAGCGGCAGGCCCAGCGCGGTCGCGCGCGCGACGGCGTGATCGAGCGCGAAGCTCGCGGTCGCGCGCCGGGCGCCGATCATCCAGTACAGCACGTACGCCGCCCGGGCCCGATCCGGACGATCGGCCACCACGGTCAGGCGCTCGCGCGGGATCTCCGGCACCGTCCTTCGACGCCGGGGCGCGGCGGCGGTTACGCCCGGTGCAGGCGATCGGCGGCGGCGGCCAGCGCCGCGGCGGCGCCCTCGGTCAGCACCGCGCCGTGGCCGGGGATGATGCGCGCCAGGCCCGGGCGCGCGGCCAGCCGCCGCAGGTGATCGGCGTAGGCGCGCTTGTCCTTGACGATGAACGTGCGCGCGGTCCAGGTCACCTTGGGGCCGCCGGTCGAGCCGAGCAGCTTCATCACCCAGCCCTTCGCGCCGGGCAGGCGATCGGGCAGGTTCATGAACCCGTCGTTGAAGATCAGCGTCAGCCTGGCGTCGTCGTCGCGGTGGATGAACACCGCCTCCGACGGCACGCCCGCGAGCGGCTCGACCTCGACCCGGCCGCCGGTCGGCAGCGCGCCGTAGTCGCCGTCGACCGGGACCCGGGCGCCGACGCGGCGGTGGGCGGCCGGCATCGCGACGACCCGGGCGTCGGGGTAGCGGGCCTTCCAGCGCGGCGCGTCCAGGCGGTGGAACCCGCTCGGCACGACGATCCAGCGCACCGGGCCGAGCGCGTCGAGCTGCGCCATCGTCGCGGCGTCGCACGCGACCGCGCTGTGCGCGGCGAGGCCGCCGTCGGCGGTGCGCCACACCGTCATCCGCCGCCCGATGGGCAACAGGTCGAGCGTGGCGTCGACGATCCACAGCCCGGGCGCGACCTCGGTGAGCGGTCCGTGCGATGCTGCCTGCCATGTTTCGGGCGTCGCCATCCTGTCGAGATGCTCGCCGATGGTGGGTCGTCGCGCTACTGGTGGCGACCGCGTTCACGCCCGCGGTCGCCGACGACGCGGCCCGGCCGACGCCGCCGGACACCGGCGCGCTGTTCGATCGGAAGCCGACGCCGCCGGCCACTGGCGCGCTGTTCGACCGCAGCCCCAAGCGCCGGCCGCTGGCGCGCTGCCCCGACGCCCAGCTGCTGCCGTGCCCGCGCCGCGACGCCGCGGCGCCGGCCGCGCTCACGACCGTGCTGACCCGCGCGTTCCTGCGGCGGCTGCCGAGCCTCGACGCCGACGTCGGCGCGGTCGCCGGCGCGGTGATCGGCACCGGCCGCGACGACGCCGGCCTGAGCGCCAGCGGCGCGACCGGCGTCGACAGCCACTGGACCGTCGACGGTGCGCCGATCGACGCGCCCCTACACCGGCGGCCTCGGCCTGACCGTGCCGCTCGCGTTCGTCGAGGACCTCACCGTCGGCACCGCCGGGCTCGGCGCCGACAGCGGCGTCGGCGTGGGCGCGGCCGTCGACGCGCGGCTGCGCACCGCCGGGGCCGTCGCCGCGGCCGAGGGCCGCGTGTGGCTGGGCGCCGGCCGGGCCGCGCCGTGGCTGCCGCGCGCGCGCTCGCAGTTCACGCCGTTCCGCGGCCGCCTGGTCGGCCCGCGGACGATCGCGGCCGAGGCCGTGGTCAGCGGGCCGCTGCCGGCCGTCGCCGGCGGCCGGCCCTGGTACCCTCGTCGGGTCGCGCCGCGGCTCACCGATCAGAGCCTCGAGCGCGCGGCGTTCCGGCAGGCCGACGCCGACGGCGACGGCGTGGCGGATCGCGACGGCGCCGGGGCGATCGTCCACGAGGCGATCGCCAGCGGCGAGCGCGCCGCGATCGCGTACGACGTGCCGTTCGTCGCGCGCGCGGGCTGCGGTTCGGGCACCATCAGCTCGACGTCACCGCGCTGGGCGAGGTCGCGCGCAGCCCGCGCTGGATCGTCCCGGCCGAGGACAGCGCCGCCGGCGTCGAGCGGACCAGCCTGGTCGGCACCGCCAGCGCGACCTGGCGCGGCCAGTGGGCGCGACCTCGGTGCGGCTCCAGGGCGCGTGGTTCCGCAGCGACCGCACCGACGACGCGCGCATTGCCGCCGGCGACGCGCCCGCGATCGGCTCGGCCTACGTGCCGGCGGTCACCGAGCTGCCGATCGGCGACGCGCTCGATCAGCAGGTGCGCGCGGCCTGCGCCGACGGCACCGGCGACGCCTACCCGCTGATCGCGAACTGCCCGATCGCGACCGGGTTCTACTGGACCGGCGGCGCCGGCGCGCTGGGCCAGCTCACGATCGATCGCCCGAGCGCCCACGCCGAGGTGGTCCACACCCACGGCGCCCATCGCCTGGCGCTCGGCGTCGCCGGCGACGACGTGCGCGCGGTCAGCGCCGCGCGCTACAGCGGCGGCCTCATCCGGCAGCGGCTCAGCCCTGACGCGTTCATCGACTACCAGCTGGTCGAGGTCGGCGACGGCCCCGACACCTGCGCCGGCACCGCGTGCACGTTCCTGGATCGCGCGACGACGACCTACCGCACCCGCACCGTGGCCGCGTTCGTCGCCGACACCTGGCGGCCGGCGCCGAGATCGCGGTCGAGTACGGCGTGCGCGCGCAGTCGAGCCAGCTCGGCACCGCGCTGACCCTGCGCGAGGTGCTGCCGCGGGCCAGCGTCGCCTGGGACTTCCTCGGCGGCGGCCGGTCGCGCGCGTTCGTGGCCTGGGGGCGCTACGCGCCGGTGGTGCCGGCCGGCCTGGGCGCGGTCGTCTACGCCGGGCCGACGCTCTTGCAGACGCTGACCTTCGCCGGCAGCGCCGACGAGTCGCTCGGGGGCAGCGCCGGCGAGGCGGTCCAGCCCGACGCCCGCGGCACCCGGGTCGACGAGGCGCTGGCCGGCGTCGAGGTCGGCCAGCCCGACGTCGTCCGCCTGGGCGTGTCGGTGCGCAACCGTCACCTGGGGCGCGCGCTCGACGACGAGCTCGGCGCGCTCGGGACCGCCGGCGCCGCCGCCGGCGCGGTCGCGACCCGCGAGTACGACGAGGTCGCGAGCTGGCTGACCAGCGCGCCGACCGGCAAGCTGGCGGTGCGGCTCGGCTACACGTGGTCGCGGCTGCGCGGCAACTGGCCGGGGCCGTACGATCCGGTCGAGGGCTACCAGCTCGGCGGATCGTCGCTGTTCGACGAGGGCCCGTCGGCGGCGTACGCCAACGCCACCGGCCCGCTGCCCGGCGATCAGCCGCACCGGTTCTTCGCCGAGCTGGCGCTGCGCGGGCGCTGGCGCGGCCTCGCCCTCGACGGTGGCGTCCGCGCGACCGCCGCGTCGGGACGACCCCGCAGCGCGCGCATCGGTCGCGGCCAGACCTTCGCGGTGCCGCGCGGCGCGCTCGGGCGCCTGCCGGCCTTGACCCAGGCCAACCTGCACGTCGGCGCGCGCCGCGGTCGCTGGAGCGCGACGCTCGACGTCTGAACCTGTTCGATCGCCGCGGCGTGGTCGCGGTCGAGGAGTCGTTCGCGCGCGACGCGTCGCCGATCGTCGGCGGCGACGCCGGCGATCTGATCTGGCTCAAGGACGACGTCGTCGAGGGCAACCCGGCCCTGCGCGTCGACGGCTACGGCCAGCCGACCCGGTACCAGGCGCCGATCAGCGCGATCGTCGCGGTCGCCGTCGAGCTATGACGGGCGGCCGCCGCCGCCGCCACCCCGCCGCCGCCGCCGACCGCCGCCACCACCGGGGCGCGGGGCGCCCGCGGGCGCCGGCGCGGACGTGGCCGGGCGCTGCCCCTCGGGGCGCGCCGGCTCGCGGCGGTGATCATCGCGCCGGGGCGCGTCCCGCCGCGGCGACGACCGGCGCAGCTCGTCGCGCCGCGCCTGCATCTGCGCCTGGGGCGACATCGCGACCCGCTCGCCCGGGCGCAGCGGCCGCGGCGCCCGATCCTCGAACGGGTGGCCCTCGATCACCGGGATGTTGATGCGGATGAGCCGCTCGATCGCGACCAGCAGCTCGCGCTCTGTCGGCCTCGCAGAACGACACCGCGTAGCCCGACGCGCCGGCGCGGGCGGTGCGGCCGATCCGGTGGACGTACTGCTCGGCGACCTCGGGCAGGTCGAAGTTGACGACGTGGGTGATCACGTCGATGTCGATGCCGCGGGCGGCGATGTCGGTCGCGACCAGCACCCGGATCTTGCCGGCCTTGAAGTCGGCCAGGGCCCGCTCGCGCGCGCTCTGCGACTTGTTGCCGTGGATCGCGGCCGCGCCGACGTCGCTCTTCTCGAGGTGATCGGCGATCTTGTTGGCGCCGTGCTTGGTGCGCGAGAACACCAGCACCCGGCGCATGCCGACGTCGCGCAGGAGCTCGATCAAGAGGGCGCGCTTGTCGGCCTTGTCGACGTAGGCGACCTCTTGCTCGACCTTCTCGGCGGTCGACGACACCGGGGCCACCGCGACCCGGACCGGGTCCTTGAGCAGCTGGTCGGCCAGCGCCTGGGCCTCGGGCGGCATCGTCGCCGAGAAGAACAGCGTCTGGCGGCGGTCGGGCAGGAGCCGGATCACCCGCCGCACGTCGTGGATGAACCCCATGTCGAGCATGCGGTCGGCCTCGTCGAGCACGAACACCTCGAGGTGGGGCAGGTGCAGGAGGCCCTGGCCGGCGAGGTCGAGCAGGCGGCCGGGCGTCGCGACCAGCACGTCGAGGCCGCTGCGCAGCGCCTGCTTCTGGGGCTCCATGCCGACGCCGCCGAAGATCACGACCGTGCGCAGGTGCAGGTGCTTGCCGTAGGTGTTGAAGCTGCGGCGATCTGCGACGCCAGCTCGCGGGTCGGCGTCAGGATCAGCACGCGGATCGGCCGCGGCCCGCGCAGCGCCGGCGGGGTCGGCGTCACCAGGCGCTGCAGGATCGGCAGCGCGAACGCCGCGGTCTTGCCGGTGCCGGTCTGGGCCAGGCCCAGCAGGTCGCGGCCCTCGAGCAGGTGGGGGATGGCGCGGGCCTGGATCGGGGTCGGACGCTCGTAGCCTTGCTCTCGCACCGCGCGCGCGATCGGATCGATGAGGCCGAGGTCGTCGAAGCGCTCGGGCAGTGGTTCTTTCACGGGTCGCGGACCTTGCCACGTCCCGGCGGCCAGCGGGAGCCGCAGAGGCCCAATCCCGGCCGATCGGGCAAGGAACCACACCCGCGCCCGACGCCGACCGCGGGTCAGCCGCCGACGCCCAGGTACCAGCGCAGGCCCACCGCGCGCAGGTGCAACTGCGCGGGAGTCCATGGGCGACCCGCGCCGCTGTGCACGGCTTGGACAGCGCACGGTGTAGGCGGGACAGCGACGTCGGCGGTCAGTCAGGGGCGGTCCGTGCGCTACCATCGGGGCGTGGCCGCCGAGGATCTGCTGAGCGCGCTGTCCCTGCCGGACTGGCTGGTCGGCCCGGCGCTGATCGTCGCCGCGGCGGCGGGCCTGGCGGTCGTGACGGGGCTGCCGACCGACGACGTCGTCGTCGACACGCTGGCCTGGACCGGGGCGTGCGGCGTGGTGACGATGCTGGTGCGCTGGTACGCGCTGCCCCTACGCCCGCCTCGGCGAGGTGATCGACACGACCGGGCTCGCGCTGGTCGCGGCGGTCGGCCCGATCGTCGGCGTGCACCGGATCGCGACGGTCGGCGCCGACGCGATCGCGCTGGTCGGGCTCGGGGTCGGCGCGCTCGGCGTGCTGGTGCTCGCGCTGATCGTCCGCCGTCGCCGCCGCCGCCGCCGTTAGCGCTTGTCGCCGGACTTGCCGCGGCCGAGCAGCCGGCCCGCGCGCGAGTCTTTGCCGTCGTCGTCGCCGAACAGCTTGATGCGCTTGCCGGCCCGGTTGTGGCCGATCGCGTAGACCAGCCCGGCGATGCCCGACAGCGGCAGCAGCACCATCAGCACCGGCATCAGCAGGAACGCCGGCAGGATCTTGGAGACGATGCCGGCGACCATCACGTACACCGCCGCGACCGGGATGGTCTCGCGCAGCGACCCGGCGTAGAGCCAGCCGAGCGGCCCGAAGAAGAACGACAGCGCCGACGAGATCAGCCACGACTTCTCGCCGGCCTTGGTCGGCCGGGCCAGCTCGGCCTTGACGTCGCCGGCCTTGCGCGCCAGGACCATCGCCCGCTCGAGGTCGCCGGCGCGGGCGCCGATCGACGGCCTCGCTGGGCTCGGCCGGGATCTCGTCGGTGGGGCGGGCGCGTCGTCCGACCAGCTCGGCCTGGCGGCGGCGCAGCGCGTCGGCCTCGGCCCGGCGGGCCAGGATGCGCTCGCGCGCGTCGGCCTTGCGCTGGCGGTCGACCTCGGTGGTGGCGGCGACCTCGGCCTCGAGCGCGCGCAGGCGCGCGCGTACCTGATCGTCGTCGGCAGCCACGGGACGAACTATGGCATGATTCCTGACCGAACCATGCGCCGCCTGGTCGCTGCCACGATCCTGTTCGTCACCGCGGCCTGCGCGGGGCCGCCGCTGCCATCCGAGGAGCCGCGCGCGAAGACCAGCAAGCGCACCGGCAAGCACGGCTCCGAGGCCGTGCGCGAGGCCGAGGATCCCGAGCGCGTGTCGAACAAGGGCAAGGACTGGGACGGCTGGCGCTACGGCGGGAGCCGCGACGACTGCTTCTTCGTGGTCGGCCGCACGTGCTTCTCGTCCAAGGTGGCGGCGTGCAAGGCCGCGAAGTGCGGCGGCAAGTCCTGCGTCGCCGACGGCGGAGGTCCGGCGACGATCAAGTGTCGCTAGCCGCGCGCCCAGCCCGGGTGATCGCGGTGGTGGTCGCCGGGCTGTACCTGGTGCCGTACGCCGGCTACCTGCTGTACCCGGTGCTGGTGCTGGCGACGGTGATCCACGAGCTCGGCCACGCGCTGGCGGTCGTGGTCACCGGCGGCGCGGTCGCGACCATCGCGCTGGCGCCCGACGGCGGCGCGGTGACGGTCCACGGCGGGGGCAGCCCGGCGGTGATCGCCGCGGCCGGGCCGCTGGCGCCGGCCGTGGTCGGGGCGGTCCTGCTGGCCGCGTCGGGCTGGCCGCGCGCGGATCGGATCGCGTTGATGGTCGTGGCGGCGACGATCGCTGCGGGCGCGGCCGGCTGGATCCGCGGCGGGTTCGCGCTGCCGGCCGCGCTGATCGGCGCCGCGGGGCTGGCGCTGCTCGCGGTGGCGCCGCGCGCGGTGGCGCGCCCGGCCACGCTGGTCGTCGCGCTCGGCGTCGGCCTGGCCTGGCTGGCGCGCCGCGAGGAGCTGTTCGGCGCGACCGCGGCCACGCCCCACGGCCGCTTGCCGTCGGACGTCCAGGCCCTCGCGGCCGCGGCCGGCGGGACGACCTCGACCTGGGCGTGGGGCCTCGTCGTCGGATCGCTGGCGGCGCTGGCGCTGGGCGCGGTCGTGCGCGCCCGTGGCCCGGCGGCCCGCGTCAGCTCGTCGTCGGCGCCGCGGTGAGCTGGGTCAGCACCACCTCGGCGAACTGCGCCGACGCCAGCGTGGCCGCGGGATCGTCGACGATCGCGCGCACGATCGCGATGGCCTCGGCGCGCTCGCCGCGGCGGTCGAGGATCAGCGCCCGGTTGACCTGCAGCACGCCGGCGGTCTCGGGGTCCGGGGTCGCGGCCAGGCCGCGCACGATCGCGGCCAGGCGCGCGTCGTCGTCCTCGAGCAGCGCCGCCAGGTCCTTCCACGCCGGCGCGAAGTCGGGCAGCTCGGCCACCAGATCCTCGAGCGCGGTGCGGCGCTCGCGCGGCGGCAGCCACTCGAGCATCGCGTAGGCCTTGCTGAACCCGCCCGGCAGGTCGCCGTGGCGCTCGCGGCGGACGGTCGCGAGCGAGGTCTCGGCGGTGAAGGTGCCGCGCGGCGCCAGCTTGTCGACGACCCTGTACCAGCGCTCGGCCTCCTCGAGCTGGTCGGCCAGCAGGTAGGTGAAGGCCATGTCGTAGGGCGGGTACGGCCAGCGCGGCGCGCGCTGGTAGGCCGCGAACAGGAGCTCGAGCCCGCCCGGGAGATCGCCCTGGGCGCACAGGGTCCGGCCGCGCTCGTGCAAGGCGACGGCCTCGTCGGAGGGATCGCCGTCGGCCATCAGATGAAGAAGTCGGGGATGAGGTTGGCGTCGGGCACCATCGCGTACTTCGCCAGATCGGTGACGCCCTCGGCGGCGAGGACCTCGTCGTCGACGAAGAAGTTGCCGGTGCACGCGCGGCTGGGCCGGTTGAAGATCGCGTAGGCCGCGTCGGCCATGATCTCGGGCGAGCGTGAGCCCTTCATCGCGGCGTCGCCGCCGAGCAGGTTCTTGACCGCGGCGGTGGCGATCGCGGTGCGCGGCCACAGCGCGTTGAACGCCACGCCGTCGCGCCGGAACTCCTCGGCCATGCCCAGCACGCACATGCTCATGCCGAACTTGGCCATCGTGTAGGCGACGTGCGGCGCGAACCAGCGCGCCTCCATGTTCAGCGGCGGCGACAGGTTGAGCACGTGCGGGTTCGCGGCCTGCTTCAGGTGCGGCACGCACGCCTGCGAGCACACGAACGTGCCGCGGGTGTTGATCTGGTGCATCAGGTCGTAGCGCTTCATCGGCGTCGACGTGGTGCCGGTCAGGTGGATCGCCGAGGCGTTGTTGACCAGGATGTCGATGCCGCCGAAGGTCGCGACGGTCTTGGCCACCGCGGCCGCGACCTGATCCTCGTGGCGGATGTCGACGACGCAGGGCAGGGCCTTGCCGCCGGCGGCCTCGATCTCGGCGGCGGCCGAGTAGACCGTGCCGGGCAGGCGCGGGTCGGGCTCGGCGGTCTTGGCGACGACCGCGACGTTGGCGCCGTCGCGCGCGGCGCGCAGCGCGATGGCCAGGCCGATGCCGCGGCTGGCACCGGTGACGAACAGGGTCTTTCCTCGCAGCGACATCGTGGCACCTCTCACATCGGGGGCTGGGGCATGGTCGGATCGGCGTAGGGATCGTACTCGGGCGGGCCGAAGGCCTTGGCCAGCATCTGGCAGCCGGCGACGCCGGCCACCACCGCCGTACCGAACACGAAGAACGGCCACGACACGCCCAGCGTGCGCCAGGGCCCGTCGTCGCCGGGCTTGACCGCGACGAAGATGCAGCCCGTGATCAGGCCCAGGCACGCGGTCAACAGGCCGACCGTGGTGATCGCGATCGGCGCGCGGATGAACCGCCCGGTCAGGCCGAGGATGCCGGCCGCCGCCATCGCGCCGGCCGCGAGCAGGCACACGGCCAGCGTGATCAGCCCGAAATACGCGAAGCTGGTGCCGGGCTTCTTGGGCAGGTCGGGCGGCCCATCGCGCCCGAACTCCTCCGCGACCTCGGCGGCGCGGGCGTAGGCGCGGTTGAGCTCGCGCACGAGCTTGAGGTTCGAGATCTGCTCGCAGTGGTCGTCGCCGCACTGCTTGAACGAGAGCAGCGTCATCGACAGGCCCATCGACTTGTTCGACTTGAGCCACGGCAGGAACAGCGACACGACCAGCAAGGCCGCTGCGACGATGCACACGATCGACGCGGTCTGCTTCTTCTTGGCGATCATCTGCGAGCTGTCGGCGTACATGGCTCCCCCTCTGAACAGGCGCGCGACGATAGCAGAAGGCGACCGCGGGGTCGGGCCGCCGCGCGCGATCCGACCGCGATCCGACCGCGCCCGACCGCGATCCGACCGCGATCCGACCGCGCCCGATCGCGGTCACGTCCGGGTGTGGGTCGACAGGACCTTGCCCATCTCGGCGTACTCGGCGTGGGCGCCGGTCCAGAGATCGTCGACGGTCAGGTTCCGGTCCTCGCGCGCCGCGACCACCGCGGCCCGGACGATCGCGTTCTTGATGTAGCCGCCGGTCATGCGGAACTGCTCGGCCAGCGTCTGGAACGGCGCGTCGGTGAGCCCGGTCGCCGGCGGCAGGAGCTTGGCCCACAGCGCCGCGCGCTCCTCGACCTCGGGCTCGGGGAACCGGACCCGGAAGTTCAGGCGGCGCTGCAGCGCCTGGTCGATCGAGCTCTCGAAGTTGGTGGTCAGCACGCTGACGCCGTCGAAGGTCTCCATGCGCTGGAGGATGTAGTTGACCTCGAGGTTGGCGTGGCGGTCCTGGGCGCTCTTGACCTCGGTGCGCTTGCCGAACAGCGCGTCGGCCTCGTCGAACAGGAGCATCGCGTTGGCGTCGTGGGCCTCGTCGAAGATCCGGCCGAGGTTCTTCTCGGTCTCGCCGACCCACTTCGAGATCACCTGCGACAGGTCGATCCGGATCAGCTCGAGGCCGAGCTCGGACGCCATCACCGACGCCGCCATGGTCTTGCCGGTGCCGGGCTCGCCCGAGAACAGCGCCGACACGCCGCGCGAGATGCCGAGGTGGCGCTGGTAGCCCCAGCGCTCGAGGATCACCGACCGCTGCCGGACCATCGCGATCATGTCGCGCATCGAGCCGACCACGTCCTCGGGCAGGACCATCTCGTCGAACCGGGCCTTGCGGCTCAGCAGCGTGCCGTAGGCGCCGAGGCGGATCGACAGGCGCCGGCCGATCGCGTCCTCGAACGCGGCCCGATCGAGCGGCGTGGCCCGGGCGGTCGAGAACCGCGCGGCCTCGGCCACGACCTCGGCGATCGCGCCCGGGCCCAGCACGTAGCGGCCGGCCAGCTCGGCGGCGTCGGTGGTGGGCACCGCGGCGTCGACGCCGGCCAGGGCCGCGGCCCACGCGTGCTCGCGGTCGCCGAGATCGCTGCGCGGCATGCGCACCAGGTGGAACGGCCGGCCCAGGGGCACGCTGGTCAGGGGCCCGCCCTGACGCGGCCAGGATGACCAGCGCCGGCCCGCGCCCGATCGCCGCCATGGCCGCGCGCTCGCTGTCGCGCTCGCCGGCGAGGGCCTCGGCCCCGGTCAGCACCGGCACCGCGCCGCGCAGCAGGCACTCGCCGAGCAACAGCCGCACCGCCGCGGTCCGGTCGGTGCCGCCCGCCGCCAGCAGCTCGCCGAGGTCGGCGATGAGCACCGGCTGATCGCCCGCGGCGGCGATGCGGGTCGCGACCGCGCGCCGGCCGCTGCCGCGCGGCCCGAGGATCAACACGGCCGCCGGCTCGGTCGCGCCGTGGGTGCGCGCGGCGATGGCGTCGGCCAGCTCGAGCAGCTCGGGCGCCATCCAGGTGGCGTCGGCCTGAGCGATCGTCGCCAGCTCGTCGAGCGGCGGCGGCAGCCGGTCGTCGCCCAGCGCCCAGGTCGCCAGCCGCGGGTGGCCGCGCACCAGGCCGGCCTCGTCGATCGTCAGCAGGCCGGTGTCGACCAGGCGCGCGCGCGGGTGGGCGGCCTGGGCCCGCGCGTCGGGCGCGGCCAGGGCCGGGTGCAGCTCGGCGCACACGTCGAGGTACACGCCGGCGCGGCGGCGGCCGGCCATGGCGTGGACCAGCTCGCGGGTGTCGTCGTCGATGGCCACGGCGATCGCGATCGCGGCCAGCGCCTCCTCGGCGGCCGACAGGCCGGCCCGCGCGGTCACCGGGGCCAGCGGTGACGGCGGCGCCGCGGCCACGACCTCGGCCAGCGTGGCGGCGACCGCGGCGGCGGCCTTCTTGTGGGTGTCGCTGGGCCGCAACGCGAGCGCGCCGAGCCGGGCGATCGCGTCGGGATCGCGCAGGTAGATCTGGGTCGGGGCGCGCGCGTCAGCGAAGCCGGCGCCACGGTTGAGGCGGGTGAGGAACGCGGCCTCGGCGCGCAGGCGGGTGGCCGCGACCAGCGCGGTCAGCGCTGGCGGCAGGCTCACGTCGACGCCCCGTCGTCGCCGGGCGGGTCGTAGACCGTCGACGCCGGCGCCGGTGCGTCGGGCGCGTCCTCGTCGGCAGGCGCCGGCGCGGCCGGCTTCTTCTTCCGCTTCTTCTTCGGCGTGGGCTCGGCGTCGGCGTCGGCGTCAGCCGCGGCGGCCGCGCCGTCCGCGTCGTCGCCATCCGCGTCGTCGCCATCCGCGTCGTCGTCGTCCTCTTCCTCGTCGCGGATCCGGCCCTCGCCGAGGATGAGCTGGTCCTCGGCGGCCTCGAGCATCGACAGCTGGCCGCGCAGCTCGTTCAGGTCGACGCGGATCCGGTCGAACGAGGCGTGCAGCTCGGCCGCGCCGGGCAGGGCCGCGATCGTCAGCACCGGCGCCAGCACCGCGAGGGTCTCGTTGAGCGCGTTGAGGCGATCCTCGGCGAAGTAGAACTGGCCGTTGCGGCGCCCAGAGATCACCTCGCGCAAGGTCGCCATCGCCTCGCGCTCGTCGTCGCTCAGCGCCGCCAGCGTCGAGAGATCGACGTCGCGCCCGTGCATCAGATCGGTCACCGTCCGCACGACCGAGCCGTAGCGCCGCACCGCGAGCGGCGCCTCCTCGACCGCCTCGTCCTGTTCCTCGTCCTCACGGGCCGCGGTCTCGTTGACCCGCTCGGCCTCCTCGGCCTTGAGGAGCTCTTCGTCGGTCAGCTCGTCGAGGATCCGCACCGCCAGATCATCGCCCCAAGCTGGCCGAAAAGCACGCGAGGGCGCGCGCTACTCGATCTTCTCCCACCACTGGCACCACCAGTTGCCGCCGACCAGGACGCGCAGCTTGGGGTGCCAGCAGTACGCGATCTTGTCGTCGGGATCGAGGTAGTAGAGGCAGTTGTCGCAGCGCTCGTCGCCGTACGGCACGCCCTTGAGGACGTTGTCCTCGATCATGTGGCGGAGCTGGAGCGCCAGCTTCTCGTCGATCTCTTTCGGCTCGGGCTTGGGCAGATCGTCTGACATCGCGTCCCAGCATAGCCGGAACCTCGCGCGCGCCATCACCCCGCGCGCCGGATCCGCGCGATCCACGCCTGGCGCGCTGCGTCGTCGAGGGGCTCCGCCAGCGCCGCCGCCAGCTCGGCCAGGAGCCGCGCGGCGTCCTGGGCCCGGCCGCGCTGGGCCTTGGCCGCCGGGGCCAGCCGGCCGATGGCCTCCCACCGCGCCGTCGACTCGGCCCGGGCGGCGTCGAGCGCGCCCACGACCGCGGCCAGGTCGTCGGCCGCCGGCGGGGACCCGGCCGCGAGCGCCGCGCGCACCCGGGCCTCGGCGTCGGTCACTCGACCTCGATGCGGTAGACCCGTCCGGAGGTGCGCGCCGCCACGTACAGCTCGCCGAACCCGTCGACGCCGAAGCTGGCGAGCTGCTGGTACAGCAGGCCGGTCGGGTCGACGTCGGCGGTCCGATCGGTCACGTCGGTCGCGACGCCGCCGACGACCTTGAGCGTCTTGACCCGGCCCGAGCCGTAGTCGCCGAAGAAGAACGTGCCGGCGTAGTCGGGCATGCAGGTGCCGCGGTAGACCGCGCCGGCGATGACCGAGTTCTCGCCGTTGGTGCGGCGATCGATCGCGAGCAGCGGCGCGGCGTAGGCCCCCGGGTTGTCGCAGCCGGCGTTGCCCTCGCTGTCGGCGGTGAAGCACTCGGGGCCCTCGAACACCGCCCAGCCGAAGTTCTTGCCGGCCTGGCCGGCCGGGACCAGGTCGATCTCCTCGAACGCGCCCTGGCCGACGTCGCCGATGTACAGGTCGCCGCTGGCGCCGTCGATCGCGAACCGCCACGGGTTGCGCAGGCCCCACGCGTACATCTCGGGCACGCCGCCGCCGCCGGCCCACGGGTTGGTCGGCGGGATCCCGTAGGGCGCGCCCTGGTCGACGTCGATCCGGAGGATCTTCGACAGCTTCGAGGTGGTCCGCTGGCCGTTGCCCAGGAAGTTGTCGCCGCCGCCGCCGTCGCCGATCGAGATGTACAGGAACCCGTCGGGGCCGAACGCCAGCGTGCCGCCGTTGTGGTTGCCGTACTGGTGAGTCTCGTCGAGCAGGCGGCGCTCGGTGGTGCCGGCGGTGTCGGCGCCGGCGGCGGCGGCGTACTCGGCGACGACCACGTTGTTGCCGTTGGTCGTGTAGTAGACAAAGAACCTGCCGTTGTCGGCGAAGCGCGGGTGGAACGCGAGCCCGAGCAGGCCCTGCTCCTCGTCGGTGGCGTTGACGACGGCGTCGAGATCGAGGAACGGGGTCGGCAGCAGGGTGCCGTCCTTGACCACGCGGATCCGCCCGGGCTGCTCGAGGATGAACAGCCGGCTGTCGCCGATGGGGGCCGCGATCCCGACCGGCTGACGGAGGCCGGTGACGATCGGCACCAGCGCGAGGGCGGTGCCCGGCGTGGGCTGACAGAAGGGCGCGGGCGGCGTGTCGATCGGGGCGGCGTCGACGGCGGTGCCGCCGTCGGAGCCGGACTTGCTGCCGCCGCAGGCGGCCAGCGCGAGGAGGAGGGCGTGGCGAGGCTTCACCGGGTAACCCTAGCGCACGAGCGGGGTTCGCCGAAGCCGTTGCGCTCGGTCCGGGGCCTCGGCACACTCAGGACATGACCTGCGCGCGCTGTGCGATGGTGAACGTGGCTGGTTCGGCCCTGTGCGCGCGCTGCGGAGCGCCGCTGACGCCGAGCGCGCCGGCGGGGTATCCCCCGGCCGGCTATCCGCCCCCGGGCTACTACCCGGGGCAGCCGGGCTACTACCCGCAGCCGGGCTACTACCCGCAGCAGGTCCGGTCGTCGGGCATGGCCATCGCCGGCTTCGTGCTGTCGCTGGTGTTCTGCGGGATCCTCGGGCTGATCTTCTCGATCATGGGTCACAACGAGGTGAAGCGCGGCAACGGCATGGTCACCGGCGGCGGCCTCGCGATCGCCGGCATCGTCATCGGGATCATCCGCGTGCTGATCGAGGTGATCTACATCGTCGCGATCATCGCGTTCGCCAACAGCGGCCACTACTGATCCGGTCGAGCGAGCCTGGCGAGTGATCCTGGCGAGTGATCCTGGCGAGTGATCCTGTCTGGGGGCCGGCGCGGCTCGGCGCTGCGAGCGGGTCGGGACCGACGCGGCGCGCTCACCCGATCAGGCGGCGCGGCCCCGGCGCGAGGCTGGCGATCTGCGGCGCTGGTCCAGCGGTTCGATCTTTTCATGAAGGTCGTTGCGTGGCCCTGGGGGCCCGTGCACACTCGGACCCGGAGGAAGACGCGATGAACTGTCCCCGGTGCGCGACGATCAATCTCGATGGCAGTGTGGTGTGCTCGAGCTGTGGGGCGCAGCTCCCGACCGCGGCACCGCCCGGCGCGGCCTACGGCGCTCCTCCCTACGGAGCTCCGCCGATGGGCGCACAGCCGGGTTATCCTCCGGGGCCCCCGCCGGGCTACTACCCGCCGCCCTACGGCGTGCCGATGCAGATGGCGCCGAGCACGTCGGGCATGGCGATCGCCGGGTTCGTGCTGTCGTTCCTGGGCTGCCTCTCGATCCTGGGCTTGATCTTCTCGATCATCGGCTACAACGAGGTCAAGAACTCGAACGGCATGAAGTCCGGCGGTGGACTGGCGCTGGCCGGGATCATCATCTCGTGCTGCTGGGTGCTGATCTTCATCATCAGCGCCGCCAGCGGCGGCATCGACGCACGCTAACCATCGGCGGGAGAGTTCCATGTATCGCAACGAGTGGGACGCGGCGGTCGCGCGGGCCAGCGCGCTCGAGCAGCAGCTGCGCCAGGCGCAGTCGGGCCAGCAGGTCGACGCCGCCACGATCGCCACGCTGACCGAGCAGCTCCAGCAGGCTAACGCCGAGCTGGCGCGGCTGCGCGGCCAGGCCGGCCCGCAACCCTACGGCGCGCCGCCCTACGGGGCGCCCGGCTACGGCATGCCCGGCTACGGCATGCCCGGGTATGGCTCGTTCATGTACCCGTCGCGCGCCAGCACGATCCTCACGCTGGGGATCCTGTCGCTGGTCGTGTGCGGCATCCTCGGGCCGATCGCCTGGTCGATGGGCAACGCCGACCTGGCGCGCATCGATCGCGGCGAGCTCGACCCCGCCGCGCGCGGCAGCACCCAGGCCGGACGTATCTGCGGGATGGTCGCGTCGATCCTGATGATCATCGGCTTCGCGTTCGTCATGTTCTTCTTCGTCCTGGCGGCGGGCGCGAGCACGCGGTAGCGAGTCGTGCGGCGGCCCGACGGCGAGGTCTGGGCCCGGCTGGCGGCGGCGGTGTGGCTGGGCTTCATGCTCGGCGCGCTGGCCGTGGGCACGTTCGGGTCCGACGCGCTGCGGGCACGGGTGGTCGAGGACGGCCCCGGGTGTCCGTTCCGGACCGCGACCTCGTGGAAGTGCGCGTTCTGCGGCATGACCCACGCCACGGTCGCGCTCGGCCACGGCGACGTGCGCGCGGCGTTCGCCGAGCACCCGCTGGCGCCGGCGGTGCTGGCGGCGATGATCTACCTGTGCGGGCTGATCGTGCTCGGGCGCGGCGACGCGCTCGTGCGCGGGCGGCGGCCGCAGCTGATCCTCGGCGCGATCGCCGCGATCTGGATCGTCAACCTGGTCGGGTGACGGCGCTCACGCCCGCGCGGCGAACCAGGCCACGGTCTCGGCCAGGCCCTCGGCGATCTCGTGGCTGGGCGCGTAGCCGAGCGCGTCGGTGATCTTGCCGATCGACGCCTGCGAGTGCGGGATGTCGCCGGCGCGCGGCGCCGCGAACTGCGGCTCGGCCGCGGCGATCTCGGGCCGGCCCTTGGCCAGGTTGTCGCGCAGGATCGCGAACAGCTCGCGCAGATCGGTGCGGCCGTTGCACCCGACGTTGTAGACGGTGTTGGTGGCGTGGGCCGGGGCGGTCGCCGCCAGCAGGTTGGCCGCGACCACGTTGTCGACGTAGCAGAAGTCCCGCGACGACGAGCCGTCGCCGAAGATCACGCACGGCGTGCCGGCCATCAGGTGGGCGATCCAGCGCGGGATCACCGCGGCGTACTGGCCGTTGGGATCCTGGCGGCGACCGTAGACGTTGAAGTAGCGCAGGCCGACCGGCTCGAGCCCGTAGACGTCGCCGAACACCTGGGCGTAGAGCTCGTCCATCCGCTTGGTCGCGGCGTACGGCGACAGCGGCTTGCCGATCGCGTCCTCGAGCTTGGGCAGGCCCGGGTGGTCGCCGTAGACCGAGCTCGACGACGCGTAGACGAACCGCTTGACCCCGGCGTCGCGCGCCGCCAGCACCAGGTTCATGAACCCGGTGACGTTGGTGTCGTGGTACGGGACCGGGTCCTTGATCGAGCGCGGCACCGAGCCGATCGCCGCCTGGTGCAGCACGACGTCGACGTCGGCCACCGCGGCCCGGCAGGTCTCGACGTCACGGATGTCGCCCGTGATCATCTTGAACCCGAGCTTGGCGTCGGCGTGGATCGCCAGGACGTCGTCGAGGTTGTGCTGGTGACCGTTCGAGAAGTTGTCGAGGCCGACGACGGTCTGGCCCAGATCGAGCAGGCGCTCGAGCAGCGCCGAGCCGATGAAGCCGGCGACGCCGGTCACCAGCCACCGGCGCGGCTGGTTGACGAGGGCCTCGCACACCTGGGTGTAGCGGTCGGTCACCGGCGGCCCTTCACAGGCTCCAGTACCGGAGCCCGGCCGGGATGGCGTTGGGGTCGAGGACGCTCTTGATGTCGACCACGACGCCGCCGGGCTTGAGCCGCGACAGCAGGTCGGCCCGCTGGTCGATGTAGACCTGGTGGCTGACCGCGAAGATCAGCACGTCGAGGTCGCGGTACTCGTCGAGCGACGTCGGCGTGATGCCGTACTCGTGCTCGGCCTCGGCGGCGTCGCCGAGCGGCTCGTGGACCATCGCCGCGATGCCGTACTGGGCGAGCGCGGTGACGATGTCCGGGATCTTGGAGTTGCGCAGGTCGGGGACGTTCTCCTTGAACGTCAGGCCGAGGATGCCGACCTTGGCCGCCTTGAGCGGCAGGTCGCCCGACGACAGGAACTGCACGCACTTCTGGGCG
The DNA here is from genome assembly GCA_016717005.1 of Myxococcales bacterium. Classification (NCBI taxonomy): domain Bacteria; kingdom Pseudomonadati; phylum Myxococcota; class Myxococcia; order Myxococcales; species Myxococcales bacterium. Next base: position 391,311 of record JADJUF010000049.1, on the reverse strand, counting down.
ATGAACCGGCCGACGTTGTTGTTGATGCGGCGGCCGGCCAGGATGACCTCGGGCAGGTAGCCCAGCTCCTCGGCCTTGGTCGTCAGGTAGTACGGGTCGACGCCGATGCAGTGGCCGCCGACCAGGCCCGGGGTGAAGCGCAGGAAGTTCCACTTGGTGCCGGCGGCGTCGAGGACGTCCTTGGTGCGGATGCCCATGCGATCGAAGATCAGCGCCAGCTCGTTCATCAGCGCGATGTTGAGATCGCGCTGGGTGTTCTCGATGACCTTGGCGGCCTCGGCCACCTTGATCGACGCCGCGCGGTGGACGCCGGCGGTGACGACCGCGCCGTAGGCCCGGGCCACCCGCTCGGCCGACTCGGGCGTGTCGCCCGAGGTCACCTTGACGATGCGCTCGAACGTGTGCTCCTTGTCGCCGGGGTTGATGCGCTCGGGCGAGTAGCCGAGGAAGAAGTCCACGCTGGCCTTGAGCCCCGACAGCTTCTCGAGGATCGGGCCGCAGACGTCCTCGGTGACGCCGGGGTACACCGTCGACTCGTAGCAGACCACGTCGCCGCGCTTGAGGTGCGGGCCGACGGTCTTCGACGCCGCGATCACCGGTCCGAGATCAGGACGGTTGTTGTGGTCGATCGGCGTCGGCACCGCGACGATGAAGAAGGTGCAGTCCTTGAGCCGCTCGGGATCGGCGGTCAGCTCGAGCTTGGTGCCGGTGAGGTCGCCGGTGGTGACCTCGGCGGTCTCGTCGTGCCCGGCCAGGAGCTCGTCGATCCGCTTCTGCCGGATGTCGAACCCGACGGTCGGCAGCTTCTTGGCGAAGGACAACGCGACCGGGAGGCCGACGTAGCCGAGACCGATCACTGCGATCTTTTCCTGCTCGAGCGCGATCATGCGCGGAGGAAAGCATGATGCTCCGGTCGTACGCAAGCGCACGGGTCGCGCGGCGTGAGGTGGGCCGAACCCTGGGCTCACCTGGGTTGATCCCGGAGCCGCACGGCCGCTTGCGCGACGAGGCGCGGCCCCGAGCCTGGGGCCCATTCATCCGACCAGCAGCACCCCGAGGAACCGGTCGGCCGGCATGAGGTTGGCGAGGGCCAGGAGCTGGGCCTCGTCGGTCCGGTGGGCGCGGCCGACCAGGACGACCGCGTCCATGCACGCCGCGGCGCTGGCGTGCTCGCCGATCAGCTCGAAGCCGGTGAGGTCGCACAGGATGTGGGCGAACAGGTCGGCGCCGTCGAGCAGCAGCCGGGCCAGGGCCGGGACCACCTCGCCGGCGCGCTCGACCTTGGCCGGGGTCAGCAGCGCCAGCGACCCGGCCAGCCACCGGGTCGAGAACACCTCGTTGCCCCGGGGCGAGGTCGCGAGCTGGGCCAGGCCGGGGTAGCGCACGTTGGCGTCGACCACGGCGATGGTGCCCCCGGTGAGGTCGCACAGCGCGTTGCCGATCTGGATGATCAGCGGCGGCACCGCGACCTGATCGTCGGTGGGGATGAAGCCGATCGCGACCGCGCCGCGGTCGTGGAGCCGCTTCGCCACGCGGATGCACTCGGTGCGGACCTCGGGGTGGGCGACGTCGGTCGCCAGCGGCAGGCCCAGCACGGCCAGCGGATCGTCGTCGGCGGGGGCGGGCGCGTCGGCCACGCCGCACTGTACCCCGGCTTGCGCGCGGGCGCGGGGCCGCGGTAACGAGGAGCGTGATCATCGCGCACGTCCTGTCGTCGTTCGGCGTGGGTGGCCAGGAGCGGGTCGCGCTCGACCTGGCGGCCGCGCAGCGGGCCCGGGGCCACACCGTCATCGCGGTGTCGCTGGCGCCGCCGCCCGAGGGGGCCCTGGCCGACGAGTTCCGCGCGGTCGGCGCCGAGGTCGTCGACGTGCCCAAGGGCCCGGGCACCGACCTCACGCTGGTGCCGCGGCTGGCGTGGGCGCTGCGCCGGCGCCGGGTCGAGGTGGTCCACAGCCACAACCCGCTGCCGCTGATCTACGGCGCGCCGGCGGCCCGGCTGATCGGCGCGGTCGCGATCCACTCCAAGCACGGCGTCAACCCCGGCTCGCGCGGCCACCGCATGCTGCGGCGCCAGGCGGCGCGGCTGGTCAGCTCGTTCGTGGCGGTGTCGACCGTGACCGCCGAGCAGGCCCGGGCCCAGCGCGACTGCGCCGAGGGCCAGCTGGTGGTGATCCCCAACGGCATCCGGCTCGAGAAGTTCGGGCCCGACCCGGCGGCGCGGGCGGCGGTGCGGGCCGAGCTCGGCATCGGCGCCGACGCGATGGTGGTCGGCACGGTCGGGCGGATCGACGAGTTCAAGAACCAGCCGCTCTTGCTCGCGGCGATCGCGCCACGCCTGGGCGCGCAGGTCCACGTCGTCTTCGTCGGCGACGGGCCGACCCGGGCCGCGCTCGACGCGGCGGTGGCGGCGCTGCCGACCGCGCGCTTCGCCCACGTGCTGGGCCGGCGGATGGACGTGGCCCGGCTGCTGCCGGCGTTCGACGTGTTCGCGCTGTCGAGCAAGAGCGAGGGCCTGCCGCTGGTGGTGCCCGAGGCGATGGCGGCCGGGCTGCCGGTCGTGACCACCGCGGTCGGCGGCCTGCCGACGGTGGTCGACGAGGGCGTGACCGGCTACCTGACCGCGGTCGAGGAGGGCGCGTTCGCCCGGGCCCTGGGCCGGATGCTCGACGATCCCGCCGCGGCCCGGGCCATGGGCGCGCGGGCCCGGGAGGTGGCGCTGGCGCGCTACTCGGCCGAGCGCATGTGCGACGACTACCTGGCGCTGTACGCCAAGGCCCTGGCCGGGCGCTGATCTTCGCGCTGGTCAGGGCGGCGCGGCCAGCGGGGACGCGCCCAGGCCGGCGCGGACCGCGGCCATGAAGCGCGCGCCGGGGTCGCCCTTGCTGTTGCCGTAGCCGCGGACCAGCTCGACGAACCAGGGCGTGCCCTTGAGCGCGGCGACCTCGTGGTGGCCGACGACCCGCTCGATCGGGAAGCGCGCGGCGAGATCGCGGACGAGCGCGACGTTGGCGGCGACCTGGGCGTCGGTCAGCGGCCAGCGCGCCTCGTCGCCGACGTTCTCGACGCCGATCGCCACGTGGTTGACGCCGATCGCGTGGCGGCCCATGCGGGTCTCGGGGATCAGCCGGTAGATCGTGCCGTCGCGATCGACCAGGAAGTGCGAGACCACGTTGGCGGCGCCGCCCTTGCGCAGGGTCGCGCGCTCCTCCTCGAGGCGGGTCCGGCTGAAGTAGCCGTGGGTGCCCTTGGCCGAGCCGCCGGCGGTGTAGTGCAAGACGATCATGCGCGGCGCGATCGTCAGATCGGTCGCGTCCGGATCGCTGTGCAGGCGCCGGTACGCCAGCATCAGGCGCTCGCGCTCGGCCGGCCACGGCACCGGCCAGTCGACGATCGTCGCCAGCGGCGCGTCGACGCCCGCGTCGGTCGGGAGCGCGCCGTCCGCGTCGGGCGCGATCGCCGCCACCACGTCGCCTGCGCCCGCGGCGCCGGCGTCGGGCGCGGTCACGACCGGCGGCGGTGGCCGCGCCGGCGCGCGCTCACCGCGACCGCAGGCGATCGCGACGACGAGCAGGACCGAGGCGCGGCGCACCGCCCAGAGATACCACGCGCGATCGCTACTTCCAGAACGACCGGCGCGTGGCCGGCGCCGGCGGCGGCGCGTGGCCGGTGGCGATCGCCCGGGCGGCGAGGACGACCGAGGTCAGGACCGCGGCCAGGTCGGACCCCGCCAGCGCCGCCTGCAGCCGGGCCAGGAGCGGCTCGAGCTGCGCGACCAGCGCCGTGAGCCCCACCGAGCGCGCGTCCTCGATCAGCTCGGCCAGGCGCGCGACCGGCAGCTGCGCGGCCGCGCGCGGGTCCGCGGCGCTCGCCGCGGCGGCGAGATCGTCGGCGACCAGGCCGAGGCGCTGCCGGTACGGGCGATCACCCGGGCTGGGCGCGGCGCCGCCCTCGTCGCGAGCCCGCTCCTCCTTGCGCTTCTCGAACAGCCCGCGGCGCGGGGCCGGCGTCGGGCGTCGCGTCGGCTGGGCCATCGGCGGCGCCGCCGGCATCGCGAACGCGTCCTGGCCGTCCTCGACGAGCTCGGCGGGCGCCTCCTCGTCGCGGACCAGCGAGGCCATCGCGCGGTCGGGCGCCGCCTCCTCGCACGCGGCCATCGGGCCGTCGTCGCTCTGGGCCGGGGCCCGGGCCATCGGCGCCGGGCTCATCGGCGCGGCTCGACCGCGGGTCGCGCCCCCGAGCGGCGCCGCCATCGACTTGTAGGTGACCGGCGCCGGGGCGTAGCTCGGCGGCGGCGGCGGCGCGCTCGGCGCCCCCCAGCCGGCCGGGTGCTCGACCGGCTGCACGATCGGGCGGGGCGCGCCGGCGCGGTTGACGACCTGGCTGCGATCGATCGCGACGAACGCGGTGAAGCGCGACAGCACGTGGTGGCGCAGCGACACCTCGACGATCTCGCGCTCGAGGCCGCTGGTCGCCTCGCCCGCGGCGTAGCGGTCCTCGAGATCGCGGATGTGCGCCCGCGCCCAGGTCGCCTCGAGATCGACCGCCGGCCGGGCCGCGTCGAGCGGCACGGCGACGACGGTGGTGGCGCCGGCCGGCAGCCGGCCCCGGACCTCGATGATCTGTCCGGGGACCGGACGCTCCGCGCAGCGCAGGTAGATCGTCACCGGCGCGCCGGCGAACACCGACGGCAGCCGCCGCGGCGCCTGGCTGCGCGGGTCGAGCCCGGGGCCGGCGACCTCGAGGTCGGTCAGGATCGGCGTGGCGATGCGGCGGTGGATCTTGCCCATCACCTCGTCGAGGCGATCCTCGGACTCGACCAGCTCGCACGCGCCGCCGCCGAGCCCGGCCAGGCGCCGCAGGAACGCGGCGTTGACCGCGCGGTCGATGCCGAGCGTGAACATGCGCACGCGCCCGAGCTCGTGGCCGAGCGCGGCGAGGATCTGATCCTCGTTGCCGACCTGGCCGTCGGTGACCAGCACCAGCACCTGATCGCGGCGGCCGTCGGCGGGCAGGCCGGTCACCGCCGCGCGCAGCGGCTGGGCCAGCTCGGTGCCGCCGCGCGAGTCGACCCGCGCCAGGAACTCGACCGCCTGGAACCGGTGGCGATCGGTCGCGGCGACGAGGCCCCGGTGCGGGCTCTCGATCCGATCGTCGAACGCGAGCACCATGAAGCGGTCGCGCTCGGTCAGGCTGTCGACGATGCGGGCCGCGGCGCGCCGGGCCGCGACCATCTTCCAGCCCTCCATCGAGCCCGAGCGATCGAGGATGATCGCGACGTCGCGCGGGCGCCCGCCGGCGGCGCTGCCGATCGGCGGCACCACCGTCACCGCGAGCGTACCGCCGGCGCCGATCGCGTCGGGCGCCCAGACCGCGCTCGAGCACAGGGTCGTGCCGCCGAGCTGCCAGCGCAGCACCAGATCGCGATCGAGCCGCTGGCCCGGGCGCAGCGCGATCTGCCAGCCGCGGCCGTCGGCCTTGGCGTCGACCTCGGCCAGGTTGGCGCGCAGGTTGCCCATCGGCAGGCCGCCGCCGTCGACGGTCAGGCGCACGCCCAGCCGCACCGGGCTGGGCATGCCCGGCAAGAGCACCGGCGGCGAGATCCGCGACGCGTCGGGCACGTGGTCGGTGTCGCCGACGATGCCGAGCCCGGCCTGCTCGCCCGGCAGCGGCACGCCCGGCACGTAGCGCGGCGCGACCACCAGCGGGAACACCCAGGTCACCTCGCCGTCGTCGATCACCACCGGGCCCGACAGCGCCAGGGCGATCGTCACCACGTCGCCCGGCATCAGGTTGCCGACCCGCATCGTGAACACCCCCGCGCGATCCTCCTCGGCGATCGCCGCGCGCTGGCCGCTGGCGATGGCCTGATCGTAGGAGGCCCGAGCGGCGCCGCGCTCGTCGAGCACGCCCTCGATCACCCGGTCGCCCGCGACCATGCGGAACCGCTGGACCGCGTGGCGATCCGGCAGCGGGAACACGTACGTCGCCTCGATCGGCTCGCGCAGGTGGTTGACGAAGGTCTGGCGGACCTCGGTCGTGCTCGTCAGCCCGACCACGCGCGCGTCGATGTCGACCGCGGCGAGCGGCAACCGACCCAGCGCGGTGTCGAGGGCGCCCCAGCCGCAGTCGCGGCGGGCGTAGGTGAGGTCGGGCTCGACGGCGATGGGGATCATGGGCGGACTCCAGGGTGGGGGTGACGAGGTGACGGCGGAGCAGCTCGGCGCCGAGCGGCGCGGCGGCGGAGCGCAGCGCGGCGACGTCGGCGTCGGTCAGGGGACGGGTGGGCACGAACGACACGCGCACGCCGTCGAGCTCGAGCTCGACGCGCAGCGCGGGCGCGGCTGGCGCGATGACGGTGACGGTCGGCTCGGCGACGATCGGGGCCGGCGCGACCGGGCGCGCGCGCCAGAACTCGGCCCGGGCGGCGGGCCGAGGCGGCGGCGTGACCTCGACCCCGGCCAGCGCGGCGAGCGCGGCGTCGTCGAGGGTCGGCAGCGTGCGCTGGATCTCGGCGAGCGTCGCGCCCCGTGCCTGCTCGCGCTTGATCGCGACCAGCTGGGCCAGGTGGCGCGGGCCGTACAGCGCGGTGCGGCCGCGCAGGGTCGGGCGGTCGAGCAGCCCCAGCGTCGTGTAGTAGCGGACGCCGCGCTCGTCGGGGATGGCGCGGACGCGACCGCTCTCGGGCGCCTCGCGATCGGCCAGCGCGACGGCGGCGCGCTCGGTCAGCTCGGCGATGGTCCAGGAGTCGGTCACGAGCTGCAATATGTCACTGTCATATAACAGTGTCAACCGGAAATCGTCCGCGGCCGCCGTCCCGGGCGCGCGCCGGGCTACGATCGGCGGCGATGAACACCGGGATTCGCCTTGCAGGTCTGGCGCTTGGGCTGGTCGCTGGGGTCGCGGTGGCCACCGCGCAGCCCGGTGATCCGGTATCCCCAGAGGAGGCCGCGCCGCTGCCTCGCCCGAACATCGTCGCGCCGCCGCCGGTCGCCGCCGATCCGGGCGAGGCCAGCTACCGCGAGGGCTACGCCGCGCTGATCGCCGGGGACTTCGCCACCGCCCGGGCCAAGCTGACGACCGCCGCCCAGCTCGCGCTCGATCCCGAACTGCGCGGCGCCGCCCGGGAGCTGGCGCGGCTCGCCGATGACCTCGCCGGGCGCCAGGCGCGGCTGGTGTTCGGCGGGGCCGCGGACGGGGCCGACGACGACGGCGAAGATCCCGCCGACGGGCGGACCAGCTTCGTCGTGTCCACCACCCTGGCGTCGCTGTACGCCGGCGTGGTGCTGGTCGATCTGTCGGACACCGGCGACGTCCGCAGCGGCGCGGCGCTCGTGCTCGGCGCGACCGCCGCCGGCTTCCTCGGCTCGTTCTTCGGCAGCCGCGGTCGCTCGATCAGCGGCGGCATGGCCGAGGGGTACTCGACCGGCATGCTGATCGGCGCGATCAACGGCCTCTTGCTGGCCGATCCGCTGGGCGCCGACACCTCGGAGAGGTTCCAGATGGCGGTGCTGTCGGGGCTGGTGCTCGGCGGCGGCGCCGGCCTGCTCTACGGCGACAGCGCGCGCCCGACCCGGGGCCAGATGAGCTTCGTCGGCACGATGGCCACGCTCGGCATCGCCTCGGCCGGCCTCGGCCTGATCGTCACCAACCCCGACGTCTCCAGCGACACCGTGCTCTACACGATGACCGCGGGCCTCGACCTCGGCGCCGGCGCCGGCCTGGTGCTGGGCAAGGACCTGACCTGGTCGTCGGGGCGCGCGCGCCTGGTGTGGCTGGGGGCCTTGCTCGGCGGCGTCGCCGGGTTCGGCACCGCGCTGCTCATCGGCGGCAACGACACCGGCGACGAGCTCGGCCGCGCCACCGCCGGGATCGCGCTGGCCGGCACCTGGGGCGGGTTCGCGCTCGCGGCGCACCTCACCCGATCGATGCGGCCCGATCGGCGCTACCTGCGCCCGCCGCTGGCGGCGCAGGTGCAGGTCACGCCGCTGGCCATGCCCCACGGCGCCGGCGTCGGCGTCGCCGGCGCCTGGTAGCCGCGCGCGACCTGGCGATCGGCTCGACGAGCCCCCAGGGCGTCATCGCGCCCAGCACCTGTCCGTGATCCTCGGCGGCCTGGTCGCCGCGTCGATCAGCGCCGGCGGACGATCGCGTCGCGCGCCAGCTCGTCGCAGCGCTCGTTCTCGGGGACGCCGGCGTGGCCGGGCACCTTGACGAACCGGACGTCGGCGAACCGGGCCAGCGCGTCGCGGATCTCGGCGACCAGCTCGACGTTGGCCTTGGCCTTCCAGCCCATCGACAGCACGCCGATCGTGTAGCTCGAGTCGGTGTAGACCAGCACCGGGCGGTCGCGATCGGCGACCAGATCGAGCCCGCGCAGCACCGCGGTCAGCTCGGCGATGTTGTTGGTGCCGTGGCCGAGGTACTCGCTGTGCTCGCGGCGGCCGGGGCCGTCGAGCACGACCACGCCGAGGCCGGCGGGCCCGGGGTTGCCGGTGCAGGCGCCGTCGGTCCAGACGTGCACCGCGTCGGCCGGGGCTGGCTGGCCGAGCGCGCCGGGGCCGCGGCTGGCGGCGCGGGCCGGCGCGCGCGCTCTGGCCGGCGCGCTGGCGCCACTACCACCGCCGCCGCCGCCACCGCCAGCGCCGCCGCCGAGATCGGCCTCGATGGGCGCGCCGGCCACCGCGCCCAGGTTCTTGCCGCTGGCGCGGTAGACCTTGGCGGCGGGCTCCTTCTTGTAGACGATCGCGACCCGGCCCTCGCTGTCGGCGAGGAGCGCGCCGGTGGCGTCCACCTCGGCCCAGACGTCGGCGTCGCGCAGGCGATAGCGCTTCCAGGGCATCGGCGACGTATACACCGGCGAGCCGTCGCTGTTGCAGGCGTGGGCGGCCGTGTTACAACGCCCCGACGTTGGAGGATCTCATGTCGATGAAGGTTGGTCGTTCGAGCAAGTTTGGCCTGCGCACCGCGCTGGTCGTGGGTACCGCGCTCGCGCTCCTGGGCGCGTGTGACAAGGGCTCCAAGAGCGGTGGCGGTGGCGGTGGCGGCAAGGGCATGGCCGGCGCGTCCGCGGTCGCGCCCAACGGCGGCCTCGCGCGCGCGCTGTCGATGATGCCGGCGACCTCCGAGATGGTCATCGCGATCGACTTCAAGCAGATCCGCAGCAGCGGCCTGTGGAAGAAGTACGAGGACAAGCTCATGGGCCAGATCGGCACCGAGCTGTCGCAGTTCAAGGCGATGTGCGGCTGGGATCCGATCGAGAAGGCGTCCGGCGCGCTCGCGGCCGGACGCGGCAAGCAGATGGAGGAGCTGACGGTGTTCGTGCGCGGCTTCGACAAGGCCGCGGTCACCGACTGCATCAAGAAGGCCGCGGCCGCGCCCGACGCGTCGGGCCGCGCCGCCAACATCGACGGCGACTACGTCGAGCTGACCAAGCCGGGCAAGGACCCGATCCGGTTCATGTTCGCCGACGACCAGACCATCGTCATCCAGCGCGTGCCGGGCAGCGACGAGATGGCCGACAAGGCCGCGCTGCAGAAGGTGCTGGCGGCCAAGGCCGGCGACGGGCTGATGAGCTCGGCCACGTTCAGCTCGCTGATCGACGCGACCGACACCGGCGCGGCCGCGTGGTTCGTGCTCAACGGCAACGCGTCGTTCCTGCAGGGTACCGGGATGCCGTTCAAGTTCATCGCGATCTTCGGCTCGGTCAAGACCGGCGACGGCGTCGACGGCGTCTTCAAGATGCGCATGGCCGAGGACAAGGACGCGACCGGCCTCTCGGCGATGGCGCAGATGTCGATGGGCCAGATCGAGGGCACGCCCTACGCCGACTACGCCAAGGGCGTGAAGGTCAGCGCCAAGGGCAAGGACGTGAACGTGACGTTCAAGTTCACGTCGGCCCAGCTCGAGGCCATGGTGGCCCAGGCTGGCATGCTGAGCGGTATGTGACGTGGCGGTCGCGCCGCGCGCGCTGATCGCGCTGGCGGCGGCGACGACGCTGGCGGGCGGGTGCAAGAAGAAGAAGCCGCCACCGCCGGCGCCGCCGCCGGCGCCGCTGCCGGTCGCGGCCCTGGCCGCCATCCCCGCGGACGCGACCGTGGTCGTCGGGCTCGACGTCGCCCACCTGGCGGCGTCGGACGTGGTCGGGCGCGCGGTCGCCGAGATGTTCGTGCGCGATCCCGGCCTCGCCACCCGATTCGAGCGCCTGGCCCGGGATTGCGGCGTCGACGTGACCCACCAGATCGACCACGTCTACCTGGCGCTGGCGCCTGGGGGCGCAGGGCCGGCCCGGCGCGCGCTGCTGGTCGCCAGCGGCCAGCTGGCCGAGGCCAGCCTGACCCGGTGCCTGCAGGCCGGCGTCGGCAGCGGCGGCGGCGACGTGACCGTCATCGCCAGCGGCGGCCGCAGCCTGTACAAGCTGGTCGAGGGCCGGCACACGGTCTACTTCGGGTTCGGCCAGGCCGACACCGTCGTCGTCGGGCCCGATCTGCCCTGGGTCGAGGCGGCCCTGGCCAACGGGCCCAAGGTGGGGACCGGCGTGCTCGCGCCGTACCTGGCCCTGGTCGATCAGGGCCAGGCGCTGTGGTTCACCGCCATGATGGACCCCGATTTCGGGACCGCGCTGGTGCGCACGAGCAAGGGCGCGATCGACGCGCCCCCGGCGGCGGTCTACGCCGAGCTCGACCCGCGCGGCGGGTTTCACGCCCACGCGGCGTTCGTGATGCAGAGCAACGTCGACGCCAGCGCCCTGGTGACCTTCGCCCGGGGCGAGCTGGCGCTGGGCAGCCTGGCGGCCCAGGCGTGGAACCTGGGACCGGTGGTGGCCAAGATCGAGGTGGCTCCCCAGGGCGCCGAGGTCCACTTCCGGGTCGCGCTCACCGACGCAGAGTTCAAAGACGTGCTGACGGCGGTTGACAGCGGGGGTGGTGGCGGCCAAATTGCCCCGCCCGCGGCCGACGGCGGTCTCGGGACGGCACCCGACGCTCGCGATGACGCGGGCCCGTAGCCTGCGTAACCGAACGGAACACGACCATGGCCAAGAAGACCCCGACCAAGACCACGCCCGCGAAGACCGCTGCCCAGCCGGCCAAGACCAAGGTTGTCAAGGCCAAGCCGGCGGCCACCGGCCCGCTCACCAAGATGAAGGCGCTGCACGGCGACAAGGCCAAGCTGGTCGACAAGATCGCCGCCTCGCTCGTGACCGACAGCGCCGACGAGGGCACGACCAAGGATCGCCTCGCGAAGGCGTCGAACGCGCAGCTGCTCCGGCTCGCGACCGTGACCGAGGCCGTCAAGAAGGCGTACGGCAGCCGCGACAAGCTGATCGGCTCGCTGGTGACGGCGCTCGGCCGCGCCAAGGACAAGGACTACGTGTCGAAGCTCGGCACGTACACGCTGCCGCGCCTGTACGACCTGGCCCGCAGCGCCGAGCGCCGGGCCAAGGCCGCGAAGAAGGCCTGACGGCCGCCGCGGGCCGCGATCGCGCGGCCGCGCTAGAGTCTTGATCGTGTGGTCGCGCCGGCTCGGCTGCGTGCTCGCGATCGCGCTCGCGATCGTCGCGCCGGTCCGCGCGGCGGCCGACGACGACGATGATCCGGCCACGAGCGACGGCTCGCGCGCCGGCGCGTCGCCGCTGACCGGACGCGTGCTCGTGGCGCGCGACGCCGCCTGGGACGTGCAGTGGGCGACGGCGCCGGCCCTGACCGTGCGCCTCGGCGCGGCGGCGCTGGGCGCGCTCGACGCGGCCCGGGGTGGCCCGGCGGCCCCGAGCGTGTTCGGCGACGTCGCCGCCGGCGTGCCGCCGCCGGCGTGGCCGTTCGCGGTGACCGGCGGCGTGCGCGGCGTGCTCGGCCGGGGCTGCCCCGGCTGCGCGCTGCCGCCCGAGCCCACCGACGACACCCGGGTCGGCGCGACCTGGGCCACGACCGCGTTCGCCCTCGATCCCGCCCGCGCCGACGATCGCGCGCTGCGCGTGCTCGAGCTGCGCGTGCGCTACCGCGACGGCCTGACGATCTGGTGCAACGGCGTCGTCATCGCGCGGCGCGAGCTGCCGATGACCGGCCACCCGCTGGCGATCGCGACGCGCCCGCACGGGCCCGAGTGGGAGAGCCTGTTCGTGCCGGTGGTGCCTGGGCTCCTGCGCGCCGGCGCCAACGTGCTCGCGGTCGAGGTGCGCCCGGCGGCGCACGGGCGCGCGCCGTCGATCGAGCTCGAGCTCGCGGGCCGGCCCGGCGCGCGGATCGTCCGCGGGCCGATGGTGCAGCGGGTCGGGGCCGACACCGCGACGATCGTGGTCGAGACCGATCTGCCGAGCGCGGCGACCGTGGCGTGGGGCTCCGCGCTCGATCTGTCGCCCGGCCCCGCCGGCGCCGCCCGGCGCCGCCACGAGTTCGCGCTGGTCGATCTGCCGCGCGACGGCGCGGTCCGCTACCAGGTCACGATCGACGGCGTGCCCTCGCCGGTCGCCACGGTCGCCACCGCGCCGGCGGAGGGCGAGGTGATCCGGCTGGGCCTGTACGGCGACGTCCGCGGCGGCCACCGCGTCCACGCGCAGCTGGTCGAGCGCCTCGTGGCCGAGGCCCCCGACGCGGTGCTGGCCTCGGGCGACCTGGTGCTGCGCGGCTCCGACGACGCCGACTGGCAGCAGTTCTTCGCCGTGACCGCGCCGCTGCTCGCGACGATCCCGTACTACCCCGCGGTCGGCAACCACGACCTCGGGCGCAGCGGCGATCTCGCGCGGCGGGTCACCGATCTGTTCGCGCTGCCGCCGGGGCCGGCCGATCGGCCACCGGGCGCGGGCTGGTACAGCTTCGACGTCGGCGACGTCCACGTGGTCATGCTCGACTCGAACGCCTACGACGACGGCCGCCAGCGCGCGTGGGTCGAGGCCGATCTGCTCGCGGCCGACCGCGCGCGGGCGATCGTCGTCGTCACCCACGACGGGCCGTTCTCGCGCGGCACCCACGGCGGCAACCAGCAGGCGGTGCGCGACTACGTGCCGATCCTGGTGCGCCACCGGGTGACGCTGGTGATCAGCGGCCACGATCACCTGTACCAGCGCGGCGTCCAGGACGGCCTCGCGTACCTGGTCACCGGCGGCGGCGGCGCGCCGCTGTACCGCGCGCGCTGCGGCGTGCCCGGGCGCGCGCGCTGCGTCCACCCCGACGGCATGATCCGGCTCGAGCGCGCCCACCACTACGCGATCCTGAGCGTCTACCCGCGCCACGTCGAGGTGTGCCCGCGGCTGGTCGACGGCAGCCCGCTCGAGCCGTGCTGGCGGCTACCGGTGCGCGGCGGCGGCGCGATCGAGGAACGCCCGTAGCGACGGCCGCGCCCACTGCGCGGCGGCGTAGGTCCGCAGCGGCGCGGGCACCGGATCGCCGTTGACGATCAGCCGCATCAGCGCCAGCGCCAGATCGGCGTCGGCGATGCACCACGCGCTGGCGATCGTCTTTCGGTCGGGCCCGAGCACGTGGCTCGCGATGCGCACCAGCTCGGCCGCCTGCGCCGCCGCGGCGCCGGTCAGCGGCGCGGTCACCGGCGCGCCGAACACCGACGAGGTCGGCCGGGCCTCGCGCAGCGCGAACAGATCGGTGCGCAGCATCGACATGAGCTGCCGGGCCCGGGCGCGCTCGGCCAGATCGGCCGGGAACAGCCGCGGGTGCGCCGGGATCGGGAAGGTCTCGGCCAGGTACTCCGAGATCGCGAGCGACTCGGTCAGCCAGACGTCGTCGTGGGCGAGCACCGGCACCTTGCCGATCACCGCGCGCGCCTGGAGCATGGCCCGGGTCTCGGCGGGGATCGGCAGCGGCACCAGCTCGAGCTGGTACGGCAGGCGCTTCTCCTCGAGCGCGGTCATGGCGTGGAACACCCAGGGGCTCACCCAGCCCGACTCGGCCCAGAGCGTGATCGACGGCGGCATCGCCCGAGCCTACGCGGGGTCGTCGTCGAGCGGCGCCCACGGCGGCGCGATCGTCGTGGGCCCGCCGGCGCCGCCGGGCGCGCGCGGCGGCGCGATCGTCGTGGGCCCGCCGTTGCCGCCGGGCGCGGACCGCGGGCGCCGGGCGCGCGGTCGCAGGCGCGACGTCGGCCGCGGTCGACAGGTTTCGCGCGCGTCGCGCAACGGACCGTTGGCGCGCGACGCGGCGGCGGCGCGAAACCTTTGCCCGGCGGCTCGCTCCAAGGCGCCATGATGACCCGAACCTTGAAGATCCTGTCCCTGTCCCTGGCCCTGGCGGTCGCCGCGTGCGGCGGCTCCAAGAACGCCGACACCACGCCCGTCGCCGAGCCCGCCGCGGCCGCCGACATCGTCGACACCGCGATCGCGAACGGGTCGTTCACCACGCTGGTCGCCGCGGTCCAGGCCGCGGGCCTGGTCGACACGCTGAAGGGCCCCGGGCCGTTCACCGTGTTCGCGCCGACCGACGCGGCCTTCGCCAAGCTGCCGCCGGGCACGGTCGACGCGCTCCTGGCCGACAAGGCCAAGCTGACGGCGGTGCTCACCTACCACGTCGTCGCGGGCAACGTCGGCTCGGCGGCGGTCGCGGGCATGACCGAGGCCACGACGATCCAAGGCGCGACCGTGGCGATCGACGCCTCGTCGGGCGTCAAGATCAACGACGCCACGGTCATCGCCGCGGACGTCGTCGCGAGCAACGGCGTGATCCATGTGATCGACACCGTGCTGCTGCCGCCCGAGTGACCGCGGTCAGGCGGCGAGGCCGCGGACGACCGCCGGCGTGATGCCGAACCGCGCGCACAGCTCGTCGAGCTGGGCCTGGGCGGCGTGGTCGAACTTCTGGACCCGGCGCGCCAGCAAGAGCTCGTTCTTGAGCGAGTGCTCCCAGCCGGTCAGCTCGGTGACCGTCACCTGGTAGCCGTGGGCGGTCAGCGCCAGCGCGCGCACGACGTTGGTGAGGTGCGAGCCGAACTCGCGCCGGTGCCAGGCGTGCGCGGCCAGCGCGGCCAGCGCCGGCTCGGCCGGGCGGTGCTCGCCGAGCTGGCGCGCGACCTCGGCCTGACAGCACGGCACGACCGCGATCCAGTCGGCGCCGGCGCGGACGCCGCGCACGATCGCGTCGTCGGTGGCGGTGTCGCACGCGTGCAGCGCGGTCACCAGGTGCACGCGCTCGGGCAACGGCGCCTCCGCGATCGTGCCGGCGACGAAGCGCATGCGCTGGCAGCCGAACCGCGCCGCGCGCTCGACGCCCGAGGTCACCAGCTCGGGCCGGTTCTCGATCGACACCATCGTGGCCGCGGTGCCGCGCAGCCGGGTCACGTACAGGAGGAAGCCCAGGTAGCTCTTGCCGGCGCCGCAGTCGACCAGGGTCGCGACCTCCGGGAAGCGCGCGAGCACGTCGTCGATCGCGGGCCCGAGCAGCTGCAGCAGGTGGCGGATCTGCTTGAGCTTGCGACGGGCGTCGGCGTTGAGCTCGCCGGCGCGGGTGAGCAGGTGCAGGTCCTGTAGCAGCTCATGCATGACCGCGGCCGGGGCTCCGGGCAGGAGCTCGGCCGCGACCTCGGACCGATCGACCTTGGCGCGCACGGGCACACGCTACCCCACGAACCCGGGCGCGTCAGGCGCGCGGGTGGCGATGCGCCGGCGCCGCGTCAGGCGCGCGGGTGGCGAGGCGCCGCGAGGCTCCGCGAAGGCGCCGCGAGGGCGCCGCGAGGCTCCGCGAGGCTCCGCGAGGCTCCGCGAAGGCTCACGCAGGGGTCAGCGCGACCGCGACGGTGCGGCCGGCGCCGTGGACGATCACGGCGGCGCCGTCGTCCGTGAGGTCGATGCGGTCGATCCGGGCGGGCAGGGGCGACGCGACGAGCGGCCCGGCGGCGCGGCCGGCGCGGTCGGCGCGGTCGATCGTGGTGGTCAGCGCGCGCCCGTCATCGTCGATGGCCACGGTCCATTGCTCGCCGCGGTCGAGATCGAACACGACCGCGCCGGGGATGGCGTGGGCGCCGACGACGGCGGGCGCCGGGGCGGGGGGAGCGGGCAGCGCGAGGGCGAGGCGGAGCAGGAGGGCCAGCATGGGGACGCACCAGCCCAGTGCGACCGCCGTGCCACCCTCGGTCACGAACGATCGCGGCCAGTTGTCGACGGGCGTGGGGCGGCGGACACGGCCGCGTCATCGGCGGGACACGCTCGGCGGGCGGCGATCTTGGCGCGGTGGGCGCGGGTCTTGACCGCGGCCAGCGACAGCCCGGTGGCGCGGGCGATCTCGCTCTCGGTGCAGCCGAGCGCGTAGCGCAGCTCGAACACCTCGCCGTAGCGCGCGCCCAGGCGATCGACCCCGCGCAGCGCCCGCGCGCACTGTTCGCGCGCCACCGCGAGCGCCTCGCTCGACGGCGCCCGGCTCGGCTGCGCCTCGATCCACGCGGTGGTGCCGTCGTCGACGGTGGCCAGGACCTCGCGGCCGCGGCGGCGCTGGCGGCGCAGGTGCATGAGCGCGGCGGTGGTGGTGACGCGGTAGAGCCACGTCGAGAAGCGGGCGTCGCCGCGGTACGAGCTCAGGTGCCGGTGGGCGAGGAGCATCGCGTCCTGGGCGATGTCGTCAGCGGCGGACGTGTCGTCCTTGACGAAGCGGAGCGCGATGGCCTTGGCGTACGAGCGCGCCTCGGCATCGAGTCGGGGCGTGTCCAGCGGGCGGTCGTTCATGGCGGGCCTCCAGGGGTTCGCCGAGGGGAGTCCGCAAGGTCCGTTCCAGCGTCGTGGGCACGCTATTTCATATGGTTACGGCGCAAACCGAGACGTTCTCCGTCCATCGCGATATACACTGTCCACGCCTTTGGACGCCTTGTTCGTCACCGGCTGGACACCTCGATGACACGGATCGCGATCCTCGAAGACGACCCGCTGATCGGTCGCCACACCGCGGACATCATCGCCGAGCTGCTGCAGTTCGAGCCGGTGCTGGCGACCGCGCTCGCTGGCCAGGCCGCGGCGATCGACGGCAGCGCCGCGGTGATCGTCGGCGCCCATTTCGGCGGGCGACCGCTGGCGGCGACGGTCGCGGCCGCGCGCGATCGCGATCCGCACCGCCCGGTGCTGGTGGTGTGCGCGAGCGATGACGCCGACGCGGTCGACGCCGCGGCCGGGGTGGTCGGCGCGCTGGCGGTCGTGACCCGGCCGGTGGCGGCGGCGGCGCTCTTGCCGCGGCTGGTGGCGGCGCTCGAGCGGGCCGCGCTGGCGCGCACGGTCGATGAGCTGACCCGCCAGCTCGACGCCCGCGACGACGCGCTGGCCTCGACCCGGGGCCAGGCCGAGCGCGCGACCGCGGCGCTCGCCTCGACCTCGACCGAGCTGGCCACGGCCACCGAGCGCCTGGTCGTGGCCGAGCAGCTGGCCGCGGTCGGGCGGGTCGTGACCGGGATCGCCCACGAGCTGGGCCAGCAGCTCGCGCTGGTCGGCTACGCCGAGGCGCTCAAGGCCCGGGTCGCGAGCGATCCCGAGCTGGCCGAGCTGGCCGACGTCATCGTCGGCGCCCAGCGGCGCCTGCTGGCGATGGTCGACGCGATCCGCGACTTCACCGCCGGCCACGATCACGCGCCCGCGCGCGAGCCGGTCGACGCGGTCGCGATCGTCGACGACGCGCTCGCGCTCCTGCGCCACGATCCCGACGTCCGCCGCCGCCAGATCGTGCGCACGGTCGGCGATCACCCGCTGATCCTCGCGCACCGGGGCAAGCTGGCGCAGGTGGTCATCAACCTGGTCCACAACGCCGCGCTGGCCAGCGCGATCGGGGCCGCGATCGAGGTGGTCGTGGCGACGACCGTCGACGGCGCCGCCGCGATCACCGTGCGCGACGACGGCGTCGGCATGGCGCCCGAGGTGGTCGCGCGCCTGGGCGAGCCGTTCTTCACCACCCGCGGCGACCGCGGCTCGGGCCTGGGCGTCGGCATCTGCCGCCGGATCGTCGAGGATCACGGCGGCTCGTTGGCGTTCGCGTCGACCCCGGGCGCCGGCACCACCGCGACCGTGCGCCTGCCGGCGCTGGGCGGCGGGCCGTGACGACGTTGCGCGGGCGGGTGCTGGTGATCGACGCCGAGCCGCACATCCCGCGGCTGGTCGCGCTGCAGCTCGGCGACGACTACCAGGTCGCGGCCGCGGCCGACCTCGAGGCGGCGCTGGCCGACCTGCACGCGGTGCCGTACGACGTGGCGCTGGTCGAGCTCGATCTCGACGGGCGCGCGCCGATCGATCGGCTGCACGCGGCCGCGCCCGACGTGCCGGTGATCGCGCTGGCGGCGGCGCCGACGGTGGCGGCCACGGTCGCGGCGATGCGCGACGGCGCGGTCGACGTCGTGCCCAAGAGCGCGCGCGCCCACGAGCTGCGCGCGGCGGTGGCCCGGGCCGTGGCCCACGGCTCGCTCGCGCGCGAGGTCGCGCGCCTGCGCAGCGAGGTCGATCGCGCCCGCGGCCTGGGCGAGATCGTCGGCGAGTCGGCGCCGATGCGGGCGCTGCTCGGGCTGGTCGAGAAGGTCGCGAGCGCCGACGCGACCGTGCTGATCCTGGGCGAGAGCGGCACCGGCAAGGAGCTCCTGGCCCGCTCGCTCCACCGGATCGGCCCGCGCGCCAGGCAGCCGTTCGTCGCGTTCGACTGCTCGGCGCTGACGCCGTCGCTGCTCGAGGCCGAGCTGTTCGGCCACGAGAAGGGCGCGTTCACCGGCGCCGGCCGGGCCCGGCGCGGCCTGTTCCGCGAGGCCCACCTGGGCACGATCTTCCTCGACGAGATCGGCGACATCGCGCCGAGCGTGCAGAACAAGCTGCTGCGCGTGCTCCAGGAGCGCGAGATCAAGCCGGTCGGCGGCGATCACTTCGTCTCGATCGACGTGCGCGTGGTCGCCGCGACCAACAAGGACCTGCGGGCGCTGGTGGCGCGCGGCGACTTCCGCGAGGACCTGTACTGGCGCCTGGCGGTGGTGCCGATCCAGGTGCCGCCGCTGCGCGAGCGGCGCGAGGACATCCCGCTCCTGGCCAACCACATCCTGGCGCGCCGCCGCGGCGCCGCCAAGACCTCGTCGAGCGCGACCCGGTACCCGACCGCGCTGACCCAGGACGCGCTGGCGCGGCTGATGAGCTACGCCTGGCCCGGCAACATCCGCGAGCTCGAGAACGTGTTGTCGCGCGCGGCGATCCTGTGCGACGGCGAGCGGATCCGCGCCAGCGACCTCGACCTGGCCGGGCTGGCGCCGACCGCCGCCGCGCCGACCCGGGCCAGCGCCGCGCTGGCGCCGGGGCGCACGCTCAAGGACATCGTCGACGACGCCGCCCGCGCGGTCGAGCGGGCCGCGGTGACCGAGGCCCTGGCCGAGGCCGAGGGCTCGCCGGCCCGGGCCGCGCGCCTGCTCGGCATCAGCCGCGCCAGCATCTACAACAAGATGAAGGACTACGGCCTGGGCAAGTAGGGTCGCGCGCGGTCAGGCGGCGACCGGTGAAAGGCGACCGGCGAAAGGCGACCGGTGAAAGGCGACCGGTGAAAGGCGACCGGTGAAAGGCGACCGGTGAAAGGCGACCGGCGACAGGCGACCGGCGACCGGCGACGCGCCACCACGCGCCTCACCGCGCCGGCAGCGGCTCGGCCACGACCTGATCGCCGGTGCGGACCACGCACATGCCGCGATCGCACGCTGGCGCGGGCTGGTCGACGCAGCCGCGCTCGGTGCACGTCGCGCCGGCGCAGGCGCTCGTGTACTCGCGGTGGACGTCGGCGGCGAAGTCGCGGTGGACGCCGGCCACCGTGCCGCCGTTGCAGGCGTCGCAGCAGGTCAACTCGACCACCGCGCAGTCGGCGTCGGCGCTGCAGGCCTGGCGCTCGTCGATCGTGGTCGCCCGCGGCGGCGTCGACGGGGAGGACGCCTTGCAGGCGAAGGTGGCGACGGCGAGCAGGGCGAGCGTGCGCATGCCCCGAGTCTACGCCGTCGCGATCACGCCGTCGCGCGGCGGGCCGCGGCCTGCTCCTCGCGCTCGAGCTCGGCGAACGGGTCGGGCGCGTTCTCGAACTGCAGGATGCCGAGCTCGGCGAAGCGCGCGCGCTGGCGGTCCGAGAGCAGATCCATCTTCTTGATCGCCGGGACGATCTTCGCGAACAGGAGCTGCCGGAACATGACCTGGCCCTGGTTGTTGAGGGCGATGTCCATGCACTCCTGGGTCGGCAGCCCGACCTTGTCCCAGACCTCCTGGAACAGGAAGCGATCGCGCATCAGCCGCGCGGCCTCGTAGACGAAGTCCTCGCGCTCGCGCTTCATCGCCTCGGGCTGGTCGCGGTAGTAGTCGCGCAGCGACAGCACGCCGAACGCGACGTGGCGGGCCTCGTCGCCCATGACGTAGGCGGTGAGCTCGCGCAGCAGCGGATCGGGCGTGTTCATGCGGATCATCCCGAACGCCGCCAGCGCGAGGCCCTCGACCATGATCTGCATGCCGAGGAACTTCATGTCCCAGCGGCTGTCCTTGAGGATCATGTCGAGCAGGGTCTTCAGGTGCGGGTTGACCGGGTACGCGAACCCGACCTTCTCGTGCAGGTAGCGGTTGTAGACGTCGACGTGGCGGGCCTCGTCGACGACCTGGGTCGCGCCGTAGAGCTTCGAGTCGAGGTCCTGGACCGAGTCGACCAGCTGGGCCGCGGCCAGGAGGGCGCCCTGCTCGCCGTGGAGGAACTGCGACAGCGTCCACGCCGAGGTCTCGATGTTGATCGCGGTCTTCTCGCGCTCGCTCAGCCGGCGCCAGATGTCGGAGCCGTACAGCGGCATCAGCTCCTCGGGGCCCATCGGCTGCTCGAGGTCGGGCGTGATGTGCCACGGCAGCACGACGTCCGACTGCCACTGGGCGCGCGTCGCCTTGTCGTAGAGCTCGCGCAGCTTGGCGCGCGTGTCCTGGTAGCCCCAGGTGTACGTCACGTCCAGGATCGTCTCGAGCGTCTCGAGCGATGGACCCGTCACACTCTCCGGCGTCGACGCGGGCGCGGCCATGGTTCCTCCAAATGTGAAACTAATTTCAGTTTGGGCTTGGCGCGGCGCGCCGTCAAGGTGAAACTGGGGCCATGGTCCGCGCCGCGTCGCGTCCTGCCACCGGCGCCGCCGCCGCGGTGCTGGCGGATCCGCGCGCGCCGCACTTCACGCAGGAGCGGGCGCGGCGCACCTACGAGGCGCTCATCGACGCCGCGTCCGAGGCGTTCGTGTCCGACGGCTACGACGCCACCGGCACCCCCGACATCGCGCGGCGCGCCCGGGTCTCGGTCGGCACCTTCTACCGCTACTTCGACGACAAGCGGCAGGTGTTCATCGAGGTGTCGCGCCGTCACCTCGCCGCGGGCTACGAGCGGATCCTCGAGCGCCTCACCCCGGAGCGCTTCACCGGCAAGGCCCGCGCCGCCACGATCGCCGCGGCCATCGACGTGCTGTGCGATCACGTCGCCCAGTTCCCGGCGATGCAGCGGGTGTTCGTCGAGATGGCGCTGCGCGATCCCGAGGTGGCGCGCCAGCGCCGGGCGTTCGACGAGCTGTCGTGCGGGCGGCTGACCGAGCTGATCGCCGCGATCACGCCGCGGGCGCGGGTGCCGGATCCGGCCGCGACCGCGTGGGTGCTCTACATCGCGGCGGTCGAGTGCGCCGCGGCGCTGGCCGGGCTGCACGGGCCGCCGTCGGTCGCGGCGCCCGCGGCCAAGGCCGCGCTGAGCGCGGTGCTCGAGCGCGCGCTGTTCGCGTGAGCGCGGCGCGGCGCGCGGTCAGGCGCCGACGCCGCGCGGGTGGCGTGCGCGCGCGGTCAGGATCCGACGCCGCGCGCTGGTGGCGTGAACGCGCGGTCAGGCGGGGGGGCCCCCCCCCCCCCCCCCCCCCCCCCGGGCGCCCCCCCCCCCCCCCCCCCCCCCCCCCCGGGGCCGCCCCCCCCCCAAAAAGGAAAACCCCCCCCCCCCCCCCCCCCCCCCCCCCCCCCCCCCCCCGCCCCCCCCCCCCCCCCCCCCCCCCCCCCCGCGCCCCCCGGCCCCGGCCCCGCGCCCCCCGCGGGCGGGCGCGGCGCCGGCCCCCCCCCGCGCCCCGCGGGGGGGCGCGCGGCCCGCCGCCCCCGCCGCGCGGGTGGCGTGCGCGCGGTCAGCGCCCGACGCCGCGCGCTGGTGGCGTGAACGCGCGGTCAGGCGCCGACGCCGCGCGCTGCTCGCGAGCGCGCTGTCAGGACCCGACGACGATCAGGCCGGACATCATGTCCATGCCGCACGCGAACTGGACCTCGCCGCTGGCCGGCGCGGTCACGGCGATCTCGACCGGCTGGTTCATCGGCAGGTCGTGGACCGCGCCGCCGGCGACCTTGACCTGGGCGCCGCACTGGGTGTCCTCGACCCGGGTGAAGACCAGCGTCAGCTTCTCGTTGGGCTTGGCCTGGATGCTGTCGGGTTCGTAGCCGGCCTTCTTGACGGTGATCGGGATCGCGCGCGAGCCGTCGGCGGCGATCGTGCCGGCGGTGACGGGCGCGGGCTGGGGCTTGGCCTTGGCCTTGGGCTCCGCCTTGGTGCAGGCCAGGAGCGATGCGAGCGTGAGCACGAACACGAGTCTCATGGCCGGGACTCTACCCCGGGCCGGCGCGGCGCGGCGGGCGCTCGACGCAGCTGGTCGCCGCGCCACGCCGCCGATCACTTCGACAAGGCGAACGTGTTGACGAAGCAGACCGGGACCGCGTGGCCCGCGTCCTTGTAGGAGGTGAACCGCCAGGTCTTGATCGCCGAGGACAGCTTGTCGGCCACCTCGCCGGTCAGCTTGATGACCGAGACCGACGTGACCGAGCCGCCCGCGTCGACGCAGATCTTGGCGCTCACCGACTTCGGCACGGTCGACTCCTGGCCGGGGCGGGTGATCGTGGTGATGCGCGGCAGGTCGCCGCTCGTGCGCTTGACCGCGTTGGGGGGCACGAGCTTCGGCGGCCCGGTGCGCGGCGCGGGCACGGCCACCGGGGGCGCGACGACCGCGCGCGCGCCGGCGTCGATGTCCGGCGCCTTGACGACCGCGGCGGTGCCAGGGCCCGGCGGTGGTGGCGTGACCAGGGCGGCGCTGGCCGAGCCGGTGGTCGGGGGCTTCGCGGCGCCCGTGACGGGCGGCGTCGTCGTCGGGGGCGGCGGCGGCACCGCGACGCCGAGCGTCGGCGCCTCGGGCCGGGGCGGCGGCACCGGCCGGGCCTCGCGGATCTGGGCCTGGGCCAGCTCGCGCGCCTCGCGCTCACCGCGCTCGCGGCGCTTGACCTCGCTCATCGACGGCGAGAACTCGTACTGCGTGCGGGCCTCGGCCTCGAACCGCTGCCGCCAGAGGACCTCGCCGGCCTGGCGCAGCGCGACCGAGTGGTTGCCCGGCGACACCGCCATCTTGATCGGCGTCTTGTCGGGCAGCTCCTTGCCGTCGAGCAGCACGGTCAGGCCCTGGGGCTCGGAGTCGAGCACCAGCATCGCCATGTCGGCCTCGGGCCCGGCCGGCGCCGGCGCCAGCACCGCGCGGATGGTCTGGGTCTCGCTCGACGACAGCTCGATCGAGGTCTCCCACGACACGAACCCGTCGCGGCTGATCTTCACCTGGACGACGCCGGGCTCGAGCTGGATCGTC
The DNA here is from genome assembly GCA_016717005.1 of Myxococcales bacterium. Classification (NCBI taxonomy): domain Bacteria; kingdom Pseudomonadati; phylum Myxococcota; class Myxococcia; order Myxococcales; species Myxococcales bacterium. The sequence continues at coordinate 367,737 of JADJUF010000049.1, read as the reverse complement.
CAGGGCGCGCCGGCGTGCTGCTCGAGGCCGGCGATCTTGATCTGCGCGTCGCCGGGCTCGACGATGAACTTGAGCGTGCCGGTCGGCACCGCCGTGACCTCGGGGCCGGTCGGCGTGGCCGGCGCCTTGGCGCTGGGGCGGACGAACGCGAAGTACGCGCCGGCCGCGATCGCCGCCACCGCCAGCAGGCCGACCACGACCTTGACGCCGGAGCCGGCGCGCTGCTCGACGATCGCCGCGCCGAACGCGGGGCTCGACGAGCGCGGGTTGGGCGCGGTCGCGTCGCTCGCGTCGAGCGGCACCGCGACCGGGGCGCCGGTCGACGTCGGTCGGCGCGCGGGCACCGCGTCGGAGCTCGAGCCGTGCGGGAACGTCGCGGGCCGGGCCTGGGCCTGCGGCGCCATCATGCCGATCAAGGTCGCCGAGTCGGCGGGATCGGCCTCGGCCGCGACCATGCCGGCGCCCATCGCGCCCGCGTGCGAGTAGTCGGGCACGTCGTCGAGCGCGACCGGCTGGTTGGAGTCGTGCTCCTGGCCGCCGCCCCAGGCGACGTCCGCGGCCTCCTCCTCCTCGTTGGGGTTGGGGCGGCCGCCGTCGGTGCGCGCGCGGGCCACCATCGGCGGGTGGCCGCTCTGCGACGCCGCCCGGATCGCCATCGGCGGGGGCGTGCGCAACGCCGGCGAGCGCGACACGCCGCCGAGCGAGTCGCTGACCGCCGCGCCGCTGAAGTTGCCCTCGGGCGCCTCGAGCGCGAACGCCCAGTCGGACCAGGCCTGGACCTCGCGGTTGGTCGCCGAGAGCTGGTAGCGGATGCGGACCGCGTGCAGGTCGTCGCGCAGCTCGGCCGCCGACGAGTAGCGGTGATCGGGATCCCGGGCCAGCGCCCGCAGCACGATCGCGTCGAGCTCGGGCGGCACCGCCTGGTTGAACGCCGACGGCGGCAGCACGTCCGAGCGCTGCACGTTGAGCAGCGTCTGGTACTCGTTCTTCGACGCGAACAGCGGTCGCGCGGTCAGGAGCTCGTGGGCGATGACGCCCATCGAGAACAGGTCGGAGCGGGCGTCGAGCTCCTTGCCCGCGATCGCCTCGGGCGCCATGTACGCGAGCTTGCCCTTGACCCGACCGGTCTGGGTGCGGAGCTGCGCCGACTGGGCCTTGGCGATCCCGAAGTCGATGACCTTGAGGTGGCCGGAGCGCGTCACCATCAGGTTCGACGGCGACACGTCGCGGTGGACCAGCCCGAGCGGCTCGCCGTCGTCGTCGCACTTGGTGTGGGCGTACTCGAGCGCCTCGCACGCCTGGATCAAGAGCGACAGCGTGACGTTGATCGTCGGCGGCCCCGAGACCTTGCGCGACTGGCGCAGGATCCGGCGGACGTCGCGGCCGTCGATGTACTCCATCGCGATGAAGTAGACGCCGCCGACCTTGCCCAGCTCGAACAGCTGGACGACGTTGGCGTGCTGGAGCATCAGCGCCAGCTTGGCCTCGCGCACGAACGACTTGATGAAGGTGGCGTCCTCGGCCAGGTGCGGCAGCAGCCGCTTGAGCGCGACGACGCGCTCGATCCCTTCGATGCCGCGCTGCTTGGCGCGGTGGACGGTCGCCATCCCTCCTACCCCGAGTCGTTCGTAGACGACGTACGGGCCGAACTGCTCCTGGGTGAGCGGTGCCGAGGGGTCGAGCGGTTGCGTCATGACGCGGTTGGTCGCGCCGTGATGGTGGCACGCAGTCGTCGCGATTGCGCGATGAAAATCCGCAAAAAGCTCCCGCGGATCTGTGACGCGGTCTCACGCCTACAGGGTCCCACAACCTCGTCGCACACCCTCGGCGCACGGCCCCGATCACCGTCGGCCGGTGACGCGGGTCAGCGCATCTCGTCGGGCGCGAGCAGGTCCATCGTCAGCGCATGGATCGGGCCGCGCAGCTCCTCGGCCAGCGCGGCGTTCATCAGGCGGTGGCGCTGCACCAGCGGCTTGCCGGAGAATGCCGTCGACACGACCTGGACCTTCCAGTGATCCGAGGTGCCGGTGAGATCTTCCAGGCGCACCTCGGCGTCAGGTAGCGCGGTGCGGATCTTGGCGGCGATCTGATCGGCGGTCACCGTCGTGTACTAGCACGACCCAGCGGCGCTACGATCTCGAGATGCGCGGGCGGCTGATCGCGATCGGGTGCGCGGCGGGCCTCGTGGCGGCGGCGCCGGCCGCGACCGCCGAGCCGCGCTGGTACGGCGAACGGATCGTCGCGATCGACGGCACCAGCGACGCGCTCCTGCTCGTGGGCCTGTTCGGCGACAGCGAGCTGGCGGCGTACGCCGGCCTGGCCGGGTACGTGCTGGGCGGGCCGATCATCCACGCCACCCAGGGCGAGTGGAACCGGGCCGGCGGCAGCCTGGGCCTGCGGCTGGCGCTGCCGGCGGTGGGCGGCGTGATCGGTCACCGCGTCTGCGTCGACGACAGCGGCCTCCTGCGCTGCGTCGGGTCGCTGGTCGTCGGCCTGGCCGTGGGCGGCCTGATCGCGCAGGTCGTCGATCCCGCGCTGCTGGCGTACACCGACGACGGGGCCCCGGCGCCGACGCTGCTGCGCCTCGGCGGCCAGTTCTGACGCTGACCTGAGCGCCCGCGCCGCCCCGCCTCAGCCGGCGACGACGCCCAGCTCGCGGCCGACCTGCGCGAACGCGCTGATCGCGCGATCGATGTCGTCGTCGGAGTGCGCCGCCGAGATCTGCACCCGGATCCGGGCCGCGCCCTTGGGCACGACCGGGAACGAGAAGCCGATGACGTAGATGCCGAGCTCGAGCAGGCGCGCCGCCATCGCGTTGGCGAGCTTGGCGTCGCCGAGCATGACCGGCGTGATCGGGTGGGTGCCGGGGCGGATCGCGAGGCCGGCCGCGGTCATGCCGGCGCGGAACCGCGCGGTGTTGCGCTCGAGCTTGTCGCGCAGCTCGGTCGACTCGGTCAGGAGCGCCAGCGCCGCCAGGCTGCCGGCGACGATCGGCGGCGCCAGCGTGTTCGAGAACAGGTACGGCCGGCTGCGGTTGCGCAGCAGGTCGACGATCTCGCGCTTGCCGCTGGTGAAGCCGCCCGAGGCGCCGCCCAGGGCCTTGCCCAGGGTCGAGGTGTAGACGTCGACGCGATCCATGCAGCCGCGGTGCTCGGCGGTGCCGCGGCCGGTCCGGCCGACGAAGCCGGTGGCGTGGCTGTCGTCGACCATGACCAGCGCCCGGTGGCGCTCGGCCAGGTCGCAGATCGCGTCGAGCCGGGCGATGTCGCCGTCCATCGAGAACACGCCGTCGGTCGCGATCATGCGCAGGCGCTTGCCGGCGGTCGCGACCAGCTTGGCCTCGAGATCGACCAGGTCGTCGTGCTCGTAGCGGTGGCGCTCGGCCTTGCACAGGCGCACGCCGTCGATGATCGACGCGTGGTTGAGCGCGTCGGAGATGATCGCGTCGTCCTCACCCAGGAGCGTCTCGAACAGCCCGCCGTTGGCGTCGAAGCACGAGCCGTACAGGATCGTGTCCTCGGTGCCGAGGAAGCTCGAGATCGCGGCCTCGAGGTCCTTGTGGCGATCCTGGGTGCCGCAGATGAAGCGCACGCTCGACAGGCCGTAGCCGCGGTCGTCGAGGGCGGCCCGGGCCGCGGCGATCACCCGCGGGTGGCTCGACAGGCCCAGGTAGTTGTTGGCGCAGAAGTTCACGACCTCGCGGCCGCCGGCGGTGATGTGCGCGGCCTGGGGCGAGGCGATGATGCGCTCGTGCTTCCACAGCCCGGCGTCGCGGATCTCGGCCAGCGTGCGCGCGAAGACGTCCTTGGCGTCGGTGTACATGGCCGCGGTTATACGCCGCGGCCTGCGCGGCGCGGCGAGATCGGCCGCGCTATCAAATGTCCATCAAATAGGTCATGTTATTGTAATTGCTTGGAAAAATCGCAAAATGCCGCGGCGCGCGCGCCAGTCGATCAAATAGCTAACTGGCCACCGCCCAGCTCGGCACATACCGCATGAACTTCCGCCCGGCGGCCGGGTCCACCGCGACGATAACCCCAGCCTCGACCGCCTCCTTGATGAGCCGGGAAGCGCTCGCGCTGTTCTTTTCGTCGATCCCGAAGCGCTTTCGGATGGACGCGTTGGTGACCTGTTCGTTGCTGACGTACTTCAGGCACGCATGCAAGTAGCAGGCACGAACGCGGTCGTCGCGACTCATCTTGTCCAACGGTCGATGGGCGTAGAGGATGGCGACGGTCGCCTCACCGCGGACCTCGAACAACGGCGCCGGCAGCTGGAAGTACTCGGTCTGGAACACGACCTTGTCGACGCCGCTGCCTCGCTCTTCGCAGATGCCCATCCGGCGCATCAATGACGCGAGGTCCTCGTTGCGAGATCGCGGAGGTTGGTCGAGAAACCGGTCGGCCTTGACGAGCGGTACGCCGGGGTTCGTGATCTCCATCCGGTCCGCGAAGATCTCGACGGTCGGTCCGGCGCCGCTGACGAAGAAGTCCTGGTGGATGAGCGCGTTCGCCACGAGCTCACGGACCGCGATCGGCGGGTACATCGGGACGGTTTTGCGAAGCGCCTGCTCGACCACCTCGTTCGATGGGATCAGCCCGTTGATGTAGGTAATGAGTCCCTCGAAGCCACTGGCGTAGCCCCTCGACCCACCCTGCTCACGCTCCGTGCTCGTCTTTTCAGTTCCCCGGTAGACGATGACCCGGATCGCCTTGCGCTCGAGCTTGTGGAACCAGGCCAGCTGCTTCGCGAACAACATCGCCCCGAGGTTCGTGATGTCCCATCCGCCGGCATCGCTCCGACGGATGAGCCGGTCACCCGCGAGGGCCTCGATGATCTTGCTCCGATCGGTAGGCAGTGGCCGCGCCAGCAGATCGAAGTACGCCGGATAGTCCAGGAGGTGCACGACCTCCTCCTCGGTCACGTGCTCCGTTGCGACACCGACTTCGAATGGAGTCTGGTCGAAGATCCTCCAGAGCGCCCGTTCCTTCTCCGGATAGTTCTTCAACGGCTGCTTGTACGAGCCGACCCGGATGTACTCGACGCCGTGGAACTGCACCGGCTGACGGGTCGCACGTTCGATCTCCAGCACGACGACCCGCTTGCCATCGACGTCGACTTCGTAGAAGCCGAACTCGATCTTCGGCGTCAGCTGCTGGAGGAGCCAGCTCTCAAGCTCCTGGGCGCCCTTCTTCTGCTGCTTGGGTGCGACGGTGGTGCCGACGATGTCGTGGGTCTTGTCGTCGACGCCCCACAGCAGGTAGGCGCTCGACTTGCCGACCAGCGCCGCCGCGTTGGCGAGCGCCGAGATGTACTCGCCGAGCTCCTGCGGGTCGTCGTTGTTCCGCTTGAACTCGACCGACTCGGTCTCGGTCGGCAGGCGGCAGAGCTCGCGAACTAGATCGGCCAGAAACGCGGGCGAGCGGATGGGACTCATGACTCAGGGTGGCGCAGCCATGCGCCTGAGTCGGAACGTACACCAACGACCGCGGTCAATGCGCGAGCTGGGCGCCGCCCGACAGCAGCGCGCGGATCTTCGGCACCAGATCCTCGGTCATCGCGTCGAGCTGGTAGCGCGGGGCCCAGCCCCAGTCGCGGCGGGCGCAGGCGTCATCGAGCGCGCGCGGCCACGAGTCGAGGATGCCCTGGCGCAGCGGATCGGGCTGGTAGGTGATCGTCACGCCCGGGACGGCGCGCGCGACCGACGCGGCGATCTCGTCGGCCCGGGGCGAGAACCCGGCGATGTTGTAGACCGCGCGGGTCAGGCGCTGGCGCGGGGCCGCGGCCAGCTCGAGCAGGCCGCGCACGCCGTCGGGCATGTACATCAGCGGCACCCGGGTGTCGGGCCGCGCGAACGCCTGGTAGCTGCCGACCCGGACGCCGTCGACGTACATGAACAGCGCGTAGTCGGTCGAGCCGCCGCCGGGCAGGCTGGCGCTGATCAGGCCCGGGAAGCGCACGCCGCGGCAGTCGAGGTCGTAGCGGCTGCGGTAGTACTCGCACAGCATCTCGCCCGCGGCCTTGGTCACCCCGTACATCGTCGTCGGGCGCAGGCCGACGTCGTCGGGCGTCGGGTCGGGCAGGCCCGGGCCGTAGACCGCGATCGACGAGCAGAACATGAGCTGGCGCACGCCGCGGGCCCGGCAGGCCTCGAGCACGTTCCAGGTGCCGGTCTGGTTGACCGCGTAGGCCAGCGCCGGGTTCTTCTCGCCGGTGGCCGACAGGATCGCGGCGAGGTGGTAGACGCACTCGGGCGCCTCCTCGGCGATCACTCGATCGACCGCGGCGGCGTCGACGACGTCGAGCGCGCGCCAGTCGACCTCGGCGGTCGCGGCCCGGGGCTTGAGATCGGTGGCGACGATCCGGTGGCCCTGAGCTCCGAGCGCGGTGATGAGGTCGGCGCCGATCTGGCCGCCCGCGCCGGTGAGGAGGATCTTCATGCGACTCGCCTTTCGCCGCGCATCATATGCGGGCGCCGCGATCGATCAATCGATCGCCGCCGCGATCGAGGGATCTCGCGCGGCACAGGCGGCGGCGGCGGCGATGCCGCGGGCCTCGAACCTGGGCGCGTAGTCGCGGGCCCAGGTCGCGGTCAGGATCCGGGCGTAGTCCCGCGCCGGGGCCAGGCCCCAGGCGCGATCGTCATCGGTCACGGCGCTGGGCGCGTCGAGCGCGCCGCCGTAGCTGGCGGTCAGCGCGGCGAACAGCCGCGGCAGCTCGGCGGCGGCGAGGCCCGGCAGCGCGGCGGCCAGGGGCGTCGTCAGCACCCAGTCGAGGCAGGCCCAGCCGAAGTCGCGGTGGCGGACCTCGTCCTGCAGGATCCGATCGAGCGCGGCGCGCGCCACCGGCACCGTGGCCGCGGCCCGCAGGTGCGCGAACAGCGGCACGGCGACGGTCTCGTTGAGGCAGAACACCTGCAGCGCGGCGGTGATCACGTCGTCCTCGAGCGGCCGGTCCGCGCGCCGGGGCAGCGCCAGCGTCGCGCGGTCGAGCGCAGGCGGCGCGGCGCCGCCGGCCGCGACGTAGACCTCGGCCGAGCGCTGCGAGTGGGCCAGCTCGTCGGCGACGATCGCCAGCCCCAGCTCGATCAGGTCGGGGCTGGCGCCGATCTGGATCAGCCACAGGACGAAGTGCTGGGTGATCGCGGCCGAGCCGTACTCGGCCGCGATGCGGTTGCGCCACTCGGCGCGGACGCGGTCCGAGGCCGGCGGGGTCGCGACGGGGGCCACGCCCACGGTCACGACGGGCAGTCGACCGGCTGCGGCCGCGGCGGGTTGCACGGCGCGTTGGGGGCGCACGCCGGGGGCGAGGACTCGAGCAGGCAGGTGCCGCCGGGCTGCTCGCGGATCTTGACCAACTGGTCGGTCATGCCGGTCGGGCACGACTCCATCGGCCGCGGCGGCGGCGGGTTGCAGGTCGCCTTGGGCGAGCAGGTCACGTCGATCGACGCGTAGCACTGCTGATCGGTGCGGTTGCGGAACACCGTCCAGGTGTGCAGCGTGGTGGCGGTCGTGGTGGGCGGCGGCGGCCGCACCTGATCGGTGACCGCGGGCTCGCGCGGGACCTCGACCGGGGCCGGGCCGGTCGGCGGCGCCGCGGTCGCGTCCGCGGTCGTGGGGCCGGCGGTGGCGGGGCCGGCGGGCGGCGGCGCCGAGGCGCTGTGGACCACGCACGCGGGCGCGACCGCCAGGGTCACGACCAGCGGGGCGGCGAAGCGGGTGCGGAGCGAGCGCGACATCGCGCGAACCTAAGCGAGCGGCCGCCGCGGCGCAACGTCGCGGCCGCGGCGGGTGTCAGCGCACCGCGAGCGCGAGGTTGCCGACGCTGGTGCGGGCCGCGAGCGCGTCGAGGCCGTCGGGCAGCTCGGTCATCGCCAGGGTCCGCACCACCGGGCGCAGCTCGCCGCGCTCGACCCGGGCGCACAGGTCGGCGTGGGTCGCCTCGATCAGCGCGCGATCGCGCTCGAAGTAGGCGCCCCAGTACAGCCCGACGATCGACGTGTTCTTGAGCAGCACCCGGTTGAGCTTGATCGCCGGGATCGCGCCCGACGCGAACCCGATCACGAGCAGCCGGCCCTCCCACGCCAGGGCCTTCATCGCGCGCTCGGTCGTGTCGCCGCCGACGGGGTCGTAGATCACGTCGACGCCCTTGCCGTCGGTGGCGGCCAGGGCCGCGGCCACGAAGTCGCCGGCGCGGTGATCGATCGCGACGTCGGCGCCGGCGGCGGCGCAGGCCGCGACCTTGTCGGCGCCGCCGGCGACCGCGAGCACCCGCGCGCCCAGCGCCTTGCCGAGCTGGATCGCCGCGAGGCCGGTGCCGCCGGCGGCGCCCAGCACCAGCAGCGTCTCGCCGGCGGCCAGGTGCGCGCGGCGGGTCAGCGCGAGGTGGCCGGTCTGGTACGTGACCAGGAAGCTCGCGGCCTCGGCCGCGGACAGCCCGGTCGGCCACGGCAGCACCGCGGCGTCGCGCACCGCGAGCTGCTCGGCGAACGCGCCCCACGACGCCGACGCCACGACCCGGTCGCCGACGCGGAGGCGGCTGGCGGCGCCGACCGCGCGCACGACGCCGGCGGCCTCGAACCCGGGCGAGAACGGCCGCGGCGCGCGGACCTGGTACTGCCCGGCGATCGCGAGCAGGTCGGGGAAGTTCAGGCCGGCGGCGGCGACGTCGATCACGACGCCGTCGGCGGGCGCGACCGGATCGGGCGCGTCCTCGAGGCGCAGGACGTCGCGGTGGGCACCGTACTCGTGGACTCGCCAGGCGCGCATCGCGCGCGAGGATGCGCGCGCGGCGGTGTGGTCGCAAGCGGTGTAGGATGTCCGGATGTCCGTCCGCGTGTACGCCGCGCTGGTCGCGGCGATGGCGCTCGTCGACGCCGGCTGCGGTCGCGACAGCTGCCTCGGCGGCGACTGCGAGGCGACGACGCCGTGCGGCGGCCTCACGTTCGCGTGCGCGACCCCGCGCCTGTACGTCGGGGCGCTGGCGGCGGCGCCGCCCGAGCTGGGCCTGGCGCGCGGCCAGGGCGCGGCCGGCGACGTGGTCCTGTCCAACGGCGTGATCACCGCGGTCGTGAGCGCGCTCGACGCGCCGACCGATCTGGCGCCGACCGGTGGCAACCTGATCGATCTGGGGCCCAGCGGCGGCGTCGACGACCTGACGATCCTGTACCAGCTCGCCGGGCTGCTGCCCGACGACGCGTTCGCCTACGACCGGGTCGAGCTGGTCGATCGCGCGCCCGAATACGTCGCGGTGATCGCGCGCGGCCACCTCGACGGCCGCCCCGACGTCGCGGTCGCGACCCGCTACGAGCTGCGCCCGTGCGACCCGGGCCTGCGGGTCCGCAGCGAGCTGCACAACGGCTCGCCCGATCGCCAGGCGTTCGTGATCGCCGACACCGCGCACTGGGGCAAGCGCCGGGTGATCCCGTTCGCGCCGGTGGCCGGGCAGGGCTACAGCCAGCCGCCGCTCGAGCTGCTCGACCTGACCGCGCTGTGGCAGGACTACCCGTACGTGGCCGCGGCGACGCCGGCGCCCGACGGCCCGGCCTACGGCGTGATCGCGTGCGACCGCGATCGGGTCAGCGGCGTCAACGACCTCGAGGTGTCGGCGCTGGGCACGCCGATCGAGGCGGTCGCGCCCGGGCAGGGCCTCGTGTTCGAGCGCTTCGTCGTCGCGGCCGGGGACGGCACCGGCGGCGGCGGCGCCCGCGGCGGCTCGGGGCCGGCGGCGGCGGTCGAGGCGCTCCTGACCGCGCGCGGGCAGCTGTTCGGCAGCCCGGCTCCGACGATCGTCACCGGCCGGGTGCTGGCCGAGGGCTTCCCGTTCGGCGGCGACGTCCGGCGCGCGTCGGTGGTGATCCGCGGCGGCGACGACGCGCGCCGCTGACCGCGGTGGTGCCCGCCGCCGACGGCCAGTTCCGGGCGGCGGTGCCCACGGCCGAGGACCTGTCGTGGGAGCTGTGGTCGTTCGGGCGGCGCGAGCTGCGCGGCGACGTCGCCGACGGCGGCGCGCTCGGCGACCTGACCGTGCCGGCGCCGGCGACGGTCAACCTGCACGTGACCCGCGGCGGCGCCGGGCCCAGCGAGCCGATCGACGCGCTGGTCGTGTTCGAGCCCGCCGACGACGCCACCCGGGCCGCGGTCAAGGGCTCGTTCCACGGCCGGCTGACGCCGTGCGCGCCGTGGCTGGGGCCGCCCAACGGCGCGTCGCCCGCGTGCAACCGCGTGCTGGTCGAGCCGGCCGGCACCGACGTCGAGGTCCCGGCCGGGCACTACCTCGTGCTCGCCAGCGCCGGCCCCGACGCCACCGTGGCGCGGGCCGAGGTCCAGCTCGATCCCGGCGAGCTGATCGCCGTCGACCTCGAGCTCCGCGCCCTCGACGTGGTCCCGCCGGGGTGGCTCGCCGCCGATCTGCACGTCCACGGCGCCGCCAGCTTCGACTCGGGCCTGCCCGATCGCGATCGCGTGCGCTCGTTCCTGGCCGCCGGCGTCGACGTGATCGCGGCGACCGATCACGACTACGTGACCGACTACGCCGCGACGGTGGCGGCGCTGGGCGCCGGCGACCGGGTGCTGGTGCTCGGCGGGCTGGAGACCACGCCGCTGATCCCGTTCCTCGACGTGCCCGGCGAGGATCTGCCCCGGGTGATCGGCCACTTCAACTTCTGGCCGCTGACGCCGGTGCCGGCGTCGCCCCGGGGCGGCGCGCCGTGGGACGAGCGGCTCGAGCCCGGCGCGCTGTTCGACCTCCTCGATCCGCTGATCGGCCCCGACGGCGTGCGCATGATCAACCACCCGTGGGACGAGCCGCAGTTCGGGCGCGACCTCGGGTACCTGCGCGCGATCGAGTTCGACCCGCGCGCGCCGCTGCCGCGCGCCGCCGACGGGTCCCCGGGCGGCACGCTCCTGGCCCGTCCCGGCGGCGGCCACGCCAACCTCGACTGGGACGTCATGGAGGTCGGCAACGGCGCCGGCGCCGACGAGTGGCAGAAGACCCGGGGCTCGTGGTTCGCGCTGGCCTCGGCCGGGCACCCGGTCGTCGGCGTCGCCAACAGCGACTCGCACGGGCTGCGCGACAACCAGCTCGGCTGGGGCCGCACCTGGGTCGAGGCCGGCACCGCCCTCGCCGCCACCACCGGGGCCAGCTTCGACCGCGCGCTCAAGGGCGGCGCGGTCGTGGCCGGCAGCGGCGTGTTCATCGCGATCGGCATCGGCCCCAGCGGCGCGCCGCGGCGTGGGCTGGGCCTCGTGCCGGTGGTGCCGCGGCCCGGCGACGTGGTCGCGATCGAGGTCCGGGCCGCGCCGTGGATCCCGGTGGCCGAGGTGCGGGCGGTGACGTCGCGCGGCGAGCAGGTGCTGGTCCGGGACCTGCCGGCGCCGGCCGATCCGTTCGGCGCCGGCGGCGTCGTGCGCTGGCGCGGCGAGGTGCCGCTGGCGTCGCTGGTCGGCGCCACCGACGACTGGCTGGTGTTCGAGGCCGGCCTGGCGCCGCCGCGCTACGCCGATCTCGACGACGACGGCGTGCCCGACACCGGCGACAACGATCGCGACGGCGACGTCGATCGCGACGACATCGAGGACGACGAGGACACCGGCCCGATCGTCAACCCGCCCGATCCCGACGACGCGACCGACCCGCGCTACGTGATGACGCGGATCGTGCCCGAGAGCTGGCCGTACGGGTTCACGAGCCTCTTGCTGATCGATCTGGCCGGCGACGGCTGGACCCCGCCGCGAGGCGCGCCGTGATCGCGCGCGCGGCCCTGATCACCGTGGCGCTGGCCCTGGCGCTGGCCCCGGCCGCGGCCGGGGCCGACGACATCTGCGCCGATCCCATCGACGAGCCGGTCGCGGTGCCGTGGCGGGACGCCGGCTTCGACGGCGGGCGCGGGGGCTGCCTGCAGCCCGACGCCTCGGTCGACGTGCGCGGCCGCGCGCTGATCGACACGCCCGCGTTCTACGGCACGCTCGGCGGCGACCTCACCGTGGCGGTGCGGCTGGTCGAGCAGCGTCGCTTCGAGTGGGGGCTCGCGGTCCGCGCCGCCGAGGTCGCGTTCATCCAGAACGCGGTGTGGAAGATCGTCGAGCCGACCTACGGCCCGCTCCTGGTCCACGGGGCGTTCGGCGCCGAGGCCGCGCTGGCCGGGCGGCCGCTGCGCGTGGCCGTGGTCGCCCAGGCCGAGCTGCCGTACACGCGCTCGACGATCGCCAGCTCGACCGGCGCCGTCCAGCTGGCCGCGGTCGTGACCTGGCAGGCGCGGGCGCGGCTGCGGATCCACGCCCGGGCCGCGGCGCTCGGCTGGTACGGGCGCGCGGTCACCGGCACCTCGACCCGGGCCGCCGGGCTGGCGTCGCTCGACGCGAGCTGGCGGGCCCGGCGCTGGCTCAGCGCCGACCTCGGCGTCGACGTCCAGGGCGGCTGGTACGGGCTCGGGCTCGATCACGTCGCGGCGCGGGTCGGCGCCCACTGGCGCGTGATCGGGCCGTGGCGGGTCGCGATCGCCGTCGGCGTGCCGCTGGTCGGCGCCGAGCGCCAGGACGTCGCCGCGTCGCTCGGGGTCCGGCGCGATCTCGATTGACGGCCGCGCGACGAACCTCCGGCCGCGCGATCGATCCGGGAGTACACTGAGATCGTGCGCGACCGGGCCGACGACCGCCCCGCGACCCGGCCCGGTGAGGCCCGGCGGGCCGAGGTGACCGCTGCGCTCGCCCTGGTCGAGGGCGGCGACCGCGACGCCGCGCGCGAGCTGTTCGGGGAGATCGACGACTGGGCCGAGTTCCGCGATCCGCTGCGCTACCAGCTCGAGCGCGGCCAGCTGCGCTACGTCCTCGCGCACCCGGCCGACTTCGCCGACGACACCGCCCGGGAGCTGTACTCGGCGCTGCTCGAGCGCCACGCCGGCGACGGCGAGCGTCTGGCAGAGGTCCGGGCCATCGGCGCGACGCTGCACGAGCTCGAGCGCCAGGGCCAGCTGCCCCGGGTCATGGTCGTGCGCGCGCCCCGTCGCCGCGAGTGAGCTCCAGGGGGCGGCCCGTCACCGCGCGCCCTCGTCGGGGGCCGCGCCCGACAGGGTTGCGCGCGGCGCGGGCGCTGGCGACAATCGGCCGGTGACCGGCGGTGACGACTCGGTGATGGCGGCGCTCGTGGCCGCGCTGCCGGACGGGGTGCTGGTGATCGACGCCGCGGCCCGGATCGAGCGCGCCAACGCGGCCGCGGCGCAGCTGCTCGGCCACCCGCTCGACGCGCTGGTCGGCCGGCCGGTGGCCGAGCTGTACCTCGATCCGGCCGAGGCCCACGAGCGGACGCTGGCCGACCGCGCCGGCGTCGACGGGCGCCCGACGCCGCGCGAGTGGCGCACCAGCGCCGGGGCGCGCCGGGTGCTGCTGGTGTCGTCGCGGGTCCTCGGCGACCGGGTCGGGCTGGTGCTGCGCGACCCCGAGGATCTCGGCGACATGGTCGAGCGGCTGCTGCGCACCGCCGCCAGCTTCCGCGCGGTCATCGAGAACGCGCCCGACTGCGTGATCATCCACACCCGCGGTCGCATCACCTACGCCAACCAGATGATGCTGCAGATGTGGCGCGGCCCGCTCGAGCAGCTGGTCGGGCGCGCCGCGATCGACCTGGTCCACCCCGACGACCACCCGCTGGTGGTCGACCGCATGCGCGGGCTCGCCGAGGGCGGGTCGCACCTGCCGTTCATCGACGAGCGGCTGGTGCGCAGCGACGGCACCGTGTTCCTGGCCCAGGTCGGCGCGGTGCCGATCGCGTTCGACGGGGAGCCCGCGGTCATGGTGGTCGCGCGCGACGTCACCGAGGTGCGCCAGCGTCAGCTCCGCGGCGGCCAGATCGATCGCATGGTCGCGCTGGGCACGCTCGCGGCCGGGGTGGCGCACGAGATCGGCAACCCGCTGACCTACCTGCTGCTCCGGCTCGACGCCGCGACGGTGCGCGCCGGCGAGCTGCGCTCGGCGTTGCCGCCCGGGACCCCGGCCGCGCCGGTGCTCGACGAGCTGGTCGGGCACCTGGCGGCGATCGCCGACGGCGCCCGGCGGGTGCGCACGATCGTCGGCGAGCTGCGCCAGTTCGCGCGGCCCGATGACGAGCCGACCGTGCTCGACGTGACCGCGCCGATCGAGCGCGCGCTCAAGATCGCCGGCCACGCGCTGGCCGGGATCGAGATCGAGCGCGCCTACGCCGCGGCGCCGCCGGTGCTGATCGCCGAGGGCAAGCTGACCCAGGTGGCGCTGAACCTGCTGATCAACGCCGGCCACGCCATCCGCGCCGCCGGCGGCGGCGGCCACCGCATCGGCGTGCGGGTGTGGCGCGACGGCCGCCACACCTGCTTCGCCATCAGCGACACCGGCGTCGGGATCGCGCCCGGCGATCTGCCGCGCGTGTTCGACCCGTTCTTCTCGACCAAGCCGGTGGGCGAGGGCATCGGCCTGGGCCTGGCCACCGCCCAGTCGATCGTGGCCAGCGCCTCGGGCCGGCTCACCGTCGCGAGCGTCCCCGGGGCCGGCGCCACGTTCACGGTGGCGCTGCCGGCGTCCTGACCGCGATCGAGCGAAGTGCGGGACGCGGCGGTGGCGAGCGCTGCGCGGCTGCGGTATACGCGCCCGCTGCCATGAGCCTGGTCGTCCTCGAAGAGGTCACGCTGTTCTTCGCCGATCGGATGATCTTCGACGCGGTCGGGCTCCGCATCGGCAGCCACGATCGGATCGGCCTGGTCGGGCCCAACGGCTCGGGCAAGACCACGCTGCTCAAGATCATCGCGGGGCTCCAGGAGATCGACGACGGCCGGATCATCCGCGCCCGCGGCGTCCGGGTCGGCTGGCTGCCCCAGGATCTGGCGCTGACCGGCGGGCGGACGCTGCTGTCGTTCGTGGTCGACAGCGTCCCGGGGCGGGCCCAGCTCGACCTCGACCTGGCGGCGGCCGAGGCCGAGCTGACCGAGGCCGGCGACGATCCGGCCCGCCACGACCAGCTGCTCGAGCTGGCCGAGCGCGTGGCCGAGCTGCACGAGCAGCAGGCCCACTTCGACCGGTTCTTCTCGACCCACGAGGCCCAGACGATCCTCGACGGCCTCGGCTTCGCCACCAGCGACCACGGCCGTGACCTCGGCGAGTTCTCGGGCGGGTGGAAGATGCGCGCGGTCCTGGCCGGGCTGCTGTTCCAGCGGCCCGACGTGCTCTTGCTCGACGAGCCCACCAACCACCTCGACCTGCCGTCGGTGGCGTGGTTCGGCGACTTCCTCAAGCGCTACGACCGCGCGTTCATCCTGATCAGCCACGACCGCGAGTTCCTGAACGAGCAGATCGCGCGGGTGGTCTCGCTCGAGCCCGAGGGCGTGCGCAGCTACCCCGGCAACTACGAGCGCTACGTCGAGGCCCGGCTCGAGGAGGAGACCATCCTGGCCGGCAAGGCCAAGAACCTCGAGCGCGAGCGCGAGCACCTGACCACCTTCATCAACCGGTTCCGGGCCCAGGCCAACAAGGCCAAGGCGGTGCAGTCCCGCATCAAGATGCTCGAGAAGATGGAGGACGTCGAGACCTTCCAGAAGCGCAACGTCATGCGCTGGAGCTTCGCGCCGACCGAGCGGACCGCCGCCGAGGTGCTCAAGCTCGACGGGCTGCGCAAGGTCTACGGCGACCACGTCGTGCTGCGCTCGGTCGACCTGACGGTCAAGCGCGGCGAGAAGATCGGCATCATCGGCAAGAACGGCGCCGGCAAGACCACGCTGCTCAAGATGATCGCCGACGAGCTGCCCAGCGACGGCGGCGCCATCCGCCTGGGCCAGGGCGTCAAGGTCGGCTACTACGCCCAGCACCACGGCGACACCCTCGACATGACCGCGTCGGTGCAGGAGGTCGTGCAGCGGGCCAACCCGGCGGCGCCGGTGTCGCGGGTGCGCTCGATCCTGGGCGCGTTCATGTTCTCGGGCGACAGCGTCGACAAGCCGATCAAGGTGCTGTCGGGCGGCGAGCGCTCGCGCGTCGCGCTGGCCCGGCTGCTGGTCAACCCCGGCAACCTGATCCTGATGGACGAGCCGACCAACCACCTCGATCTCGAGTCGGCCGACAGCCTGGCGCGGTCGCTGACCACGTTCGACGGCACGCTGGTGTTCGTCAGCCACAGCCGGTCGCTGATCCGCACGCTCGCGACCCGGATCTGGAACGTCGAGGACGGCGGCGTCGAGACCTACCCGGGTGGGCTCGACGACTACCTGTACTCGTGCACGCTGCGGCAGCGCGAGGTGGTGATGGCCGCCAAGGCGCCGGCGCCGCCGTCCCGGACCGCCACCCCGGCCGCGCCCGCGCCCGCGGCCGACGCCGCCAGCCGCGAGGACGACAAGGCCCGCAAGCGGCGCGAGGCCGACGAGCGGCGCGCCCGCGCCAAGGCGCTCGGCCCGCTCGAGAAGCGCGTGGCCGACCTCGAGGAGCGGATCACCGCGCTCGAGACCGCCCAGGCCCAGCGCTCGGCGGCGCTGGCCGATCCGGCGGTGTACGCCGACGACGCGCGCCGCAAGCAGCTGCTCGGCGACTACGGCGGCGATCAGGAGAAGCTCGACGAGCTGACCGGTCGGTGGGAGGCCGCCGCCAGCGAGCTCGAGGCCGCCCGCGCGCGCCTCGGGTGACGCGCGCGGACCGCAGCGCCTGCCCCACAGCATCTTTCGCAGCCCTCACAGGCGCTGTCGGGCATTGCAGGTCGGGCCGCGGGCGGGGATAATGCGAGCGGTGACAAGCCCGGTCGTCCTCGACGGCAAGTACGAGCTGGTCGAGATGGCCGGAGAAGGCGGCATGGCGTCGGTCTGGAAGGCCCAGGTCAAGGGCGCCGCCGGCTTCTCGCGCACGGTCGCGATCAAGAAGATCAAGAGCGAGTTCCGCTCGATCAAGAACTACACCGAGATGTTCATCGAGGAGGCGCGGGTCGGCTCCGAGCTCGCGCACCCCAACATCGTCCAGGTCTACGACTTCTGCGTCGATCCCCAGGGCACGTACTACATCGTCATGGAGTGGGTCGAGGGGATGGACCTCGGCGGCTTCGTCAAGGCCGAGCGCGAGGCCGGCGGGCGCACCCCGTGGCCGCTGGTGGTGGTGGCGGCGATCGGCACGCTGCGGGGCCTGGCGGCGGCCCACGAGCGGCGCCGCCCTGACGGCACGCCGGCGCCGATCGTCCACCGCGACGTCTCGCCGCACAACATCCTCCTGGGCAGCAACGGCGCGGTGAAGCTCACCGACTTCGGCCTGGCCCGCGCCCGCGACCGCATGGTCAGCCTGACGGCGCCGGGCACGGTCAAGGGCAAGCTGTCGTACCTGTCGCCCGAGGTCGCGATGGGCGGCCAGGCGACGCCGGCCTCGGATCTGTTCGCGATGGGCGCGGTGATGTGGGAGTCGCTGACCGGCGAGCGCCTGTTCGACGGGCGCTCGGACCTCGACGTGTTCAAGCTGATCCGGCAGTGCATCATCCGGCCGCTGTCGGCGTACCGCAGCGATCTGCCCGACGAGCTGATCGTGATCATCGAGCGCGCGCTAGCCAAGGAGCCGGCCGATCGGTTCGGCTCGGCCGCGAGCTTCGCGTTCATGCTGGGCGAGGTGCTGCGCTACGCCCCGCCCGGCGGCGATCCTCAGGCGATCCTGGCCCAGCGCGTGGCCGAGCACCGAGCCCGCCTGGGGCCGCGGCGGTCGGCGCTGATGACCAGCGAGAACGTCCCGACCTGGACCTACGCGAAGCCGGCGTCGGCGCCGACGCTGGCGCCGGGCGCGGTCGACAACGGCTCGGGCATCGACATCGAGATCGGCCCGGCCGAGGCGCTGGGCGACACCAGCGATCCGATCCCGCTGACGACGCGCAAGCGGAAGAAGAAGGACTGACCGCGCGCGGCGGCGGCGCTCACCCGGCCGGGGCCGGGGGCTTGAGCGCGGGCACCGAGCACAGGGACTGACCGCGCGCGGCGGCGGCGCTCACCCGGCCGGGGCCTCGAGCGCGGGCACCGCGAACAGGACTGACCGCGCGCGGCGGCGCTCACCCGGCCGGGGGCTCGAGCGCGGGCACCGAGAACATCGCGCGGTCGTCGAGGCGCACCGCCGTCAGCGCGCCGCCCCACACGCACGCCGAGTCGGTCGCGATCACGTCGTCGCCGATCATCGCGCCGTGGGCGGCCCAGTGGCCGAAGACCGCCGTGTGGCGCGCCAGCGCGGCCGGCGTGAGCCGGTACCACGGCACCGCGCCCAGGGGCGCCTCGTCGGGCGCGCCGTCGAAGTCGGGCAGGGCGTCGCCGTCGGGCCGGCACATGCGCACCCGCACCAGGTAGCCGAGGATCGCCCGCACGCGCTCGGCGCCGGCGCGGTCGGGGCGCCAGGTCGGGGCCGGCCCCAGGGTCTGGGCGATCCAGGTGCGCCAGTCAGCGCCGCGCAGGCACGCCTCGACCTCGCGCGCGTAGCCCTGGACCTGGGCCAGGGACCAGCTCGGGTGGACGCCGGCGTGGACCATCACGAAGCCGTCGGCGACGTGGCACAGCGGCCGCGCGCGCAGCCAGTCGATCAGCTCGTCGCGATCGGGCGCGGCCAGGATCTCGTCGAGCGTGTCGCGCTTCTTGGCCTTGCCGACGCCGGCGGCCCGGGCCAGGAGGTGCAGGTCGTGGTTGCCCAGGACGACCGTGGCGCGATCACCGAGCGCGCGGGCCCAGCGCAGCACGTCGAGCGAGCGGGGCCCGCGGTTGACCAGATCGCCGACCAGCCACAGCTCGTCGCGGGCGGGCGCGAACGCGATCGTCGCGAGCAGGCGCTCGAGCGTGGCCATGCAGCCCTGGATGTCGCCGATCGCGTAGCGGGCCATGGCCCCTTGTACCGCGGACCGCCGCTGGTCCGCACCGCGTGATCGAGGCCACCGTCGGGGCGCTTGCCGCCGCGCGGCGTCCGCGCGACCATCACCGCATGCGCGCCGCCTCCTCGCTCGTCCTCGTCCTCGCGCTCGCCTCGGGCTGCTACGTCCGCGGCTCGGGCCACGTCCGCGTCAGCTCGCCGGGGCTGCGCGCGGTCGCCACCGCCGCGCAGGTCGCGACCGCGGTCGCGGCCACGGCGATCGCGGTCCACAACGTCGCGGTGATCCTGTCGACGCCGCCGCCGGCGCCGGTCGACATCTACTTCGAGAGCCGCCCCGGCTACGTGTGGATCCAGGGGCGCCACGCCTGGAACGGCAACGCCTACGTCTGGATGCCGGGCGCCTGGGAGCCCCAGCGCTCCGGCCAGGTCTACGTCCAGGGTTACTGGGGCCAGACCCAGGGCGGCTACGCCTACGTCGACGGCTACTGGACCGGACAGCGCGCCGGCTACGTCTACACCGAGGGCTACTGGAACCAGGGGCCCTCGGGCTACGTGTGGTCACCGGGCCAGTGGCAGCCCGAGCGCTCGGGCCAGGTGTGGGTCGGCGGCGGGTGGTCGTCGAGCGGCGGCCAGCGCGTCTACACGCCGGGGCGCTGGAGCGCGCGCGGCAGCGTGAACGTCAACATCAACGTCCACTGACCGCCCGCCCGCCAGACCTACCTACCGGCCCCCACAGTACAACCACGACCGCGCGATCAGCCCTCGTCCCGCCGCGGGCGCGAAAATGCGCGGGTCGCTGCTGGCACACGTCTTGAAGTACGTCCGACGATGATCTCACGCGCTTGGCTCGGCGTCTTCTTCATCGCGGGGTGTGGCAGTGACGGGACCAGCGGCAGTCCCGACGCCAGCACCCCGACCGACGTCCCGTTCGGCACGACCGCGATCGTCGTCGTCGTCAACCCGACCGTGAACGACGCGAACACCAGGTCCGTCGCGACTCCCGGGCCCATCGCGGCGGGCGTCACGCTGACGACCGATGATGGCGTGGTCGCGACCACCGACGTCGACGGCATCGCGGTGCTGGCGCCGGTGACCGCGGGCGCCCGGACCATCACCGTGTCGGGGGCGATCGAGGGCGGCACGTTCTCGGTGATGGTCGCCGACCAGGCGCTGCGCGAGGTCGCGATCGCGGCCCAGCCGGGCAGCGCGCAGGTGATGGTCAACGTCGACTACAAGGCCGACCAAGCCTTCGAGGTCACCCCGACGATGACCAACGCCGAGGTCAACGCGGTGCTCGCGGTCAGCGATCGCGTGGTGTTCTTCCGCGGCGGCAGCTACCAGGGTGATCTCGACTTCGCCGGCAGTCGCGTCACGCTGTTCGGCGAAGGGGTGCTCGGCGGGACCGTCACCCTCGACGGCGACGTCGCGGTCACGGGCAGCGACAGCCGCATCCGCGGCGCCGCCATCACGGGCTCGCTGACGATGCCGGCGAGCAAGGTCGGCGTCAGCTTCTCGCACGTCACCGGCGCGGTGACGTCCGCCGGCAGCGACTCGATGTTCCTCTCGAACGAGCTGTGCGGTCCGGCGGCGATCTCCGGCAGCGGCGTGACCGTGCTCGGCAACGCCGGGATCGCGCCGGCCGCCGCGTGCCCGTGAGCCGGATCGTCCTGCGCGTCGCCCTGGCCGCGACGACGTCGGCTTGCGCGCGGCGAGGGCTGATGGGACGTTGAGCCAGGGATCCTACCGACCGCAAGCTCCGGTGCGCGCACTGCGGGTGCGAGGACTTCACCCGTCGCCGGGCGCAGCTCAACACCGCGCTCGCGACGTTCTTCGGGCTGGACGCCCACGATCGATCGGCGGACGTGTACGCCTGCCCGTGTCCGCGCGCGCCGTGTGGCGCGGGGTCTGGACCGCGCCGAGCGGCGGCGCGGCGGATCGGCGGCGCGCGTTGATCGACCGATCGGCGCTCAGCCGATCGTCACCGTGGCGTCGACGAAGCCGACCCGGGCGGCGCCGAGGCGCACGGTGACCTGGCCGCGCCCGCGCACCAGCCAGGTCGCGCGGGCGCTCGCGGCGCTGCCGGGCGTGTACGCGTAGGTCAGATCGTTGGCGCCCGCGCCGTGGCCGCGGCCCCAGCCGCCGAGGTGCCCGAGCGCGACCCGGGCGGCGGCGGGATCGACCAGCGCGCTGCCGGTCGCGGTGAGCTCGGCGTAGAGCGGCTCGTGCCACTCGAGCTTCTTGGCCGACGCCAGGCCGTGGGTCGGCAGGTAGCCGCGGTTGTCGACGACGATCTCGACCCGCCACAGGTCGTCGCCGAGCGCGGTCGCGGTGGCGGCCCGCACGACCACCTCGGGCGCCATCGCCGCGACCCGGACGAAGCACGCGCTCTGGCTCGCGCACAGCTCGGCCAGGAGCTCGGGCGGCGGGTTCCACATGCCGATCCGCGGATCGACGCCGCCGACCTCGACCGGGCCCAGCTGCGGGTGGACCGCCGCGCGCCACGGCTGGATCAGCCGGCCGTGGTTGTGGTCGCGATCCCACGCCGCCAGCTTGATCAGATCGGCGCGGGTCAGGTGGGTGTAGTGGTCGACGAACTTCTTGGGGCGCGGCAGGCCGAGCCGCGCGAAGATGTCCCACAGCTCGACGACGTACGCGAACGCGCCGCGCTGGTGGTAGGCGAAGTCGGTGAGGTCGCCGTGCAGCGGCCGGTCGGGCGCGTAGAGGAACTCCTCGAAGCCCGACACCGTCGGGTAGCCGGTGGTCTCGGTGACCCAGGCCTCGAGCTGGCGGAAGTGCGCGAGGTCGTCCTGGTCGAGCTTGCTGTCGGCGGCGTGGCCGAGCGGGCGGATGAACACCCCGCCGAAGGTGTGGAGGTTCAGCCACGCGTAGATCTCGGGGTGGGCGCACGCGAACTCGACCACCGCGCGGCTCTCGGGCTCCGACAGCGGGGAACCGGCCGGCGCCGATCTGCTCGTGGACCGGCGCCCACGACCACGGGAAGTTGCGGTTGAGATCGACCGGGTTGTCGCCGACGAAGCTCGGCGGCGGGATCGTGAAGCCGTCCCAGCGCGCGATCGTGCCCTCGGGGAAGAGCCGGTAGAACGGCCCGGCGTCGCCCAGCTCGCGCGCCACCAGCAGGTCGGGGTGCTCCGGCGACGGCGCCACGAAGTCGCCGGCGGGATCGGCGACGCGCATCGCCAGGATCCGGCCGTCGCCGTCGACGTCGCCGGCCTGCCACGCGCTGGCGCCGCGCGGGCCGCGGTCGTCGCGCGGGGCCGAGCGCACGAACCGACCGGTCGTGAGCACGCACTCGGCGCCGTCGGGCGACATCCGCGGCAGCACGAACAGCCGGGTCGCGCGCGCGGCCGCGATCAACGCCGGCGACCAGGCCAGGCGGTCGGGCTCGACGTGGGCGGCCAGGAAGTCCTCGGCGATCGCCAGCGCCACGCTCGACCCGGCCAGCTCGGCCGCGTGCATGTTGCCGTCGACCCAGGCGGTCGGGCGGGCGCGATCCGGATCGACGCCGATCGTGAGGACGGTCAGCGCGCGGCCCTCGGGCGTGGTGCCGATCGTCGTGAGCCGCGTCAGGTCGGGGAACGCCGCGTGCCAGGCCGCGAGCTGCGCGGCGATCGTCGCGTGATCGAGGTAGGCGGTGCGGAACGAGGTCGCGAGCGAGGCCAGGGTCGACATCGCGGGGAGCCTACTCCCTGGGCCCGCCGCGAGGGCGGACCGGACCGCGGCGACGTCCGCCGGCGGGACCCCGCGACCGCGGCGATCACGTATGATCGATCGCGGGGTGCCCCAGGTGTGGGCGCCGTCTCTCTATTTCCACGGAGCGTGCGATGTCCGGCTGGCAAGCGTTCAAGACGATGAACGGGCGACTGGCGAGCCCCCCGACGATGGGGACCAACGCCGACGGGCGCCTCGAGGTTTTCGGGCGCAGCGCCGAGGGTGAGCTGCTCCACTCGTGGCAGACCGCGGTCGGCGGGCCGTGGTCACCATGGACCTCCGCGGGCGCGCCCGGCCACATGGGCGCGATGGGCGGCGGCGGCGGCATGGGCGGCGGCGGCATGGGCGGCGGCATGGGCGGCGGCGGCATGGGCGGCGGCGGCATGGGCGGCGGCATGGGCGGCGGTGCGCCGACGACGCAGGCGCCAGCCGAGGGCTGGCCGCGGGTCGCGGTCGGGCGCAACGACGACAAGCGCATGGAGGTGTTCGCGCGCGGCCTCGACGGCGCGCTCTGGCACATCTGGCAGAAGGAGAAGAACGGCGCGTGGTCGGACTGGAAGCCGCTGGGCGGCCAGTGCGCGTCCGTGCCGGCGGTCGGGCGCAACGAGGACGGTCGGCTCGAGGCGTTCGTCCGCGGGCCCGATCACGCGCTCTGGCACGCCTGGCAGAAGGAGAAGAACGGCGCCTGGGGCTCGTTCGCCTCGCTCGGCGGCCAGGGTCTCGGCGATCCGGTGGTGGCCAGCAACGAGGACGGTCGGCTCGAGGTCTACGTGCGCGCCACCGACAACGCGCTGTGGAAGCGCGTGCAGGAGAAGCCCAACGGCAAGTGGACCGACTGGAAGTCCGAGGGCGGCGTGCTGACCAGCTCGGTCGCGATCGGCGCCAACCCGGGCCACCGGCTCGAGGCGTTCGCGCGCGGCGGCGACGGCGCGCTCTGGCACAAGTGGCAGGAGAAGCCCAACGGTCGGTGGAAGGACTGGGTGTCGCTGGGCGGTCGGTTCGCGTCGACGCCGGTGGTCGGGACGATCCGCGACGGCCGCCTCGAGGTGTTCGTCACCACCGACGACAACGTCATGTGGCACATCTGGCAGAAGGAGCCGGGCGGCGCGTGGGGCACCTGGGCGTCGGAGGGCGGGCCGGTGAGCGGCGACCTCGCGGTCGGCCGCAACGACGACGGCCGCCTCGAGGTGATCGGCCTCGCGCCCGATCGCACGGTCGTGCGCACCTGCCAGGTCAAGTAGCGCGCCGGCGCCTCCGCACGGTCAGGTCGCGAAGGTCAGGACCCGCCGGCGCCGCCGGACCGTCAGCGCGCGAAGGTCAGGACGCCGTCGTCGATCGGGTCGTGCTTGAGCGCCCACAGGTCGTGCGGGTAGCTCTGGTAGAGCCGCCACGGCGCGCGGTCGCCCTGCTTCGGCATCATCTGGGTCGCGCGCTGGACGTAGCCCGACTGCAGGTCGAGCAGCGGCGCGGCCGGCAGGGCCGGGTCGGCCTGCACCGGCGTCGCGATCCGGTAGTGGCGCGCGGCCATGTGGTTGAGCAGGCGGCACACGAACTGGCAGGTCAGCTCGGCCTTGAGCGTCCACGACGCGTTGGTGTAACCGACGACCATCGCCAGGTTGGGCACCCCCGACAGCATCGCGCCCTTGTAGTTCCAGCGCCCCGATGGATCGACGTCGACGCCGTCGACCGCGACGGTCACGCCGCCGAGGAACTGCAGCTCGAGGCCGGTGGCGGTGACGATCGCGTCGGCGGCGAGGGTCCGGCCCGAGGCCAGCAGGACGCCGTCCTCGGTGAAGCGGTCGACGGTGTCGGTGACGACCTCGGCCTTGCCCGACCGGAGCGCCTGGAACAGATCGCCGTCGGGCACCAGGCACAGCCGCTGATCCCACGGCGCGTAGGTGGGCTCGAAGTGGGCGAGGTCGGTGGCGTCGCCGACCTGCTTGCGCACGCCGGCCATGATCAGCTTGCGGGCCTGGGCCGGGAACCGCCGGCAGAAGTCGTAGAAGGCCTTGCCGAGCAGCACGTTCTTCCACCGGGTCGCCGCGTACGCGGTCTTCGGCGCCAGGCGCTTGCGCAGCCACATCGCCGCGGCGTCGACGCCGGGCCGCGACACGATGTACGTCGGCGAGCGCTGGAGCATGGTCACGTGCGCCGCCTTCTCGGCCAGCGCCGGCACCAGCGTGACCGCGGTGGCGCCGCTGCCGATCACGACGACGCGCTGCCCGGTGTGGTCGTAGTCCGTGGGCCAGAACTGCGGGTGGAGGATGCGTCCGCGGAAGCGCTCGCTGTCGGTGAAGGTCGGCGCGTGGCCGCGGTCGTAGCGATAGTAGCCGGCGCACATGAGCAGGAAGTCGCAGGTCAGCTCGACCCGCTCGCCGGTGGCGGGGCGCTCGGCGGTGACGGTCCAGCGCGCGGCGGCGCTCGACCAGGCCGCGCGGACGATCCGGTGACCGAACCGGATGTGCTGATCGATCCCGTGGGCGCGCGCGGTGTCGCGGACGTAGGACAGGATCGACCCACCATCGGCCAGCGCGCGATCTCCCGGCCACGGCTGGAACGTGTAGCCCAGCGTGTACATGTCGGAGTCGCTGCGGATGCCGGGGTAGCGGAACAGATCCCAGGTGCCGCCGATGCAGTCACGGCCTTCCAGGATCGCGTAGGTCCGATCGGGACAGTGGGTCTGGAGGTGATAGCCGGCCGCGATCCCCGAGAGGCCCGCACCGACGACCAGGACGTCGACGTGCTCCGTCATGCCAGGAGCGTACGAGACCTCGGCGCGCGCGTAACGCGGGTCACCAACGAACCGACAATCCGAAGGATTCGCAGGTAAAGGTTGTGATCTTCGGGTAGGAGCGGGGTATATTGGGTGGGTCGTGCGGGGACGCGCCATCCGGTGCCGCCCGTCCGCGCGCCCCGGGGATACGATGAGCGAGAGCAACAACGGCAACAACGGTTCGCGAGACGTCTTCGACCAGCCCACCGTGGTGATCGGCGGCCCGAACATCGCCGCCGCCGCCGCTGCTGCTGCCGCGGCGAGTGCGGGCCCGGTCCGCGCAACCCCTCAGGACCGCACGGTCATCGCGTCGGGCAGCAGCAGCGAGGCGGCTGGCAGCATCGAGCGCGCCTCCGTGGCTGACCCGTCGGGCGTGGCCCAGGGCACGCCGTCGCCGGCCCGCCGCGCCGAGGTGTCCGAGGTGACGTCGGTGTGGGGCCCGGGCCAGATGCCGCGCCCCGGCGCGCAGATCAACCAGTACGAGATCATCCGCGAGATCGGCGCGGGCGGCATGGGCGCGGTCTACCTCGCGCGCGACACCAAGCTCGGCCGCAAGGTCGCGATCAAGGTCCTGCAGTCGAACCACCCCGAGCTGACCCAGCGCTTCATCATCGAGGCCCGCGCCACCGCGCGCTGCAGCCACGAGAACATCGTCATCATCTACGAGGTCGGCGAGATCAGCCAGCAGCCGTACATGGTGCTGGAGTTCCTGTCGGGCACGACGCTCACCGAGCTGGTCACCGGCGGCAAGCGCCTGCCGCCCGCGCGCGTGATGGAGCTGATGGTCCCGGTCGTGCGCGCGCTCGTCGTCGCGCACGAGCAGGGCATCGTCCACCGCGATCTCAAGCCCGACAACATCTTCGTGACCGAGGCCGGCGGCATCAAGGTGCTCGACTTCGGCATCGCCAAGGTCCGCGATCAGGCGACCGAGAAGTCGCCGGCCGGCAGCCCGACGGCGCCGTCGAACGCGGCGCTGCGCCTGCCGACCGCGGCCGAGCTCGGCGAGAACACCAACACGAACCTGACGCGCCAGGGCGTGATCATGGGGACGATGAAGTACATGTCCCCGGAGCAGTGGGGCATCGGGGTCGAGATCGACCACCGCACCGACATCTGGGCGGTCGGCGTGATCCTCTACCGCCTGCTGGCCGGCAAGCACCCGCTGGCCCCGCTGCAGGGCAACCAGCTGGTCGTGACCGCGATGGTCGACAAGCCGATGCCCAAGCTGCGCGAGGCGGTGTCGGACGTGCCGCAGGGCATCTGCGACATCGTCGATCGCTGCCTGCAGAAGCACAAGGAGTACCGCTACGCCGACGCGCGCGAGCTGCTCAAGGCGCTCGAGCCGTTCCTGCCGGGGCGCTACTCGACGATGCAGCTCCAGCTCGACGAGAGCCCGTACGCGGGCCTGTCGTCGTTCCAGGAGAGCGACGCGGCGCGGTTCTTCGGCCGCTCGCGCGAGATCGCCGCCGCGGTCAACCGCATCCGCGATCGCCCGATCATGGGCGTGGTCGGCCCGTCGGGCGTCGGCAAGTCGTCGTTCGTCCGCGCCGGTCTGGTGCCGGCGCTCAAGGCCTCGGGCGAGCAGTGGGAGACGCTGGTCATCCGCCCTGGCCGCAGCCCGCTCATGGCCATCGCCGCGATGATGTCGCCGATGGTCAGCTCGACCTCGACCACCGTCGTCGACGACCTCAAGGAGCAGGCCGCGCTCGCGCAGCAGCTCGCGGCCGAGCCCGGCCAGATGGGCCAGGTGCTCCGGGCCCGGGCCCGCCGCTCGAACCGCAAGATCCTGCTGTTCGTCGATCAGTTCGAGGAGCTCTACACGCTCGTGCCGGATCCGGCCGAGCGCGCGGCGTTCACCGCCTGCCTGGCCGGCACCGCGGATGACGCCTCGGCGCCGGTGCGCGTGGTGCTGTCGTTGCGATCGGACTTCCTGGACCGGGTCGGTGAGGACCCCCGGCTCATGGCCGAGGTCATGCAGGGGCTGTTCTTCCTGACCCCGCCCGGGCGCGACGGCCTGCGCGACGCGCTGGTGCAGCCGGCCGAGATGGCCGGGTACCACTTCGAGAACCCGGTGATGGTCGAGGAGATGCTCAGCCACCTCGAGACCACGCCCGGCGCGCTGCCGCTGCTCCAGTTCGCGGCGACGAAGCTGTGGGACGCGAAGGACTCGACCCGCAAGCTGCTGACCCAGAACGCGTACAACGCGATGGGCGGCATCGCCGGCGCCCTGGCCAGCCACGCCGACAGCGTCCTCGCCGAGCTGTCGGGCCCGTCGCAGGCGCTGGCGCGCACGCTGTTCCTGCGGCTGATCACGCCCGAGCGCACCCGCGCGATCGTGTCGCTGGCCGAGCTGGCCGAGCTGGCGCCGGGCACCGGCGACATCGGGCGCCTGGTCGATCACCTGACGGCCGCGCGCCTGCTCGTGACCCAGACCGCGGCCGACGGCTCGGCCCAGGGCTCGACGGTCGAGGTCGTCCACGAGTCGCTGATCCACAGCTGGCCGGCGCTGCGGCGCTGGCTCGACGAGACCCAGGAGGACTCGGCGTTCGTCGAGCAGCTCCGGGTCGCCACCAAGCAGTGGCAGGCCAAGGGCCGCGACCCGGGCACGCTCTGGCGCGGCGAGGCCGCCGACGAGGCGATGCGCTGGGTCAAGCGCAACAAGTCGCCGATCCCGGCCAGCCAGAAGGAGTTCCTCGACGCGGTGATCGCCGAGGCCACCCGGGCCGAGCGCCGGCGCCGCACCTTCACGATCGGCCTGGTCACGTTCCTGACGCTGCTGCTGATGGCGGCGGGCGCCGCGCTGTTCACGATCCGCGCGAGCGAGCGCAAGGCCGCCGAGAACGCGGTCAAGGCGGCCGACGCCGCCAAGGTCGCCAAGGCCAACGAGGAGACCGCCAAGGGCGCGCTGGCCGAGGCCCGCGAGCAGGACCGCCTCCGCAAGCTGGAGGAGGAGAAGAAGAACGAGGAGACCCTGCGCGCCAACCGCAACAAGGCCAAGCTCGACCGCACCTACGACGAGCTGGTCCAGGCCAACGCCGGCCTCGAGGAGGCGCTGGCCGAGGCCAACGAGTCGCGCGAGCGCGCCAAGAAGGCCCAGAGCGACGCCGAGGACTCGGCCCAGCGCGCGAAGGCCGCCGCCGCCGCCGCCGAGGCCGCCGAGGACAAGGAGCGCGTCGCCAAGGAAGAGGCGCAGCGCCTGCGCGACGAGGCCGAGCGCAAGGCCGCCGATCTCGAGCGCAAGATCGGCAAGCTGATGGAGACGCTGCCGTAGCCGCGCCCGCGTCCGCACCGGCCCCGCACCCGCGCGGGCCCACCTCCGCACTGGCTCGTTTTCGTACCTAGCCCGATCGATGGGAGCTTCTATGTTTCGTTCTGCTCTGACCCACGTGACCCTCGGCCTCGCCCTCACCCTGGTCGCGGTCCCGGTGGCGGCCCAGCCCGCCGGCGACGGCAGCGGCGCGCCGGCCCCGCCGCCCGACCCGAAGAAGCCGCTGACCGAGGACGACCTCGCCAAGGCCCAGCGCGAGGACGCGCGGCCGTGGGCCACCGGCGTGTCGCAGGACGAGCAGCAGATCGCGCTGACGCTGTTCAAGGAGGGCAACGCGCTCATCCGCCAGCAGTACTGGCCCGACGCGGTCGCCAAGTACCGCGCCGCGCTCGACCACTGGAAGCACCCGGCCATCTACTACAACCTCGCGCTCGCGCTGGTGAACCTCGACCAGCCGCTCGAGATCTACGACGCGCTCGAGGCCGCGATGGTCTACGGCGTCGGGCCGCTCGACGCCGAGAAGCTCGACCGCGCCAAGAGCACCAAGCTCCTGGTCGAGAAGCAGATCGGCAACGTCGAGTACACGCTCGACGTCGCGGGCTCGATCCTGGTCCTCGACGGCAAGGAGGTCTTCAAGGGCCCCGGCACCTTCACCTCGCGGGTCCGCGCCGGCGAGCACACGGTCGTCGCGCGCGCGGAGGGCTACACCCCGGTGCCCCTGACCGTGAAGATCCTCGGCGGCACCACGTCGGCGATCACGATCCCGATGTACACCGACGCCGAGCTCACCCGCGAGAAGCGGCTGATGCCCGGCTGGGTGCCGTACGTGCTGCTCGGCACCGGCGTCGCGCTCGGCGCCACCGGCGGCCTCTTGCACAGCTCGGCCAAGTCGAGCTTCGACGACTACGATCAGGCGATCTCGAACTGCGCCAGCACCGACCCCTCGGGCGGCTGCACGACGTTGCCGGCCGGCGTCGCCGACAAGAAGAGCAGCGCCGAGTCGAACCAGACCCTGGCGTTCGTCACCTACGGCATCGGCGGCGCCGCGATCGTCGCGGGCGTGGTGCTGGTGATCCTCAACCGGCCCAAGACCTACCGGGTCGATCCGACCGCCGGCGCGGTCGACCTCGCGCTGACGCCGGTCGTCGCGCCCGGCCAGGCCGGGCTCGCGGTCGTGGGGTCGTTCTAGTCGTCGCTCCTTTCGGCGGTGCCGCGCGCGCGTCACCGCCGACCTCCTTGATTGTGTCCCTAGCGTGGAGTCGTCCATGTCGTCTGTCTTCTCGTTCGTTCGCACCGCTCGCCGCGGCGGCGCCCTGGGCGTCGCCCTGGCCGCCGCGCTGACCCTGGCCGGCTGCTTCGAGAGCAACACCATCGAGTGCTCGAGCGGCGTGGTCTGCCCCGAGGGCTCGGTCTGCACCGCCGACGGGCTCGGCTGTCGCCAGGTCTCGGACCTGTGCGGCAACAGCCAGATGGACCCCGGCGAGCAGTGCGACGACGGCAACCAGATCGACGAGGACGACTGCCGCGCCGACTGCCAGACCAACGTCTGCGGTGACGGCAAGCTCGACCTGCAGGGGCCGGACACCGAGGAGTGCGACGAGCTCGGCGGCGCCGACTCGGCCACCTGCGACAGCGACTGCACGCTGCCGGCCTGCGGCGACATGCACACCAACCCGATGTTCACCTCGCCCGGCGCGCCGCGCGGCGAGCGCTGCGACGACGGCAACACCGCCTCGGGCGACGGCTGCAGCTTCGACTGCGCGTCGGACGAGAGCTGCAACGACGGCTACGTCAACAGCGACCTGCCGACCACCGGCGCGACGTGCAAGAGCGCGACCGCGACCGGCACCAACTGCGCCGAGGTCTGCGACGACGGCAACAACATCGCCGGCGACGGCTGCTCGCCCAACTGCCTGTCGCTCGAGAGCTGCCGCAACGGCATCCTCGACTCGTCGGGCGGCCCGGCCAACCCGCCGGAGCTGTGCGACGACGGCGACACCGACGACACCGACGAGTGCCGCAACAACTGCCAGGCCGGGTTCGGCTGCGGCAACGGCTTCGTCGACAACGACGGCCCGGCCGGCCCGAGCATCGACGAGGAGTGCGACAACGGCACGACCACCGACAGCGCCGCCTGCGACGGCGACTGCACGATCCCGGTGTGCGGCGACAACCGCTTCAACGCGGCGGCCGGCGAGGCCTGCGACCCCGGCACCGTCGGCGTCAACGTCGCCTCGTGCAACTCCGACTGCTCCGTCCCGGCCTGCGGCGACGGCAAGGTCAACCGCGCGTTCACCCCGGCCGGCGGCGCCGGCCCCGAGGAGTGCGACGACGGCAACACCACCGCCGGCGACGGCTGCTCGGCGCTGTGCCGGATCGAGACCTGCGGCAACGGCGTGACCGAGATGATCAACGGGGAGCAGTGCGACGACGGCAACCTCGTCGACACCGACGCCTGCCGCAACACCTGCCAGCTCCCGCGCTGCGGTGACGGCGTCGCCAGCGCCAGCGAGGCCTGCGACGCCGGCGCCAACACCCAGGCGTGCAACCTGGACTGCACCGTGCCGGCCTGCGGCGACGGCAAGACCAACCGCGCGTTCACGCCGGCCGGCGCGGCGGGGCCCGAGCAGTGCGACGACAGCAACACCACCGCCGGCGACGGCTGCTCGGCCACCTGTCAGATCGAGACCTGCGGCAACATGGTGGTCGAGGCGATCAACGGCGAGCAGTGCGACGACGGCAACCTCGTCGACACCGACGCCTGCCGCAACACCTGCCAGTTCCCGCGCTGCGGCGACGGCATCGCGTCGGCCAGCGAGACCTGCGACACCAACGGCAACAGCCAGACCTGCAACCTCGACTGCTCGGCGCCGGCCTGCGGCGACGGCAAGCTCAACCCGGCGTTCACCCCGGCCGGCGCGCCCGGGCCCGAGCAGTGCGACGACAGCAACACCACCAGCGGCGACGGCTGCTCGAACCGCTGCCAGGTCGAGCCGTTCGCGCTGTCGCTCAGCAAGGGCGGCACCGGCACCGGCACCGTGACCTCGGCCCCGGCCGGCATCAACTGCGGCGCCGACTGCACCGAGCTGTACCCGGTCGGCACGATGGTGACGATCACCGGCGCGCCCGGCGCCAGCGCGGTCTTCACCGGCTGGGCCGGCGGCGGCTGCACCGGCACCGCGCCGTGCGTGGTCGCGATGTCGGCGGCGCGCAACGTGGTCGCGACCTTCGACCTCAACACGCTGACCGTGGTCAAGGCCGGCAACGGCACCGGCACGGTCACCGGCACCGGCATCAACTGCGGCACCGGCGTCGGCGCCACCGACTGCACCGAGAACTACAACGCCAGCACGATGGTGACGCTGACCGCCACCGCCGGCGTCAACTCGACGTTCGCTGGCTGGGCCGGCGGCGGCTGCAGCGGCCTGGGCGCGTGCACGACCACGATGGCCGGCGCCGCGACGATCACCGCGACCTTCACGCTCAACTCGATCCCGCTGACCGTGACCCTGGCCGGCAACGGCACCGGCGTCGTGACGTCGGTCCCGGCCGGCATCAACTGCGGCATCGTCTGCTCGGCCGGCTACGACGCCGAGACCGTCGTGACGCTGTCCGCCGCGCCGGCCGGCAACAACACGTTCACCGGCTGGTCGGGCGCGGGCTGCTCGGGTACGAGCACCTGCACCGTGACGATGAGCGCCGCGCGGGCCGTGACCGCGACGTTCACGCTCAACCAGCACCAGCTGTCGGTGGTCAAGGCCGGCAACGGCGGCGGCACCGTGACGTCGTCGCCGGCGGGCATCAACTGCGGCGCCGACTGCACCGAGAACTACAACGCCGGCACGATGGTCGTCCTGACCGCGGCCGCCGCCGGTGACTCGACGTTCACCGGCTGGTCGGGCACCGGCATCACCTGCCCGGGCACGACCCCGTGCACCGTGACCGTCAACGCCGCGACCGCGGTCACCGCGACCTTCGCGCTGCAGACCTTCACGCTGAGCGTGTCGCGCACCGGCACCGGCTCGGGCACGGTCACGTCGGTGCCGAGCGGCATCAACTGCGGCGGCACGTGCATGGCGGCCTTCAACGCCGGCACGCTGGTCACGCTGACGCCGGTCGCCGGTGGCAACTCGGCCTTCACCGGCTGGTCGGGCGACTGCACCGGCCTGACGACCTGCACGGTGACGATGAACGCGGCCCGCTCGGTCGTGGCCAACTTCGACACCGACGTGCGCATCCTGACCGTGGTCCCGGCCGGCACCGGCTCGGGCACGGTCACCTCGAACCCGGCGGGCATCACCTGCGGCGGCACCTGCACCGCGGCGTTCGCCCAGGGCTCGATGGTGACCTTGACCGCGGCGCCCAGCTCCGACTCGAACTTCACGAGCTGGTCGGGCGCGAGCGGGTGCACCACGTCGACCACGTGCGTCGTGACGATGAACAACGCGGCGACCGTGACCGCGACGTACACGCTCAAGAGCTTCACGCTGACCGCGGTGATCTCGGGCGGCGCGTCGGGCGGCAGCGGCACGGTGACGTCGGTGCCGAGCGTGATCGCGTGCCCCGGCACCTGCGCGTCGAGCTTCAACGCCGGCGCGGTGGTCGGCCTGGTCGCGGCCCCGGCCGCGAACTCGACGTTCACCGGCTGGTCGGGCGGCGGCTGCTCGGGCACCGGCGTGTGCATCGTGACGATCTCGGCCTCGGTGTCGGTGACCGCGACCTTCGAGAAGAAGAACTACCCGCTGACCGTGGTCAAGGCCGGCGGCGGCGGCGGCACGGTCACCTCGGCCCCGGCCGGCATCAACTGCGGCGGCACCTGCGTCGCCAACTTCACCGACGGCGCGTCGGTGGTGCTGACCGCGGTCGCGTCCGGTGGCTCGACGTTCACCGGCTGGGCCGGCGGCGGCTGCTCGGGCACGGGCACCTGCTCGGTGACCATGGCCGCGGCCACGACCGTGACCGCGACCTTCGCCCAGATCACGCGCACGCTCACGGTGACGCCGGCCGGCACCGGCACCGGCACGGTGACCTCGAACCCGACCGGCATCACCTGCGGCGGTGACTGCACCGAGGCCTACGTCGACGGCTCGGTGGTCGTGCTGACCGCGGTCCCGGCGGTCGGGTCGTCGTTCGCCGGCTGGGCCGGCGGCGGCTGCAGCGGCACCGGCACCTGCGTCGTCACGATGACGGCGACGACGGGGGTGACGGCGACCTTCACGCTCAACACGTTCGCGCTGACGGTCAACGTCACCCCGGGCGGGACCACCGGCTCGGTGACCTCGGCGCCGGCCGGCATCACCGGCTGCACGATGGCGGGCTGCAACGCGTCGTTCAACTTCAACCAGGCGGTCGTGCTGACCGCGACCCTGGGCGACGCGGCCACGGTCGCGTGGACCGGCTGCGACTCGATGACCGCGACCACCTGCACGGTCACGATCACCGCGGCGCGCGCCGTCGGCGCGACCTTCGCGCCGTAGCCGCGTGGGCGTGGGGCGAGGTGCGACCCGGTGATCCGGGTCGCACGCGCGGCGATCTCGGTCGCCGCGGACGACGCGCGCGGCATACTGGATCCATGACCCAGGTGCCCACCGCGCGGACCGTCAAGCATCGGGGCGTGATGGTCACGCCGCCGGGCCGACCCTTGGGCGAGCGCATCGCCGCCGCGCTCGACCGGCTCGAGGCCGGGCCGCGCGCGTTCGTGGCGGCGGTCATCGGCCTGCGGCCCGTGACCGCGGTGGTCGCGGTCGGCCTGGGCATGTGCTGGGCCGCGGTGATCGGCAACGGCCCGTGACGCGCGACGATGATCGGCCTGCGGCCGCCGTCCGGCCCGTGACCCGGTGGTCCGTCGGCCTGGGCATGCTGGGCCCGGAGCACGCCGTGACGCGCGACCGCTGACGCGACCGCGCTGGCCGCGGCGCTACTCGCCGTCGTCGGGGTGCGCCCGCAGCGTGCGCGGCAGATCGAGGATCGTCTCGTTGGGCGAGCCGACCAGCATCGCCGGGCTGACGTCCGACAGGCCCCACGGCTCGACCTTGCCGGCCGTGACCGCGAACGCGCCGCCGTCGATGCGGCCGACCACGCCGAAGCCCGACTTCATCGGGACCCGCGCGGTCTCGATGACCAGGTCGGGCAGGTGGCTGACGTCGATCTCGATCAGCCCGCGCTCGCACGTGAGCACGAGCCGGTAACCGAGCACGCGGCGCTCGACCAGGAGGACGTTGCCCATCTCGGAGCGGAACACCTCCTGCCATCCGTCGCGCGGGCCCTGGTGCGCGGCCAGCGACGCGAAGTCGACGTGGAACAGCGCCGGCTCGTTGATGCGGCGGGCCAGCAGGCCCGACGTCGTCACGACCGTGTCGACCAGCCCGCGGGCGTGGAGGTCGACGACCGGCGAGCGATGGTCGGCGGTCCACCACGACGCCGGCTGGTGCGGGGTGCAGCCGAGGAACACGTTCTTGGCGCTCGAGCCCTTGCACCACTCGGCGATCGCGCACGCGACCTCGGGCGCGCTGCCGGTGTCGCCGAGCCGGCGATCGCCGTTCCACAGGACCGTGTCCCCCGGCAGGCGGTGGACCGCGTCGAAGTGGAAGTAGCGGCCCTCGAACGGCGGCTCGAGCGACATCTTGTCGCCGACCCGGACGTTGGCGACCGCGTCGAGATCCTCGGGCACCGCCAGGTAGGTCTCGCCGCGCGGATCGAGCGCGACGAACAAGAGGCCGCGCGGGGTCAGGCCCTTCTTGCGCAGCTCCTTGAGGCCGAGGATGACGGCGGCGGGATCGCGGTAGTGGTAGACGCGGGTGGGCAGCAAGCGCGTGCAAGCTACCCCCATTGCCGGGGGGGCGCCACCGGATGCCGACGAAAGCGACGAGATCGCCGACGGTGATTGTTGTTCGGGCCGCAACGGTGCGTCCGCCGGGGGCCGATTGTCGTCGGCGCCGCGCGCGCCTACGGTGAGCGCACCAACCAAGGAGGCAGCGATGGCGACGATCCGTGAGCTCGAGGACCAGATGAACCAGGCGATCATGACCGGCAAGGCGATGGAGGCGTTCGAGGAGCTCTACGCCGACGACGTCACGATGCAGGAGAACAGCGAGCCGGCCCGCGTCGGCAAGGCCGCGTGCCGCGACTACGAGCACAAGTTCTTCGAGATGCTCGAGGCGTTCCACGGCGCGAGCTGCACCAACGTCGCGGTCGAGGGTGACGTGTCGTACTCGGAGTGGATGAACGACTTCACGCTCAAGGGCATGCCGCGGATGACGTACACGCAGATCACGCAGCGGCGCTGGCAGGACGGCAAGATCATCGCCGAGCGGTTCTTCTACACCCGCTGATCGACCCGGCCCGCGGCGACGTCCCAGCGCGTGCGCGTGACGCGCGGCGAACGCGGGATCGTGGGTGACCACGACCAGCGCGCCGGGGTAGTCGGCGAGCGCGGCCTCGAGCCGCTCGATCGACGGCAGGTCGAGGTGGTTGGTGGGCTCGTCGAGCACCACCAGCGCCGCCTGGCGGCCGAGGCCGAGCGCGATCGCGAGCTTGCGGACCTCGCCCGGCGACGGCGCCGGCGACGCCAGCGCCCGGGCCGGATCGAGCCCGAGCGCGGCCGCGAGCTGGCCGACGCGCCCGCGCGCGTCGGGCGCCAGGTCGCGCACCGCCGCCACCAGCGCGGCGCCGTCGGCGCGAGCTTCGCCGAGCTCCTGCGGCAGCCACAGCACCCGGTCCGGCGGCAGCGGCGACGACGCCACCAGCGCCCGCACCAGCGTGGTCTTGCCGGCGCCGTTGGCGCCCGCGATCCAGATCCGGGCGTCGCGCGCCACCGCGGCGCGCACGCCGGCCGCGACCACGCGAGCGCCGGCGCGCAGGTCGACGCCGGCGAGCGCCGCCAGCCACCGCTGGGGCGGCGGCGTCCACGCCACGAACAGCGCGCCGCCGCGCGCGCGCTCGACCGGCAGCGCGGCGACCGCGGCCTCGGCGCCCACGACCGCGTCGCGCAGGCGCGCGACCCGCCGTCCGGCGCCGGCGGCGGCCCAGGCCGCCAGGTTGGTGGCGCCCATCGACCGCGCGTCGTGATCGTGGCGCGACTTCATGCGCGCGCCGGCGCGGGTCTGGTGCGCCGCCGCGGCCGCGGTCCGGCGGCTGGCGTCGAGCTGGCGCTCGAGCCGCGTCAGCGCGGCGGCGGCGGCGGCGCGGGCGTCGCGCTGGGCGCGGTCCTCGCGGTCCCAGGTGGCGCGCGCGCGCTGGAGGCCGCCGGCGTAGGCGCGCGCGGTGCCGCCGTGGACGCGCACGATCGTCGTGCACAGCTCGTCGAGGAGCGCGCGGTCGTGGGTCACGACCACCCCGACGCCGCGGAAGCTCGCCATCGCCGCGACCACCGCCGCCCGCGCGGCCGGGTCGAGGTGGTTGGTGGGCTCGTCGAGCGCCAGCACCGCCGGCGCGGTCGCCAGCGCCGCCGCGAGCTGCCAGCGCTTGCGCTCACCCGGCGACAGCGTCGTCCACCGCGCGAGGTCGGCGGGGGCGCAGCCGAGCCGGCCGCGCCAGCGCCGGGCCAGGCGGTCGTCGGCGGTCGCCACCGCCTGGACCAGGTCGGTGAGCGCGCCGACCTCCTGCGGGCACGACGCGATCGCCAGGTCGTCCGGATCCCGGACGACCTGCCCGCGGGTGGGGCGGCGGCGGCCGCAGAGCAGCTCGAGCAGCGTGGTCTTGCCGGCGCCGTTGGCGCCGACGACGCCGGTCCAGCCGGGCGTCAGGTGGAGGTCGAGATCGGCGAGGATCGAGGTCTGGCCAGCGTGGGCCAGCTCGACCGCGCACAGGCGGAGCGAAGGCATGGGGCCTCCTCGGGCGCAGGGCCCAAGCGGGAGCGGCAGGCGTGACCTCGTCCGGCGCGGCGGCGCGGACGGGGCACATGGACCCGGCCGCCGTAGGGCGGTCACGGGACGGTGGAAGGGCGCTCAGCTCCGCATCGACGTCGGCGCCCGCGGCGTCGACCCTCGATCGATAGCCGCGGCGCGGCCGCGCGTCAAGCGCGACGTGCGCGGCGGACGGCGCGCCGATCGGGTGCCTAGAACAGCGCGCCGGACAGGAGCCAGGTCGCGAGCGCGAAGTAGATGATCAGGCCGGTGACGTCGACCAGCGTCGCGACCGCGGGCGCCGACGCGCTGGCCGGGTCGGCGCCCAGGCGCCGCAGCACGAACGGCAGCATCGAGCCCGCCAGGGTGCCGAAGATCACGACGCCGACCAGGCTCATGCCGACGGTGAGGCCGATGCGCACGTAGTACGCGCCGTAGCTCCCGAACGAGCCCCAGACCACCACGCGGAACAGGCCGAGCACGCCGAGGCCGGCGCCGAGCGCGACGCCGATCGCCAGCTCGCGGCGCATGACGCGCCACCAGTCGGCGGCGCGGACCTCGCCCAGCGCCATCGCGCGGATGACCAGCGTCGAGGCCTGGGATCCGGCGTTGCCGCCGCTCGAGATGATCAGCGGGATGAACAGCGTCAGCACGGTGGCGCGATCGATCTGGTGCTGGAAGAAGCCCAGCGCCGAGGTCGTGAGCATCTCGCCGACCAGGAGCACCGCCAGCCACACGCCGCGCTTGCGCAGCATCTCGCGCCGGCGCGACTGCAGGTACGGGACGTCGAGGGCGTCCATGCCGCCGAACTTCTGGGCGTCCTCGGTGGCCTCTTCCTGGACCACGTCGACGATGTCGTCGACGGTGACGATGCCCTTCATGACCCCGGCGGCGTCGACGATCGGCATGACCGTGAGGTCGTGCTCGGCGAACAGCCGCGACAGCGCCTCCTGATCGAGGGCCGGGTCGGCCGAGACCACGTCCCGCTCCATGATCTCGCTGACGCGCTGGCTCGGGCCGGCGGCGAACAGATCGCGGAACGACACCACGCCCAGCAGGCGCTGGTCGCCGTCGAGGACGTAGGCGTAGTAGATGGTCTCGAGCTGGGTCCGGGCCTGGCGCCGGAGGTAGCTGATGGCCTCGTCGGCGGTCATCTGCGGCCGCAGCCGGGCGTACCGGGTGTTCATCAGGCCGCCGGCGTCGTCCTCCTCGTAGGCGAGCAGGGCCTCGACCTCCTTGCGGGTCGGGCCGTCGAGCAGCGCCAGCAGGCCGGGGCGCTCGTCGTCCTTGGCGGCCTGGATCACGTCGGCGACGTCGTCGGGCTCGAGCAGCCGAAACCACGACCGGCGCTCGCCGCGGCGCATCGTGAACAGGAGCTCGACCTGATCGGGGCCGGCCAGGGCGATGAAGAACTCCTCGGCGTCCTCGCGCGGGAGGAGGTACAGGCCGTCGATGCGCTCGCGGGCGTCGAGCACCCCCCAGG
The DNA here is from genome assembly GCA_016717005.1 of Myxococcales bacterium. Taxonomy (NCBI): domain Bacteria; kingdom Pseudomonadati; phylum Myxococcota; class Myxococcia; order Myxococcales; species Myxococcales bacterium. Next base: position 328,820 of record JADJUF010000049.1, on the reverse strand, counting down.
CGTCGCGCAGCTCGTCGGCGGCGAGCGGCTCGTCGGCCGACGTCGGCGGCGCGGCGTCGGCGGGGCCGTCGTCGTCCTCCATCGCCCAGCCGTCGTCGGCGCGGGCCTCGGCGATCTCGCGGATCTCCTGGGTGATGTCGGCCGCGGCCTCGGGATCGAACCGCGGCACCTCGCGCGACAGATCGGACAGCGGCGCGCCGTCGCCGTTGCCGTTGTCGTCGTCGTGGCCGTCCGCCGCCATGACCTCACCCTGCCCAAGTTCCTCGGCGAAGAAAAGCCGGCGTCTGGAGATTCGCGCGGCTCGCGCGCGGCCTTCCGTGACGGTCCGGTGACGCCGGGGGGGCGCCCTTCCGTGACGGTCCGGGGACACCCGGCCAGGGCCGTCGACCGGCCCGCTGGGGCCTGGCGCCGGTCGGTATCTCGACTGGGCGCGGTCCGCGCTGCGGGCGTCCCGCGTCGCGACGGGAGTCTCGCGTCGTGGGTAGGGGCCCTGTCGGGGCTTGCCCCTCGAGGTGCCGGCCGGGCTGGATGCGACCTCGGACGTCGGCGCACCCCTGCACCTGCCTGGGCCGGGCGACAGGCCTCCCTGGAAACTCAGCGCCGCAGCGCCACCTTGACCGGCACCTTGCAGCAGGTGCGGGTGCCGTCGAGGGCGCGCACCAGATCGGCCCACAGGATCGTCGGGTCGATGTCGAGCCGGGCCTGGGTCAGGCCGTACTCATCGACGGCCTTGCGCATCACCTCGCGCACGAACGCGGCGCTGATGTGACGGCGGTCGGCGCTCTCGAGGCAGTAGGCCAGCTCGACGCCGGGCGCGCGCACGCAGAACTTGCCGCCGGCGGTGGCGGTCAGGCGCAGGCTCGGGCCGTCCGCGAGCGTGTCCTCGAACGGGAACGCGCGCTTGCGGTTGTAATAGCCGACCAGCAGCGTCGGCGCCGGCGAGGCCCGCACCAGCGCCTCGATCTGGGTCCAGGGCACGTTCACGTCGATCGCCAGGGCGATCGGGCCGGCCGGCAGGGGCGGGGTTTCGCCGGGCGTGATGACCACCGTGGTGGTGCCCGACGGCGCGGCGATCGTCGCGTTGGCCTGCGGCAGGATCGCGGCGCCGACCCGGGCCTCGTGGCGGTTGTCGCACGCGATCAGCGCGAGGATCGCGACGGCCAGGCAGCGCATGGCGCCACTGTGCCTCGCCCGGTGCGCGGATTCAAACCCCTTCGGGCAGCGCCGCCCACTCGACCCGCACCTCGGCCAGGGCGTGCTCGACGGTGCCGAGCGCGATCGGGTCGCGCCACCAGCCGTCGATCAGCGACCCGGCCACGGCGCGGCACATGCCGGCGCCGCGGACGTCGCCGTATTGATCGAGCAGGTGGCCGAAGCCGGCGAGGCGATCGACCCAGGCCCGGTCCCGCGGGGCGCGGCGCACCAGCCGCCAGTAGCCGCGCGCCGCCGAGCGCACCCGGCCGGCGTCGCGCTGGGCCCGCACCACCACCATCGCGGCGTCGAGATCGAGGGTGCGCACCTGGGCCAGCTCGGCGCGGGTGTCCTCGAGCTCCAGGCCCCGGCTCTCGGTCAGGGCCGCGTCGGCGGCGGCCAGGCGCGGCACCAGCGCCGTCAGCGCGTCGGCGGTGCGCTCGAGCTCGCGCAGGTGCGGCCGCGTCAGCGGCGCGGCCGCGGCCCGGGTCCGCAGGTCGGCCAGGCGCTTGCTCAGCCGGGCCAGCTCGGCGCTGAAGGCGGTCACCCGGCGGCGATGAAGTAGATGGCGACGATCGTGGCGACCAGCGCCTCGCCGGCGATGAAGCCCGACGCCAGCGGCACCATGAACTTGTCGTACGAGCGCTTGTCGGCGGCCTTCCACCCGATCCCGGCCAGGCCGCCGAGGAACATCGTCGCGATCACGCTGAACGGCACCAGGATGCCGATGCCGATGCCGGTCGGCGACGGCACGAACCGCCGCAGCTTGGGCTTGGCCTCGAGCACCGTCAGGATGACGCCGAGCACCGAGAAGATCGCCAGCGCCCACAGCGCCGAGGTCGGCAGCGCCGACACGCCCTTCTTGAGGATCGTCGCGAAGCCGGCCCACTTGCGCGAGATCGGCGAGCTGAGGCAGCTGCCGCCGGCGCACCGGGCGTCGCCGGTGCCGTCGAGCCCGTAGGTCGAGACCAGCTGCGGGTAGATCCACGACACGCACGCGGCGCCGATCGGCACCGCCATCAGCTGGGCCCAGGTCATCGCCCGCGGGGTCGAGCCGATCATGTCGCCGGTCTTGTAGTCCTGCATGATCGCCTCGGACGAGGTCGCGACCGTGCCGGTGGTGCCGCTGGCCACCATGTTGGCGGCGACGTGGCCGGGCGCGACCGCGGCGAACAGGCCCTGCATCATGTTCGACAGCGCGCTGATCGGGCCCCACGAGGTCTCGCCGAGCACGCGCAGGCCGACCAGCATCAGCGGCAGCGACAGCAGGATCGCGACGACCGTCATCCAGATCGGGATGTCGAACAGCAGGTACTGCACCGTGCACAGCAGCACCGAGCACACGCCGACGCCGATGCCGACCCAGGACAGCGGGAAGTCGGCGCCGCTGATCGTCATGGTCTTCAGGCTGGTGAAGGTCTCGATCAGCAGGCGCCACTTGAGCGCGAGCGCGGTCAGGCCGCCGGCGACCAGCATGCCGGTGGCCGGCCACATCACCCAGAACAGCACGTCGGTGCGCGACGACGAGGCCGAGAACACCTTGCCGCCGGCGGTCGAGACGCCGTACTTGATCAGGAAGTACGGCGTCACGATCCACGCGAGCACGCCGCCGAGGATCATCGACCAGTCGACCCGCAGGCCGATCAGCATGCCCGAGCCGATGCTCAGCAGGCTGTACGAGACGCCGACCCCCATCGCCACCAGCGGCAGGCCCGCGACGGTGACGCCGACGGCCGGGACCCAGCCCTCCTTGAGCCAGTCGGTCACCTTGGCGTCCTCGCGGACCAGCATCACCAGGCCCGACAGCACCAGGCCGATCATCAGCGCCCACGCCGCCTGGACCGCGAGTTGCTTGCGCTCCGCGCTCGCGTCCTTCTCGGGGTCGAGCACGATCAGCGTCTCGGCGGCGGCGATGCCGTCGGCGTAGGGCAGCTTCTCGTCGACGATGAAGTGCCGGCGCAGCGGCACCGCCAGCAGCACGCCGAGCAGGCCGGCGATCGAGAGCCAGACGAACGACTTCCACTCGTTGAGCTCGAGCGCGAAGCCGACGTCGGCGTGGCGCAGCATGTCGAACGCGGCCAGCAGCACGCACATGAACGCGGTCTGGGCCGCGCTGGTGCCGGCGGTCTGGACGATGTTGTTCTGCCAGCGGTCGTAGGTCTTCCAGGCGATCGCCTTGAGCACGACGAAGCCGAAGAACGCCGCGACCACGCTGACGTTGGGGCCGAAGCCGAGCTTCAGCACCATGTACGGGTACGACGAGCCCATGATGATCGCGACGATCACCGACGCGATGATGGCGGCCGGGGTCAGCTCGCCCCGCGGCGGCGGGCGGGCGGTGACCTCGGCGCTGTACGGGCTCGGTTCGTGGGAACTCACCCCGATGGAATAGCCGGGCGGGGCCCACGGCCGCAATGGAAAGCGGCCCGCTTGTCGCGGGTCGAGGCCCGTGCTGGAGTCCTCGCCGGTGCGCGTCTTCTATAGCGATCACCACGCGGTGTGGCTGCCGCTGGGGCATCGGTTCCCGATGGGCAAGTACGCGCGCCTGCGCGCGCGGCTGGTCGATGACGGCGTCGTGCCAGCGGCGATGATGGCGCCGGCGCCGCTGGCGCGCCCGGTCGACCTCGAGCGGGCCCACGACCCCGGCTACGTCGCCGCGATGCTGGCCGGCACGCTCGACCCGCGCGCGGTGCGCAAGCTGGGCCTGCCGTGGTCGCCGGCGCTGGTGACCCGGTCGCTGGCGTCGGTCGGCGGCACGCTGGCGGCGGCGCGCGCGGCGCTGGTCGACGGCGTCGCCGGCAACCTGGCCGGTGGCACCCACCACGCCCACCGCGATCACGGCAGCGGCTTCTGCGTCTGGAACGACCTCGCGGTCACCGCCGCGACGCTCCTGGCCGAGCGCGCGGTCGGGCGCGTGCTGGTGTTCGACTGCGACGTCCACCAGGGCGACGGCACCGCGGCGATCTTCGCCGACGAGCCGCGGGTGTTCACCTACTCGATCCACGGCGGCCGCAACTTCCCGTTCGTCAAGCCGGCCAGCGATCGCGACGTCGAGCTGCCCGACGGCGCCGACGACGCGCTGGTGCTGCCGCTCATCGCCGCCGGCCTGGCCGAGGTCGCGGCCCGGTTCACGCCTGACCTGGTGCTGTACCAGGCCGGGGTCGACCCGCTCGCCGCCGACAAGCTCGGGCGCCTGGCCATGACCGCCGCCGGCCTGGCCGAGCGGGATCGCATCGTGCTCGCGCACTTCCGCGGCCGCGGCATCCCGGTGGCGCTGACCCTGGGCGGCGGCTACGCCGAGCCCGTCGAGGCCACGGTCGACGCCCACGTCGGCACCTACCGCGCCGCGATGGGCGTCATGGCCGGCGCCTCCTGAGCTCGCACCGACCACGGTCGACGCCGCGATCGACGCCCACGGTCGACGCCCACGGCGGCACCTGCCGCGCCGCGCGTCATCCGCCGGCTGAACTCGAACCGGTCCCGGTCCCACGTCGGCACCTCCCGCGCCGCGCGTCATGGCCGGCGGCTGAGCCAGATCGGCCGACGCGGGTTCGGCGCGAAGATCGCGCGCGCGCTCATCGCGCCCATCCCGGTGAGGGTAGACTGCCGCCCCATGCCGGTCTTCCGGCTCGACAAGCGCCTGGTGTTCCCGCCGGTCGAGCTGGCCGAGGACGGTCTGCTCGCGGTCGGCGGAGATCTGTCGGTCGAGCGGCTCTTGCTCGGGTACAGCCAGGGCATCTTCCCCTGGTACGGGCCGAAGCTGCCGATCCTGTGGCACGCGCCCGACCCGCGCATGGTGTTGTTCCCGCGCGAGCTGGTGATCAACAAGAGCCTGCGCAAGGTTATCCGGCGCGCGCCGTACCGGCTGACGATCGACACCGCGTTCGCCGAGGTCCTGGCCGGGTGCGCCGCCGCGCCGCGGCCGGGCCAGGACGGCACGTGGCTCATCCCCGACATGGTCGCGGCCTACCGCGAGCTGCACGCGCGCGGGTTCGCGCACTCGTTCGAGGCCTGGGACGGCGACGCGCTGGTCGGCGGGCTCTACGGCGTGTCGCTCGGCGCGTGCTTCTACGGCGAGTCGATGTTCGCGCGCGCGCCCGACGCGTCGAAGATCGCGTTCGCGGCCAGCGTGGCCCAGCAGGCGGCGTGGGGAATCGAGGTCATCGACTGCCAGGTCCACACCGATCACCTGGCGCGGTTCGGCGCGCGCGAGCTGCCCCGGGCCGAGTTCATGGCGGTGCTGACCAAGGCGCTCGACGCGCCGACCCGCCGCGGGCGCTGGGCGTTCGAGCTCGACCTGGCCGCGTGGGCGGCCAGCGGCGGCGTCGTGCCGGGCGTCGGCGCCGGGGCGTGATAAGAGGGATCGTGGATCCAGCACGCTTGCGCCAGCTCCTCGACGACGTCGCCGCCGGACGGGTGCCGACCGCCACCGCGACCGCCGAGCTGGCCGTGGCCCTGGGCGGCGGCGTCGACGACGCGCTGCTCGACCGCGCCCGCGCCGATCGCACCGGCGTGCCCGAGGTGGTGCTGGGCGAGTGGAAGACCGCCGAGCAGATCGCCGCGATCGTCCGCGGCCTCGCCGCCGGCGGCCGCGGCGCGCTGGCGACCCGGGTCAGCGCCGAGAAGGCCGAGCACGTGTGCGCGACCGTCGCCGGCGCGACCTACGCGCCGGTGGCGCGGGCCGTGGTCGTCGCCCCGGCCGCGCCGGCCGCGCCCGGCGCCGTCGGCACGATCGCGATCGTGTGCGCGGGCACCAGCGATCTGCCGGTGGCCGAGGAGGCGGCGGTGACCGCGGCGTTCCTCGGCGCCGAGGTCGAGCGCCACGTCGACGTCGGCGTCGCCGGGCTGCACCGGCTGCTCGGCCGGGTCGAGGCGATCCGCCGCTGCGACGCGGCCATCGTCGTGGCCGGGATGGAGGGGGCGCTGCCGTCGGTGGTGGCGGGGCTCGTCGACGTGCCGCTGTTCGCGGTGCCGACCAGCGTCGGCTACGGCGTCGGCGCCGGCGGCTGGGTCGCGCTGGCCGCGATGCTGTCGTCGTGCGCGCCGGGCGTCGCGGTCGTCAACATCGACAACGGCTTCGGCGCGGCGGTGGCGGCGGTGCGCTCGGCCCGGGCGGCGCGGCGCGCGGGAGCCGCCCGATGATCCGCGCGCGCTCGCTGGGCGCGGGGCGCGAGCTGCGCGGGCTGCACCTGCACCTCGACTGCGCCAGCGGCATCGCCGGCGACATGACCCTGGGCGCGCTGCTCGATCTGGGCGTGCCGATCGAGGCGGTCCGCGACGCGATCAAGGCGGTCGGCGTCGCGCCCGCGCGGCTGAGCGCGCGCCGCGTGATCAAGGCCGGCCTCGCGGCGATCGACGTCAAGGTCGCGACCGGCGGGCCGGTCTGGGGCGGCCACGACCACGGCCACGTCCACCCGCCCGGCCACGAGCACGGCCACGGCCACGACCACGCCCACGGCGACGACGCGATGCACGCCCACGGCGACGACGACGCGCCCGCCACCGGCCACGGCCACGGCCACGATCACCACCACTACGGCGAGATCCGGGCGCGGATCGACAGCTCGTCGCTCATGCCCGAGGTCAAGCGCCGGGCGCTCGACATGTTCGACCGGGTGGCGGTGGCCGAGGCCACGCTGCACGGGGTCGAGGTCGAGGAGGTGGTGTTCCACGAGGTCGGGGCGATCGACTCGGTGGTCGACATCGTCGGGACGGCGGCGGCGCTGGCCTATCTGGCGCCGGCGTCGGTGTCGTGCGCGCGGGTGGCGATGGGCAGCGGCACGGTCCGGTGCGCCCACGGCGTGCTGCCGGTGCCGTCGCCGGCGGCGCTCGAGATCATGCGGCGGTGCGGCGGGATCATGACCGACGGCGGCGTCGCGCGCGAGCTGACGACGCCGACCGGCGCCGCGATCCTGGCCCACGCGGTCACCGCCTGGACCCCGGCCCCGACCGGCGCCGCGGTGGCGATCGGCTGGGGCGCCGGCGACATGGACCTGGCCGATCGACCCAACGTGGTCCGGGTGACGGCGCTGACGCCGCAGGCCGCCGGCGGCGACGAGCTGTGGCGGATCGAGGCCAACTGCGACGACCTGTCGCCCGAGATCGCCGCCCACGCGATCGAGCACGCGCTCGCGGCCGGCGCGGTCGACGCGTGGTGGACCGCGATCACGATGAAGAAGGGCCGGCCGGCCCTGGCGCTCACGGCCCTGGCGTCGGCGGCGGCGCGCCCGGCGGTGGTGGCGGCGATCCTGCGCGAGACCACGACGATCGGCGTCCGGTTCGATCGGGTCGAGCGCACCGTGCTGGCGCGCGCGCTGGTCGTGGTCGAGACCGAGCACGGGCCGATCGCGATCAAGGTGGCGCGCGACGCCGAGGGCGCCGTGGTCAACGCCGCGCCTGAGCACGACGCCTGCCTGGCGGCGGCGCGCGCGGCCGGGGTCCCGCTCAAGCAGGTCTACGCGGCGGCGATCGCCGCCTGGCACCGGCGCGGGGCGTGACGGCGATCGGGGCGCCGGGCGTGGGCGCGCCACCGCCGTCCGAGCCTGCCCCGCACGTGCGAGGACCGTCCTCGAGGCGGTTCGTGCCGGGATCACCGGCGCCCGGCGAGGCGCTGCGATATCCTGGGCCCCGTGACCGGGAACAGCCGCATCGCGGTCGTCGGCGGCCTCGAGCGCGAGCGGGCTCGGGTGGTCGACGCGCTGGCGCGGCACGACCTGCGCGCGAGCGCCCACGCGACGCTGGTCCTCGACGAGCCCGGGGCCATGCCGGCGGTGGTCGTCGTGGTCGGCGCGCACCCGGTCGCGCTCGTGGCCGAGGCCCGGGCCACGCCGCCGCTCGCCGACGTGCCGATCCTGGTCATCGCCGACGACGGCGCCACCGCCGACGCGATCCTCGAGCAGGGCGCCACCGACGTCGCGGTCGCGTCGCTGACCGATCTCGCGCTCGCCAACCGGGTCCGGCTGATGGTCTCGGTCGGCCGGCTGCGCGGGCCGTGGACCCCGGGCTCCCTGGCGCCGGCGCTGGTGCGGGTCAACGACATCCTCGGCGCCCGGGGCGACGACGCCGAGGCCCTGGTCGAGACCCTCGAGCTGACCCGCGAGTGCCTGGGCTTCGACCGCGCGTCGCTGATCGCCCACATCGAGGGCTCGGTCCACGGCTTCGTGATCGCCGCGACCGACGATCCCGAGCGGACGCAGTTCACGATCGCGATCGCCGACTACCCCGAGCTGGTCGCGGCGATCCGCACGGGCGAGCCGGTGCTGATCGACGACGCGCGCGCGCACCCGATGACCAGCGCCGCGGTCGCGCACCTGGCCGATCCGGTGGCCGGGGTCGCGGTGTTCCCGGTGATGTGGCGCGGGCGCTCGATGGGCGCGATGCTCTTGCGCAAGAAGACCCCGGGCGCGCGGCACGTGGTCGGGCGCGGCGAGGAGTTCGCGCGGCTGATCGCGTCGATCACCGCCGCCCACCTGCGCCACGGCGCGGTGCTCGAGAGCCTGCGCGACCAGACCCACCGGATCTCGCGGACGCGCTACGAGGCCGAGCGCCGCCTGCGCGGCATCGAGTCGCTCAAGGAGCACTTCGAGGCCGCGTCCGACGGCGTGGTGATCATCGACGAGCACGGCCTGATCCTGTTCGTCAACCGCGCGGCCGAGCGCATCACCGGCTTCGCCCGCGACGGCCTGACCGGGCGCCCGCTGACCGACCTGCTCGTGGCCGACGCCGCGCCGGTGGCGGCCGGGGTGGTCGAGAAGGTGCTGGCCGGCGAGAACCTCGACCCGTTCGACCTCGGCGTCGCGACCACCACCGGCGAGCGCATGATGGTGTCGGCGTCGACCTCGACCGTGCTGGCCGCCACCGGCGCCGCGATCCTGACGTTCCGCGACGTCACCGCCCAGCGCGCGCTCGAGGGCGAGCTGCGCGCGACCAAGGAGTTCCTCGAGCGGCTGATCGACTCGACCGTCGACGCGATCGTCGCGGCCGACATGCGCGGCCAGGTGATCCTGTTCAACCGCGGGGCCGAGCGCCTGTACGGGTACCGCTCCGACGAGGTCATCGGCAAGGTCGCGGTCTGGGACCTGTACGCCGACGGCGTGCCGCGCCAGATCATGCGCACGCTGCGGTCGACCTCGCACGGCGGCGTCGGCTACCTCGAGCAGACCCGGCGCGAGGTCAAGCGCAAGGGCGGCGAGCTGATCCCGGTCAACATGACCGCGTCGATCATCTACGAGGGCGGGCGCGAGGTCGCGACCGTCGGCATCTTCGCCGATCTGCGCGACCGGATCCGGATCGAGCAGCGGCTGCTGGCGGCCCAGGAGAAGCTGCAGATCACCGAGAAGCAGGCGCTGGTGGCCGAGCTGGCCGGCGCCGCCGCCCACGAGCTCAACCAGCCGCTGACCTCGATCCTCGGCTACGCCCAGCTGATCCAGCGCCAGAGCCCGCCCGAGGCCGCGCACCTGCGCGCGGTCGGCGTGATCCGGGCCGAGGCCGAGCGCATGGCCGACATCGTCAAGAAGATCGGCCGCATCACCAAGTACGAGACGATGCCGTACGTCGGCGGGGCCTCGATCATCGATCTCGATCGCTCGACCGCCGGCGAGGTGCCGCTGAGCGAGACGTCGAGCTCGGGCGACGATCCCCTCGACGGCTCGCGCACGCGCGAGTTCTCGGCGGTGCGCGTCGATCCCGAGCTGATGGCCGGGCTCGAGCTCGAGGAGCTCCTCGACGATCCCGCCGAGTCGTCGAGCGGCTCGAGCTCGGTCGATCGCGAGACGACCCGGCTGGGGCGAGCACCCAAGCCATGAGCCTCGTCGTACCCGAGGCCGCGGCGGTCGCGACCGTGATGCTCGAGCTCGGCGGCGAGGTGTTCCGCGAGGTCGCCGAGGCCGACCTGTGCGGGCGGTTCCTGGCGACGGTGGCGCGGCTGTTCCCCGAGCGGCCGCTGGCGCTCCGGGTCGTCGACCTCCGCACCCGCGAGCCGGCGCGCGTGTACACGATCGGCGCGCGGGCCCGGACCGGGCTCGAGTACGAGCCGCTGACCGTCAAGGCGACCGCGATCGACAAGACCCACCTGCACCCCGCCGTGGCGGCCAGCGCGCGGCTGCGGCAGGCGGCGCGCTGGGACGCGCCGTTCCCGCACGTGGCGGTCGGGTTCGCGGTCCCGGTGGTCGCCGCCGGCGAGCTGTACGGCCTGCTCGACGTCGGCTACCCGCTCGGGCAACCGGTGATCGCCGCCGACGAGCCGCTGGTGATCCCGCTGGTCAACCAGCTCGCGCTGGCGCTGCGGACCCACCGGCTGTGGCGCGACGCGCAGGGCCTGCGCGACTTCCAGGCCCGCCTGATCGATCACGCCAACGCGCTGATCGTCGGCATCGACAACTGCTGGCGCGTGACCGTGTGCAACCAGGCGTTGCTCACGCTGACCGGGTTCGCGCGCGACGAGGTGGTCGGGCGCGATCTGCGCGACTTCCTGCCGCCCCACGATCGCTCGCGCGTGACCGGGATCCTGGGGTTGGCGCTGGCCGGCCAGAGCTTCGACTCGGTCGAGATCCGGATCGGCTCGCGCACCCGCGGGCGGGTCCGCACGGTCTGGAGCATCGCCGGCATCGGCGGGCCGGGCGATCGGCCGGCGCCCGAGGCGGTGGTGGCGATCGGCCAGGATCAGACCCGGCTGATGGAGCTGCAGGCGCAGGTCATCCGGGCCGAGCGCCTGGCGACCTTGGGCCAGCTCGCCGCCGGCGTGGTCCACGAGCTCAACAACCCGCTGACGTCGATCACGGTCTACGCCGACTACCTGCAGCGCAAGTGCCTGCAGGTCGGCGGCGACCAGGCCGATCACGAGAAGCTGCTGCGCATCGGCCAGAGCGCCCAGCGGATCCAGCGCTTCACCCGCGAGCTGGTGCAATACGCCAAGCCGGTCGGCGACGAGGTCGACGTGATCGATCTCAACGCGGTGGTGCGGCAGTCGGTGTCGTTCTGCGAGCACCTGTTCGAGCGCGAGGGCCTGACGCTGCGGGTCGATCTGGCGCCCGAGCTGCCGCCGCTGGCCGCGATCCCGGGTCAGCTCGAGCAGGTGCTGATCAACCTGATCACCAACGCGGTCCACGCGGTCGAGGCCACGCCCGACGGCACCGGCGAGGTATTCGTCCGCACGTTCGTGGTCGACGAGGACCAGGTGGCGCTGGCGGTGACCGACACCGGGATCGGCGTGCCCGAGGCCGACCGGGTCCGGGTGTTCGAGCCGTTCTTCACGACCAAGGTCGACGGCAAGGGCACGGGCCTGGGCCTGCCGATCGCGCGGAACATCATCGAACAGCACCAGGGCACGATCGAGGTCGACGACGCGCCCGAGGGCGGCGCCCGGTTCACGGTCGCCCTGCCGCACCAGCGCACCCGCTGACCCGCGGGAACGGGAGGGTTCGCGTCGCGACGGGGGGGCTTGCGTGGGCGCTTGGGTGACCAGGCCGCCAGGTCCCCTCGGACCGCGGTTCGGGGCGCCCGGCGCTGCGCGGCCGGAGTGCCGCACCACGGCCCTCCCGAGCCCCACCACCGGTCGGTGGAAATTACGCGGTCGACGGGGACCAGGGGCCTGGATCACCCGGCGCGCGCGACGACCTCGGACCCTGCGCCACGCTCGGTCTCGGGTAGATCGCGTCCGCCGATTGCCCGGCGTTTGCGTGGGCGCTTGGGTGACCAGGCCGCCAGGTCCCCCTCGGACCGCGGTTCGGGGCGCCCGGCGCGACGCGGCCGGCGTGCCGCACCACGCCCCGCCCGGGCGCCACCACCGGTCGGTGGAAATTACGCGGTCGACGGGGACCAGGGGCCTGGATCACCCGGCGCGCGCGACGACCTCGGACCCTGCGCCACGCTCTGGGCCGTCTCTGGTAGCTCGCGTGGGCGCCTGGGTGACCAGGCCGCCAGGTCCCGCGGTTCGGGGCGCCCGGCGCGACGCGGCCGGCGTGCCGCACCACGACCCTGCCGGGCCTCACCCGGCGCGCGCGACGACCTCGGACGCGCCCCGCTCCGGCCGTCGTGGGTAACGGCCACGGCGGGCGCGTCTCGCGAGGAGCCCTGACGACACATCGCCTGCGGATCGCGCGTCACCACGACCGTCCGGACGATCAACACCGCCGCGCGCCACGCTCCGGGCTGTCTCGGGTGGGAGAGTTTCGCGAGAAGCCCTCATGACACATCGCCTGCGGATCGCGCGTCACCACGACCGTCCGGACGAGCACCAGCGGTGCGCGTCACGCTCCGGGCCGTCTCGGGTGGGGGCCCCGGCGCATGCCGGGGGAGGGTTTCGCGAGAAACCCTCCCAAAGATCACCGCGCGAGAAACCCTCTGATCAACTCGCGCGGCGCAGGGGCAGCGACGCGGCGCGGGCGGCGGCGGGCGCGGGGCGGGCGCCGACCGGGCGCTCGGCGTAGAAGTGCAGGAGCTCGCGGATCTTGGGGGCCATCTTCAGGGCGTCGGTGTCGAGCCGGGCCAGCGCGCTGGCCAGGGTCGCGACCCGCTCCTGGGGCGTGGCGCGCTTGTCGATGATGACCCGCAGCTCGCCCTTCACCCGGCACATGCCGCCGTGGCTCCCGGCGACGCCGAGGCCGGCGGTCGCGAGCTGCTCATAGCTGACCCGCACCCCGAGCTGGGTGGCGGCGTCCTCGAGCGTCTCCAGTACTGCGGTCGGCTTCATCGCAGGTCCACACTAACAGCACCGATCGAGATGTCGAGTGGGTCGGTCGGAGAAGCGGCGCCCCGAGATCGCGCGTTCCTCGACGGAGATCTCGCCGCGCGCCGCAACCGATCGAAATGATCCAGGAATCGACCGTCCGGTCCCCGGACGCCCGGGATCTCGCGCGCCGGGATTTCTTGCGGCCGATCATTGCGTCCACCCCCGACGGCGCGATCGGCGGCGCGGGTCGCTGGCGACGAGGTCGGCCTCGGTCCGCAGCGTGGCGCCGCGCGCGCCGCGCTACTCGACGACCAGCGGTCGCCGGCGGCCGTCGGCGGTCTCCTCGACCAGCAGCACGTGGAAGCCCTGCCGCATCCCGAGGCGCAGGTAGCCCTCGCGGTGCGACAGCGCGTCCAGGCTCGCCCGCAGCGCGCCGCCGGTGCGCAGCGCCGCCAGGTAGGCCTCGAGGGCGTCCTCGTCGAAGGTCGGCGCCACGAGGATCGCCGCGCCGAGCTCGCCGGCGCCGTCGCGGGCCCGCCGCACCGCGGTCGCGCGCTCGATGAACGCCTCGACCGCGGCGCGGGTGCCGCGGGCGACCCGGTCGATCACGTGGACCACGCGCCCGTCGCCGTCGTAGGCGACCGCGTCGAAGGTGACCCGGTCGCCGCCGGCCCGGGCCAGGCCGTGATGGAGGCGGACCTGGCCGATCCGATCGAGCGGCTCGATCAGGCCCTTCCAGCGGCCGGCGCGCCCGTGCTGCGCGAACTGGGCGCCGAGCTCGGCGATGATCCACCGCGCGGCGCCGTAGGCCGGATCCGACGTGACCAGCGCCTGGAGCGTCGCCGGGCCGCGGCGCGCCGCCGCGGCGGCGCCTTCGCACGGCCGGAGATCGATCGCGCGGGCCGCCGCCGTCGTGTCGGATCGGATCGAGCTGGTCAGCGACGTCGTCGGGCGGACCACCTCGAGCACCAGCCCGGCGAGCTGCTGGCGGAACGTGGCCGCCGGGAACACGGACTGTATCGGCTCGACGCTCGCGATCGCGCCGGTCCCGCCGATCCACTGCTCCCACGCGTCGCGCGCCGGCCAGCCGTCGCCGAACACGTCGAGGACGCGCTGGCCGCGGCAGAACAGCGCGAAGCCGAGGCGCGCGCCGAGGCCGAAGCGGATCGCGCCGTCGAAGCCCTCGGCGGCGAGCTTGCCCGCGAGCTGCGGCAGGTCGGCGAACGACGAGCTGAGGCCGCTGAGCCGGGGGACGGCGGGGACCAGCAGCGACGCCAGCAGCGCGACCAGCCGGGTCTCGAGCCCGGCCGGGACCGCGAACAGCGTGCCGCCGAGCTGCGCCGGCAGCGCCTCGAGCAGCGCGTCGCCGACGCGACCGGTCGCGGGATCGAACACCCGGTACATGATCCCGTCGCTGATCAGGATGCACGCGCCGTCGGTGACCAGCGCGCCCGTGAACGCCGGCGCGTGCAGCGGTCGCTCGACCAGCCGCTGCAGCAGGCGGTCGCGGTCCTGGCGCGGGACCTCGGTGGTCGGCCACTGCCGGACCACGGACATCACCAGCTCGTGCTCGCGCTCGCCGACCGCCTGCACCGTCGCGACCTGCGCGTGCGTCGGCGCGACCGCTGGGACCGCGCGCCCGGGCGTGGCCTCGGTCGGCGGCGGCGGCGCGGCCCGGCGGGTGCGGAACGGATCGAGCGCCGCCCGCATGTCGGCGGCCGACGCGAACCGATCCTCGGGGCGCTTGGCGAGCCCGCGCAGCACCCCGGCGTCGAGGCCGGGCGGGAGGCCGTCGACCAGCGCGCTGGGCGGCCGCGGCGCCTCGGCGTGGACGGCCTGGACCAGCTCGTAGATCGAGCTGGCCTCGAACGGCGGCCGCCCGACCAGCGCCTCGTACAGCACGCACGCCAGCGCGTAGAGATCGATGCGATGATCGATCGCGCCGCCGGCGAGCTGCTCCGGCGCCGCGTACTGGGGCGTCCCGACGATCATCCCGGCCTGGGTGTGGGCCAGGTCCGAGCCGCGCACGCGCGCCACGCCGAAGTCGGTCACCTTGATCCGGCCCGACGGCAGCACCATCAAGTTGTCGGGCTTGATGTCGCGGTGGACGATGCCGGCCGCGTGCGCCGCCTCGAGCGCCGACAGCACCTGCAGGCCGATGCGCACCGCCTGCTCGGGCGGGATCCGGCCGCCGCGCGCCAGGATGTCCTCGAGGGTGTGGCCGTCGAGCCACTCCATCGCGATGTACGGGTGGCCGCCTGCGGTCCCGACGCGGTGGACGGTGGTGACGCCGGGATGGGACAGCGCCGCCGCGGCCCGGGCCTCCTGGAGGAAGCGGTTCACGGTGGCGTCGGGATCGGTGCCGCGCGCCGAGGCGTGCTCGGGCCGGATGACCTTGATCGCCACCATGCGCGCGAGGTCGAGGTCCTCGGCGCGATAGACCTCGCCCATCGCGCCCTCGCCGATCTTCTCGAGGACGCGATACGGGAACGTGGCGGTCGGCGCCGGTGGCGGGAACGCGGTCATGGCGATCAGAAGAGGTGCAGACCCCAGTGCGCCAGCGCGAGCACGGCGCCCATCGCGCCCATCGCGATCATCAGCTTGTCGTGGATGCACAAGCCGGACTTCTTCCTACAACCGTCGATCGGACACATGGTGGCCATGGGTAACTCCTTGGCCATCGCCAGTGCACCGGTCGTGCCACGCGCGTGGGGCGCGTCAGGCGCTGATCCGGACGGCGAGACTCCAATCTGGAGCGCCATCGTCCTCGGGGCCCTCCATTGTGGAGGTGGGCCCGACCTCCGAGGTCACGCCCGGCGACGGTCGCACCGCCAAGCTGCAAGGCAAGCTCGAGATGTGCCGCGACTGCCACGACACCGCCGACGTCGACTTCCGGTTCGGGCCGACGAACTGACCGGCGGCGCCAGGGCCGGCCCTGGCAAATCGCGCGGCGTGGCGTATTGCGCGCCGCGATCGTGGCGTTTTGCCAGGGTCCGGGGCCTGCGACGCAAGCCTTCCGTCGACAAGCAGGTGGCGCGACCCGTGCAGGACCGCGGCGCGTGAGAGCAGCAGCAGCATTCGTGATCCTGGCCGCCGCCGCGTGCGGTGGCTCAAGCAAGAAGCCCGCGACCACCGTCGCGCCGGAGAAGACGGTCGAGGCGGACAAGCCGCCGGTGGTCGAGCCCGAGCCCGAGCCCGAGCCGCCGCCGCCGCCGCAGGAGTGGAAGGCGAGCGCGGCACTCGCGCCGATCAAGGGCCAGAAGGTCAAGGCCGTCACCATCGAGTTCGCGCAGACCGAGGGCCAGGCGACCAGCGCC
Organism: Myxococcales bacterium; assembly: GCA_016717005.1. NCBI lineage: Bacteria > Pseudomonadati > Myxococcota > Myxococcia > Myxococcales > Myxococcales bacterium. The sequence continues at coordinate 312,644 of JADJUF010000049.1, read as the reverse complement.
ACGTCCGAGGCGATCGCCGGCCTGAAGGTGGGCACCTATCACCTCGTGGTCCACGCGGGCGGCGACTGCGGCAAGAAGGCCGCGGGCGCGGGCGCGATCTGGGCCGACGCCGCGGCGCTGACCCTGACGGTCGAGCGCGGCGTGGCGCCAGCGGTGGCGATGGCCGAGACGGAGCTGCAGCTCGCGGGCGAGCAGTCGATCGTCGGCAAGACCCTGGTGCTGCACGCCGACAAGCGCGGCAAGCCGGCGGCGGCGATGGCCTGCGGCGTGATCGCCGGCGCGGACGCGGACGCGGACGCCGACGCCGACGCCGACGGCGACGGCGACTGATCCACGGTCACACGGTGGTACGGTGGTGGCGCCGATGTCGAAGCCCGTGATCGGCGCCATCGGCGCAGCGGTGCTGGTGTTCGCCGGCCTGGTCGCGTTCGGCATGCGCGCGGTCGAGCGCGATCGAGCCGAGATCCGGGCGCGGCTCGCGGCCACCAAGCTGGCCTCGCTGCGCGACGCGGCCGGCGAGCTCGCCAACGACGTCGAGAACATCGGCCAGGACCTCGAGCTGGCCGCGGCGCTGATGACCCAGACCAGCGACGCCGACGACCGGGCCCGCGAGCTGCACGCGATCGCGGCGATCAAGCGCGAGTACGCGGCGCTGGAGCTGCGCGACGGCAGCGGGCGCACGCTGGCGCGGGTGGTGGCGCCCGACGCGCCGCCCGACGTGCTGGGCTCGGCCGGCCCCGCGCTCGACGAGACCGCGCGCCTGGCGGTCGAGCGCCCGGGCGTGTTCCGCACCTCGGGGCCGCTGGGCCCCGACGACAGCGATCTGGCCTGGTACCGGGTCTTCGCCCGGCGCAGCCCGACCAACGACGATCTGATCGTGGCGGTGGTGGTCGACATGCGGCCGCTGCTCGCGCGCATGCGCCTGCTGCAGACGCCGACCGCGCGGCTGCTGGTGATCGGCGCCCGCGGGCGGCCGGCGCCGTCGAGCGACCCGCGCCTGGCCGAGGCCATCCGCGCGCTGGCCACGGCGCCGACCGCGCCGGCGCTGGGCGCGCTGATGGCGCACATCCGGGCCCGGACGCCGGCGACGGTGGCGGTCGGCGAGCGCGACGCGGCGCTGCTCGGGCTGCCCGGCGCGCCGGCGGTCGCGGTCACGACGCCGGTGCTGATCGCCGACGGCGAGCCGTGGGCGCTGGCGCTGGTCGTGTCGACCACCGAGCTGCGCGACCAGGAGCGGCTGGTGGTCCGGCGCCTGTTGCTGCTGGGTGGGGTCGCCGCGCTGGCGGTGATGGCGCTGGCGGCGTACGTGGTCACCAACGCCCGCCGGGCCGCGGCGCTGCACGAGCGCCTGCGCCACGCCGACCGCATGGCCCACCTGACCGAGAAGGCCGAGAAGATCCTCGATCACATCCCGACCGGCGTGCTGGCGCTGACCGCCGACGGCGCGGTCTCCGCGGCCAACCGCGCGCTGCGCGATCGCGTCGGCGGCGAGCTGGTCGGGCGCGACATCGCCACGCTGGTCGAGGGCCGCCCGGCGCCGGGCCTCGATCTGGCCCGCCTGCACCAGGACGCGATCGCCTCGGGCGCGGTCCGCTCGCGCCACCGGGTCGAGCTCAACCTCGGCGGCGCCACCAGCCGCGTCAGCGTCCACGCGGTGCCGCTCGCGCGGCCGCTGGGCGACGTCCACAGCCTGATCGTGATCGAGGATCACGAGCCGCTGCGCCAGCTCGAGGAGCAGATGCTGCACTCGGAGAAGCTGGTCACCGCTGGCCAGCTCGCGGCCGGCATCGCCCACGAGATCGGCACGCCGCTCAACGTCGTGCGGGCCCGGGCCGAGCTGGTCACCGCGCGGCTGGGCCGCGATCATCCCCAGGCCCGCGACCTCGGCATCATCGTCGATCAGATCGATCACGTGACCCGCCTGCTGACCCAGCTGCTCGACTACGTGCGCACGTCGCCGCAGGAGCTGACCGCGGTCACGCCGGCCGCGGCGCTGGCCGGCGTCGCCGAGCTGGTCGAGGTCGAGGCGGCCAAGCGCTCGATCATGGTCCGCGTCGACTGCGACCCAGCCGCCGGCGCGCTGGCCGCGGACGCGGGCCAGCTGCGGCAGGTGCTGGTCAACCTGACGATCAACGCGCTCGACGCGTGCCCGGCCGGCGCGGTCGTGACGTTGCGGGCGCGGCCCGACGACGGCGGCCAGGTCGTGCTCGAGGTCGAGGACAGCGGCGAGGGCATCGCGCCGGCGATCCGCGCCCAGGCCTTCGATCCGTTCTTCACGACCAAGAAGCGCGGCCGCGGCACCGGCCTGGGCCTGTGGGTGGTCGCGCAGCTCGCGCGCACCCACGACGCCACGATCGAGCTGTGCGACGGCGACGGCGGCGGCACGATCGCACGGCTGCGGTGGCCGCTCTACCAGGGGGCCGCGTGACCTGTCACGAGCGGACGGTGGACCCATGAGCGGCCGGGCGCTGGTGGTCGACGACCACGTCGAGATGGCGCAGGTCGTGGCCGAGTACCTCGACGACCTCGGCTGGCGCTGCACCACCGTCGACAGCGGCGCGGCGGCGATCGCGGCGCTGGGCGCGGGGCCGTTCGACGTGGTCGTGACCGATCTGCGCATGGCCGACGTCGACGGGCTCGACGTCCTGGCGGCGGCCCACCGGGTCGATCCCGATCTGCCGGTGCTGGTCATGACCGCGTTCGGCGCGATCGACAGCGCGATCGAGGTCATGGCCCGCGGCGCGCGCCACTACCTGACCAAGCCGGTCCGGCTCGAGGAGCTGCGCCTGCACATCGAGCGCGCGGTCGGCGAGCGCAGGGTGCGCCAGGACAACCAGGCGCTGCGCCGGGCGGTCGCCGGCGACCACGGGGCCCTGCTCGGGCGGACCCCGCGCATGGCGGCCCTGCGCGATCTGGTCGATCGGGTCGCGCGGTCGGGCGCGCCGGTGCTGATCCGGGGCGAGAGCGGCACCGGCAAGGAGCTGGTCGCGCGCGCGATCCACGCCGGCGGGCCGCGCCGCGACGGGCCGTTCATCGCGATCAACTGCAGCGCGCTGCCCGAGGCGCTGCTCGAGAGCGAGCTGTTCGGCCACGCCCGCGGCGCGTTCACCGGCGCCGCGGGCGCGCGCGCCGGCCTGTTCGTCGAGGCCGCCGGCGGGACGCTCCTGCTCGACGAGATCGGCGACATGGCGCCGGGCGTCCAGGCCAAGCTGCTGCGCGTGGTGCAGCTCGGCGAGGTCCGCGCGGTCGGCTCGGACGAGAGCCGCACCATCGACGTGCGGCTGATCGCCGCCACCCACCAGGACCTCGAGGCCCGGATCGCCGCCGGGGCCTTCCGCGCCGATCTGTTCTACCGGCTCAACGTCGTGCCGGTGGTGGTGCCGCCGCTGCGCGATCGCACCGACGACATCCCGCTGCTCGCCGCCGAGTTCTTCGCGCGGTCGCGGGCGCGCAACCCGCACTCGCCGGCCGAGCGCCTCGCGCCCGAGCTGGCGCAGCAGCTGGCGCAGGAGCCGTGGCCCGGCAACGTCCGCGAGCTCGAGAACCTGATCGAGCGCCTGGTGGTGGTGGCCGCGCACCCGACCGTGGGCCTGCGCGATCTCGCGGCGTGCCGGCCGACCAGCGCCCGGGCGACCGTGGCCTGGTCCGACGCCGAGCCGCTGCGGACGCTGCGCGAGCTCGAGGACGACTACGTGGCCTGGGTGCTGGCCCGGTGCGACGGCAACAAGACGCGGGCCGCCGAGCTCCTCGGCATCGACGTGTCGACGTTGCACCGGCGCCTGCGCCGCGACGGGTGACGCGCGGGCGCTGACGCCGCGACGGGTGGTGGCGGCGAGCGGCGATGGTGGCGACGGGTGACGCGCGGGCGCTGACGCCGCGACGGGTGGTGGCGGCGAGCGGCGATGGTGGCGACGGGTGACGCGCGGGCGCTGACGCCGCGACGGGTGGTGGCGGCGAGCGGCGACCGTGGCGACGGGTGGCGACGGCGCGCGGCGGGCGGGGGCGCGGCGGCCGCGCGTCCTGCGACGGTCGACCCTGGCGTTCTGCCATCGGCCCGGGCGGGTGACGGCGGCTTCCGCAGGCTTGGCGGTGGCATCGCCCGTGCATTTTGGCTGGCCATGCCCGACCGGCGCTTCGATCATGGACCCGAGCTGCTCGGGTTCTTCGTCGAGGCGTTGCTGGTCGTGGTCGTGCTCCTGACCCTGGGGATCATCCGATGCTGACCCGCGCTCCGATCGCCGTCGCCGTGCTGCTCGTGGCCACCGCCACCGCCTGCAGCAAGACCAAGAAGCCCACCACCACCACCACCGCCGTGACGCCGATGGGTGACGGCGGCGGCGGTCGCACCGGCAAGGACGTCGTGCCGGAGGTGCGCCAGACCGATCCGGCGCGCCCCGGCGAGCGCGTCAGCTTCGGGCCGGTCTACTTCGAGTTCGACTCGGCGCTCCTGACCGAGGCCGGGCGCGCCGAGCTCGCGCGCGCGGCCGACTACCTGGCGCGGGCCAGCGACCAGCTCACGATCGAGGGCCACACCGACGAGCGCGGCACGACCGAGTACAACCTGGCGCTGGGCCAGCAGCGGGCCACCACGGTCGCCGCGTACCTGCAACGCCTGGGCGTGCCGGCCGCGCGGATCGAGACGATCACCTACGGCGAGGAGCGCCCGGCGGTAACCGGCGGCGACGACGGCGCCTGGACGCGCAACCGGCGGGCCGAGTTCGTCTTGCGCCCCTGACCCTGACGTTGGTGCGCGCCCCGGGCGCGCGCGTCGTCGCGTCGTCGCTGCGGGATTCTCCGGCGCCGCGCCGGCGCGCGTGGCCCGGGGCCGCGCATCGCTTTCGGACGATCGGCGTCGATCGGTCCCTTGCGACCTTCACCTGCGCCACCGCGGGTGGTGCAATCGGGCCCATGAAGCTCGACGTCAACGGCACCGAACGCGAGGTCGAGGCCGACCCCGACATGCCGCTCCTGTGGGTGCTGCGCGATCTGCTCGGCCTGCCCGGCACCAAGTTCGGCTGCGGCGCGGCCCAGTGCGGCGCGTGCACGGTCCACCTCGACGGCGCGCCGGTGCGCGCGTGCGTGACCCCGGTCGCGACCGTCGGCGATCGCAAGGTCACGACCATCGAGGGGCTGTCGACCGACGGCGGCCACGTCGTGCAGCGGGCCTGGGCCGAGGCCGACGTCGTGCAGTGCGGCTACTGCCAGTCGGGGCAGATCATGACGGCGGTGGCGCTGCTCGAGCGCACGTCCGCGCCGACCGACGCCGACATCGACGCCGCGATGGCCGGCAACATCTGCCGGTGCGGCACCTACCAGCGCGTGCGCGAGGCCATCCACCTGGCGTCGCGGCTCAAGCGAGGTGCGTCGTGACCCTGTCGCGGCGAGGGTTCATCCAGGGCAGCGCCGCCGGCCTGGTGGTCGCGTTCTACGTGCCGACCGGCGCCAAGGCGCTGCCGAAGCTGGGGCCGGCGGCGCCGCCGCCCAACGCGTTCGTGCGGATCGCGCCCGACGACACCGTGACCGTCGTGCTGGCGCACAGCGAGATGGGGCAGGGCATCTGGACCGGCCTGGCGATGCTGCTCGCCGAGGAGCTGGACTGCGACTGGGCCAAGGTCCGGTGCGAGCACGCGCCCGCGGCCGCGGTCTACGGCCACCCGATGATGGGCATGCAGATGACCGGCGGCTCGTCGACGACCAACGGCGAGTTCCAGCGCTACCGCATGGTCGGCGCGGTCGCGCGCGACATGCTCGTGCGCGCGGCGGCGGCGCGGTGGAGGACCAAGCCGGCCAAGCTCACCGTGGCCGCCGGCGTCGTGACCTACGGCAAGCAGCGCGCGACCTACGGCGAGCTGGCCCTTGCGGCGATGAAGCTGACCCCGGCCGCCGACGTCGCGCTCAAGCCGCCCGCCGCCTGGAAGCTGATCGGCACGGCGGTCCGGCGGCTCGACACGCCCGAGAAGATCACCGGCCAGGCCCAGTTCGGCATGGACGTGCAGTTCCCCGGCCTGCGCACCGCGGTGGTGCTGCGGCCGCCGGCGTTCGGCGCGACGCTGGCGTCGTTCGACGGCGCGGCGGCGCTGAAGATCCCCGGCGTCGAGCAGGTCGTGCCGACCGCCACTGGCGTCGCGGTGGTCGCCGCGCACTTCTGGGCCGCCAAGCTCGGGCGCGACGCGGTCGAGGCGGTCTGGACGCCGCCGGCCGACGGCGGCGTCGACAGCGCGGCGCTGATGACGTCGTTCCGCGCGTTGGCGCGGACGACCGGGGCGCTGGTCGCCGACAGCCCCGACATCGATCAGGCGCTGCCCAGCGGCGCGCACGAGGCGGTCTACGAGGTGCCGTACCTGGCGCACGCGCCGATGGAGCCGCTCAACTGCACGGTCAAGATCGACGGCGATCGCTGCGAGATCTGGACCGGCACGCAGTTCCAGACCGGCGATCAGCGGGCCGCGGCGATGGTGCTCGGCACCTCGCCCGACAAGGTCACGATCCACACGCCGTTCCTGGGCGGCGGCTTCGGGCGTCGGGCCAACCCGGCGTCGGACTTCGTCGTCGAGGCGGTGGCCGTGGCCAAGGCCGCGGGCGTGCCGGTCAAGGTGGTCTGGACCCGTGACGACGACATCCGCGGCGGTTACTACCGGCCGGCCTACGTGCACCGGGTGCGCGCCGCGGTCGACGGCGCGGGCGCGCCGGTGGCGTGGGATCACGTCGTGGTCGGGCAGTCGATCCTGGCCGGGACGTTCCTCGAGAAGTTCGCGGTGCACGACGGGGTCGACGAGACCTCGGTCGAGGGCATCGCCGAGTCGCCGTACCTGGCCGCGACCGCCAAGCGCGTGTCGCTGCACTCGCCGCGCACGCCGATCACGGTGCTGTGGTGGCGCTCGGTCGGCAACACCCACACCGCGTTCGCGCTCGAGAGCATGATCGACGAGCTGGCCCACGCGGCCGGCGCCGATCCGCTGGCCTACCGGCTGAAGCTCCTGGCCAAGCACCCGCGCCACGCCCGGGCGCTGACCACCGCGGCCGAGCGGGCCGGGTGGGGCACGCCGGCGCCGGCCGGCCGGGCCCGGGGCCTGGCGGTGCACGAGTCGTTCGGCTCGATCGTGGCCGAGGTGGCCGAGGTCTCGGTCGAGCGCGGGCGCATCCGGGTCCACGCGGTCACGGCCGCGGTCGACTGCGGCACCGCGGTCAACCCGCTCGGCATCGAGGCCCAGGTCCAGAGCTGCATCGCCTACGGCCTGAGCGCGACCTTGCGCAGCGCGCTGACGATCAAGGGCGGCCAGGTGCAAGAGCGCAACTTCCACGACTACCAGGTGCTGCGCATGCACGAGATGCCGACGGTGACCGTCCACCTGCTCGCCAGCGACGCGCCGATGGGCGGCATCGGCGAGCCGGCCACCGCGCCGATCGCGCCGGCGGTCGCCAACGCGGTGTTCGCGCTGACCCGCCAGCGGCTGCGCACGCTGCCGCTGCGCCTGGAGGTGGCGTGATGCGCGCGCTGCCGCTGCTGGCGCTGACGCTCGGCGCGTGCTCGGCGCCGCCGCGGGCCGCGCGCCCCGGGCCGGCGCCGACGTCGGACGGCGTGGTCGCGTTCGCGACCGTGCGCGCGGTGCTCCAGCACCCGCGCTGCCAGAACTGCCACGCCGACGGCGACACCCCGCTGCAGGGCGACGAGGGGCGCGTCCACCTGCAGAACGTGCTGCGCGGGCCGGTCGGCCTCGGCGCGGTCGGCGCCGAGTGCGCGACGTGCCACGGCCCCGCCAACCCGCCCGACAGCTACGGCGACCACATCCCGCCCGGCACGATCGAGCCGTGGCGCATGCCGCCGCCGACGCGGACGGTGGCGTTCGTCGGCCGCACGCCGCGGGCGCTGTGCGAGGAGCTCAAGGATCCCGAGCGCCACGGCGGCAAGGATCTCGACGGCCTGCGCGCGCGCCTCGACACGCCGCTGATGACCTGGGGCTGGGATCCCGGCTTCGGCCGCGCGCCGATCGCCACGCCGCGCGACGAGTTCCTCGCCGCCTGGGACGCCTGGGCGACGGCCGGCGCGCCCTGCCCGGAGTGAACGGAGCCGGAGCCGGAGCCGGAGCTCACTTCACGACGAACGACACGGTCGCGGCGGCGACGTTGCCGGCGGCGTCGGCGGCGCGGATCGACAGCGTGTGCGTGCCCTTGGCCAGCGTGGTCGGCACGGCGAGGCGCAGCGCCTCGGTCTGGTCGTCGAAGATGCCGTCGACGGTGGTGGCCATGCGCCAGGTCTCGTCGTCGATGGCGTAGGCCAGCTCGGTCACGACCGACAGCGCGTCGGTGATGCGGGCGTCGGCGCGGCCGGCCTTGACGGCGAGGCCGTCGACGACCGGCGGGGTGTTGTCGACGACGAACAGCGCCGACGTGCGGCTGACCTCGAGCGCGCGGTCGGGCGAGTTGGCGAGCGCGTCCGACGAGGTGACCCGGAGCCGGTACCAGCCGTCGGCGAAGGTCTCGGTGTTCCACTCGAACGTGGTCGCGGTGAACGGCGGCTTGCCCAGCGACAGCGCTCGCCAGTCGGCGTCGCCGTCGCGCCGCACCGACAGCACGTAGCTGGTGTCGTCGCTGTCGCTGTTGTCGATCTTCCACTTCACGCGCATGGTCGGGTTGCGCGCCTTGCCGCCGGCCTCCTTGAGCGTCGGCTGGGTCTCCTTGGTGGCCAGCTCGATCGTGATCTCGTCGATCGCCGTGCCGGTGTTCTGCGGCAGGTAGTAGCTGGTGACCCGGCGCACGGCGCCGTCGTCGGGCAGGCTGACGCGGTACTGCAGGTAGCGGCCCGACGGGCTGGCGATCATCCCGCCGGTGGTGCCGCCGCCGGCGGTGGCGACCTTGCCGGGCGCGGCCCACGCGCTCCAGCCGACGCCGGGCTTGGCGGTGTTGCCGCTGCGGGTCTCGACCACCAGCTTGCCGGTGCCCTGCCACAGGATCCGGCCCCACTGCGACGGGCCCTTGGCGTCGAACACCTCGCTGACGTACTTGGCGCTCGAGGCCTTGTCGCCGACGTGGTAGAGCGCGGCGGTGTCGTCGGTGGTGAACGCCAGGCGCTGGCCGTCCCAGAACACCTGCGCGACCGCGCGCTCGTCGACGTCGAACGCGGTCGCGACGGTGTCGTCGGGCTCGACCAGGTAGACCCGGCCCTTGTCGGCGGCGCCGGCGTAGATCGCGCCGTCGGGCGCCACCGCGATCGACGTGAAGTAGGTCTGGGTCAGCGCGTGCAGCTGCTCGAGCTGGCCCTCGGGGCCGATCCGGAACAGCGCGCCCTTGCCCTTGCGCGCGCCCTTGCGCTGCGCGTCGGCGGCGGCCGGCGTCTCCTTGTCGGCGCCGGGCTTGGAGCCGACGTCGGGCAGCTTGGTGGCCTGGCCCTTGGGCGCGGTCGGCTTCTCGGCCGCGGCGACGGAGTCGGCGTCCTTGGTCGCGCCCGCCGGCAGCGGCGCCAGCTCGTTGGCCGCGACCACGACCCCGCCCGCGACCTCGGCGATCGCCGCGATCTCGTTGCCGGCGAAGTCGGCCATCGCGCGCGTGTTCTTGGTGCGTGGGTCGTAGCGGAACACCAGCGCGCGCTCGCTCGTGCCGAACCAGACCGCGCCGTCGGAGGTGACGGTGACGGCGGTGACGCGCTTGTCCTCGGTGTCGAACAGCTGGCGGGCCTTGCCGCCCTTGTCGATCGCGAACACCTTGCCGGCCGGGCCGGTGCCGGCGTAGATCGTGCCGTCGCTGCCGGCGGCCAGGGCCCAGACGGTCTCGACGCCGGGCAGCTTGGCGAACGCGACCGGCTTGCCGCCGCCACGGTCGAGCTTCCAGACCGTGTCCGACGGCATCGCGCCCGCGTAGAGCGTGGTGCCGCTCTCGGCCAGCGCCACGGTCGCGAGCGCCCCGGGGATCGCGGCCAGCTTCGACGCCTTGCCGCCGTCGATCTTCTGGATCGTACCCTCGGCGTCGGTGCCGACGACGATCGTGCCGGACGCCAGCCGCAGCGCGGCCCAGACGCCGTCGCCGCCGAGCTCGATGCGGGTGGTCTGCCAGCCGGGGCGGACCTCGCCGAGCGAGGTCAGGTACGCGTCGGACGCGTCGCCGGCCTCGAACTGGGCGTAGGTCTCGACGGTCCACGTCGCGGTGGTGCCGGCCGCGGCCGGCGCGGCGGCGGCCGCCAGAAGGACGAGAGCGAAGCGCTTCACGGGGTCTCCTTGCACACGTCACGGGAGGGCTGGGCCGACGTCTCGTCGGCCACGCGCGCCACGATCGAGCCAGCGCCGCCGACCACGCGCCGGGCGTGGACCACCGTCCGCGCCATCGGCTTGAACGGCATGATCCGCTGCGAGGTCGAGCGCGGGTGGAGCTTGTCGAGGGCCGAGGCCGGGAGGTCGCGCACGAGCACGCCACCCTTGGCGGCGCCCTCGTCGGGCAGGTACACGCTCACCGCCCACTGATCGCCGGGCAGGAGCCGCCCGAACGCCGCGAGCAGGCTGGCCAGATCGACCGGCGGCGCGGCGTCGAGGCGGGCGGCGTCGCCGGCGGAGACCTCGACCGTGACGATCGCGCCCGCCAGCGTGGCCGGCACGTCGAACGGGACGCACTCGACGACCTCGGTGCCGGCGGCGGTGGCCAGCGTCACGTGCAGCGCGTTGCGGCCGACCCGCAGCTCGGGCGTCCGCAGGCTGACCTCCTCGATGTCGCCGTAGTCGGCCGCGAACGTCAGGTCGATGTCGACGCGGAGCCGCTCGGCCTTGGCCGGTCCGAACGGGTTGAACGACAGCGCGCCGAGCGCCCGCAGCGCCCGGGCGCCGCCGGCGACCGAGCCGGCGCCGTCGTTGGCGTAGAGGTAGTCGACGAAGGTCAGCTCCTGCGCGCCCTTGATCTTGACCGACGACTTGATCAGCGCGGTGACGTGATCGCGATCGGGCGCGGCCAGGGTGACGGCGTTCATCACCGCCGAGCCGGCCATGGCGGCGGTCAGGAACTTGTCGTCGATGACCTCGACGTGGAACGCCCGGGTGGTCACGGTCCGGGTCGTGGGATCGGTGGTCTTGACCGAGATGTCGATCGGGATCATCGGGCTCTTCACGTTGGTGTCGGCCATGATCATCGACGAGCGATCCTGGACCAGCGAGCCCAGCTCCTTGGCCGGCGTCGCGATCACGTACGGGAACTGCGCCGAGGCGATCACGGTCTGGACCACCGAGCTGGCCACCGGCGCGTAGATCTCGCCGGCCTGGAACATCGGGTGGCCGAACGCCAGCACGCGGTTGCCGTCGACGTACGAGACCGTGCCGGTGGCCGCGGCCGACATGTCGCCGCGGATCAGCTGGACCGCGATCGAGCCGCCGCCGACGAACGCGGTCGGGCCGTCGACGCCGGCGGCGCCGCCGCCGCCGCCGGTGCGCATCGGCTGGAGCGGGTAGTCGGCGAACAGCTGCTCGACCTGGGCGAAGGCCGGCGCCGAGAAGCCGCCCATCGCCAGCGGCACCGCCGCGGTCATGGCGCCGGCGTCGGTCGGGCGCGCCGGCGGGGTCGGCAGCGCCGAGGTCAGGAGCCACGGGGTCGGGCTGTCCGAGCGCGCGAACAGCGCGTCGATCGCGCCGCCCGGGGCCAGCTTCTGCCACTGCGCCATCGTGCCGGGCGCGGTGGTCGTCGGCGCGATCACGCCCGGGCCGCTGCGGCGCTTGGTCTCGAAGCCCTCCTTGATCATGTACTCGATCGGCGTGCAGCCGCCGAGCACGACCTTGTTGAAGGCGAAGCCGTACGAGAACGCGCACGCGATCTTGTCGTCGATGTACAGCGGGCTGCCCGACATGCCGCGCCAGAAGCCCGACACCGCCAGCTTGGGGTCCTTCGACTGGACCAGGATGATGTCCAGGCCCGGCACGAAGTTCTTCTGGATGTTGACCACCTCGAACTCGAACCGCTCCGGCGTGGCGCCGGTGAACGTGGTCATGCCGTAGCCGGTCTGCCCGCGCCGGACCTTGGCCAGCGGATAGATCTCGGTGGGGCCGGCGGCGGCGGTCGAGGTCGCCAGCGCCACGAGGGCGGCGATCCCGAGCAGGTGGTTTCGCTGCATCATCAGGAGGATAGACCCCCGGCCTGGGGTGCGCCACCGGCCGCTCGGCGAGATCGCGACGATTTTGTCGTCACACGCGCCCACCTACGCGCTCTACCCGTGTGGGCGCACCGGGAAGATCCGGTCGGGTCCGCGTCATACCGGTGAGCCCCAAGGGAGGACCCCCACGATGAGCACGTACGTCGAGACCTGGAAGAGCATCGCGTCGACCCTCGGGCGATCGGAGCGCTGGTGCCGTTACATGGCCCAGCGCGGCGCCGATCCGCTCCCGATCTTCAAGGTCGGCGGCATCGTCCGCATGAACCTGCCCGACCTCGACGAGTGGCTGGGCCGCCAGCGGACCCGCTCGCTGGCGCGGCCGGTGGCCGAGGCGCTCAGCGGCGAGCGCCTCAAGCTGATCGCCTGACCCGCGTCGAGCTTGGGCGTCGGGCACGCTGTGCTATAGAGCGCCGCGATGGCGCTGCCCCTCACCGATCTGCGCGGGCCGATCCGCGCGCTGTTCTCCGACATCGACGGCACGCTCACGACCGCGGGCCGCATCGAGGCGTCGACCTACACCGCGCTC
>JADJUF010000048.1 GCA_016717005.1 Myxococcales bacterium | reverse complement strand
CGCTGACCTGATTGAATGAGATGGACTCGATGAGTCAACCCAGGACCTTTGTGTTGTGCCTATACAACAAGACGAATGAGCGCCTCTCGATCGGCCTGGAGCCTGAGGGGACTGCATCGTGATTGAGCCGGGCCGCCACGTCGAGATCCGCCTCGAAGATGTGAACGAACCGTCGCTCGTACTTGACCTTGAGTTTGAGAAGGAGCTTACGTCACTGTACGCGACCGGACGAAAAGAAGTACGCGCCGACGATGGGGCACGCCTGCGGTGAGCCCAGGAACAACGGTGTCAACCTTGGCACCTATTGAGTCTCCCGAATTGCAGCCTCACTGCGGGGCGCGGCGCGGACAGCCGAGCGGAACCTCGGCACGAAGCTGAACATGTACCGCCCGCCCCGGCGTCGCAGCCGACTGAGGCGAGCCGACGGGCGGGGACTCGGGGACCAAAGGTTGTTCGGGCGCGAGCCAGCGGTCCCCGCGCAGGCTCAGGCCTGCGGCGCGCGTACGGCCCAAGTGAGCGCGTCGCCGGCATCGTGCAGCGGTCCGATCGCGCGCCAGGTCGCGGCCCGAGGCAGCACCCGCGGCAGATCGCGGAGCTCGCCGGCGTCGACGTCGGCGAACCGTGTGACGGCCGCCGTGGCTCGGTCATCATCGACCCGCTCGATGACCAGGTCCCAGGGAGGGTCGTGCAGCAGCCCGCGCTCGTAGCCCCAGAGCGACTGCGCCCACGGGAGTCCGGGGCCCGCTTCGTGCATGCTGCTGTCGCGGCGATCGATGAAGCCCCCGAGCGTCCCGATGTGCGAGATCGGCAGCAGGTAGTAGCGCGCGGTGGTGGTGACGTCGTCGATGCGGATCGGCGCCTGGAGCCGGTGGCTCGCGAGGCGCAGCGCCGTGGCCAGCTCGTGATCGTCGGGGTCGAACGGCGGCGGCTGCGGCGCGGGCAACACCGCACGCAGGTGAGCGCCCGTGGCGCTCCTGCCCGGTGTCGCGATCGTAGTGGAGGTCGGCGTGCTCGAGGACCACCGCCTGGAGCGCGCGTCCGTCGAGGTCGCCTCGGTCAGGCGTCTGGCGCGCTCGAGCGCGAGCGCGAAGGTCGGACCCAGCGCGCTCGTCTCGAGGAGCACCTGCACATCGGAGATCGGCTTGGGCGGGTAGCCAGCGGTGGCCGGCCCCAGACGCACGGTGATCACGCACTCGACGTCCCAGGCCGATCCCCCGACGACGAGGCGGCGCGACTGCACGAGCTTCATCGCGCTCACGGTACCCGATCTCGACGCGCATGCGCCTGGTTCGCAGCGCCGTGATCCGCTACGCCGCTCGCTTCGAAGCGCATAGGGGAGCGTCGCGAGCCGCCTGATCGAGGGGCGTTTGGGGCCGACCCGGGGCTGGTCGCCGCGGCGACCAGGAGAAGCTCGCGGGCGGCCTGCGCAACGGGCGAGCGCAGGATCCCGGCGGCACGGCCGGCCCACGCCCCGGCGGTCGATCTGCGGCACCTGGCGGCCGCGTGTATCGTCCGGCCGCCGCTGGCGGGCTCGATGGCAGCGATCGCAAGCTGCGCGTGCTGACCCTCCCGTGCGCGTCGGCTTCCCGAAGATCGAGCGAGAGCTCGGGCGCCTGGTGGCCGATCTCGACGGGGCCAATTTGGTACTTCGGGAACGTGTACGACCCCGCCGATGGGGTCACGCCGTTGAACTGGTGACTCGGGGGCGCGACGCGCGCGCCCGGGGGCTGACCGCCCCGACGGCGACGCGCGCCGCGATCGCCCAGGGGCCTCTGCCGGGCGATGCGCGCCGTCGACCGGGTTGGTGCGCGCACCCGCACCGCCCGGCGCGTCGTTGGGCGGCCGCGACCCGCGCGTGGGAAGCGCCGCCTGATCCGACGGGGCTCCTCGATCCAGCGCGTCCAGGCGTCGACGAGCGGGCCGAAGTCGCCGAGTCGAGCGAACTGCACCGCCTGCGACGACCGCGCAGGCCCCCGAGCCAGGTCTGAGGCGAGCGGTCGCCATGTCGATCGTACCTGATCGCCATGGGACGCCCTTTGTGAGGGTCTGCGCGACCGGATACTACGATGGCCCGCTCAGCGGCTGGACGCTCGATCGCGAGGGTGCGGTCTACATGTTCGAGATGGTCGATGCGGACGACGGACAAGACGTGCGGGTGTTCGCCATCTAGACGATGTCGTGCTCCGCTCGAGCAGCGCCGGGACTGGCTGCAGCTGTTCGAGGTACCAAGAGAGGGCTCGTGGTAGGGCGGTGGTCGCGACCGGCGGTGCTAGGTCGCGACAACCTGACCGGGAACGGCACGCCAGTTCACGGACGGACGGCGAAACGTTGTCAAAGTTGACACCGTCCCCTGTTCCCCGCGGGCGCGACCTGCCGGCCCGGACGGACGGCGGAACGTTGTCAAAGTTGACACCGTCCCCCTCCCATCGATCGCACCAGCAGGCGCGACCTGCCGGCCCCGCGGTCGATCCGCGGCAACCGACGGCCGCGTGTATCGTCTGACCGCCGCTGGCGTCTCAGCACCATGGAGCGCGACGAGCGTGCGCGGGTGGCGGTGGCCGGCGCGTCGGGCTTCGTGGGGCGCGCGGTCGGGCGCGGCCTCGGGGACCGCGTGCGGCTGGTCGGGCTATCGCGGGGCGGCGCGCCGCTGGCGGGCTACGCGGAGACCCGCGCGTGCGACCTGTTCTCGCTCAAGGACGCGGAGGCGGCGCTGGTCGGCGTCGACACCGCCATCTACCTGGTCCATTCGATGCTGCCGTCGGCGCGGCTGGTCCAGGGTCGGTTCCAGGACCTCGACCTGATCTGCGCCGACAACTTCGCGCGCGCGGCCGAGCGGGCCGGGGTCCGGCGGATCATCTACCTGGGCGGCATCATGCCGACCGACGTCGAGGGGCTGTCGCCGCACCTGGCCAGCCGGCTCGAGGTCGAGCAGGCGCTGGGCGCGCGGCGGCCGCAGCTGACGGTGCTGCGCGCCGGCCTGATCATCGGCGCCGGTGGCTCGTCGTTCGAGATCGTCGTCCGGCTGGTCAAGCGCCTGCCGGCGATGCTCGGGCCGGCTCGACACGACCCAGCGGTGGGCCCAGCAGTGATCAGTGATCGACGCGATGGGCGTCAGTCCGTTGTGAGGGCCGCGCGCAGGAACGCGGTCAGCTCGTCGGCGAGCCGGGCCTGGTACGCCGCGCGGTCGAAGCCGGGCGGATCGTGCGCGGGCGCGAAGCCCGGCTGCGCCAGCGCCGGCGGGAACGGCGACTGGAAGCCGAAGTGGCCGCAGCCGGGGATCACCCGGTAGTTGAGCGGCGTCGCCGGTGGCAGCCCGCGCAAGATCCGCTCGATGACGTAGGGCGGCGCCAGCTCGTCGAGCGCGCCGGCGCGGGCGTAGATCTTCGCGCGGACGTCGGCCAGCGCGTCGGGCGCCATCAGCCACGGCAGCGCCGGCGCCAGCAGCGCCACCGCGACCACCCGCGGATCGGGGACGATCGCCACCGGACGCGCGACGCCGTCGGCGGTCTGGTTGGGCAGCGCGAGCGCGCGCCCGCCGGCGCAGGCCAGCGCCGTGTAGCCGCCGATCGAGTGGCCGATCACCGCGACGCGCCCGAGCGCGAGCGCCGGCCCGAGCGCCGCGTCGGCGAACGCGGCGTCGAGCGCCAAGCGCACGTGGCGGGGGCGGTTGGCCAGGTTGGCGGCGGTGCCGGCGAGGCCGGGGTCGCGGCGCGAGTCGCCCGGGTGCTCGATCAGCACGACCGCGCAGCCGGCGCGCGCGAGGTGCGTGGCCAGCCCGCGGTGGCTCCACGGCGTGCTGGTCTGGCCGTGGGAGACCGCCACGACCGGGAGCCGCGCGCCGACGACCGCGGCGTCGCGCGCCAGGTCGAGCGCGTACGGCCCGAACGCGACGGGGCTCGACGGGGCGTCGCTCGGGTAGAGCAGGTGCACCGGGATGACGGCGCCCTGCGTGGGATCGGGGACATCCAGCGGGCGCCAGCCGACGTGCGCGGTCACGCGCCGATCATCGCACGCGCGCGGGACGGGAGGGACGGTGTCGACGTTGACAACCTTCGCGCGCCCCTGTGGGCTGGGCGCCGGCGTCGAGTCGACATGCGACGACCCGGAGATCATCGCTGATCCGGCGGCGCCGGCGCTACGGCAAGTGCCGGTGTCCCGCGCTGCCAGCAGCCTCGCCGGGCGGCCGCGGCCGAAACGTTGTCAACGTTGACACCGTCCCCTTTCGGTCAGTCGGCGCTGGCCTGCTTCCAGAGCTGGCGGAGCTGGACCTGCATGCTGGCCTGCGCGGCCGACAGCGCGCGCTCGTTGGCGAGCGAGCGGATCTTCGCGAGGCAGGGCTGGGGGAGCCAGGCGGCGGCGTCGGCGTCGTAGAAGAAGTCGTTGAGGTAGCGGAGCTTCTTGAACTCGTAGCCGTGGAACGCGCCGTAGGCGTTGAACAGGTAGCGGAGGTCGTCGGCGACGAGCTCGCCGTCGTTCACCGCGGTGGCGACGTGCTGGTAGCGCCCGGCGTCGAACGCGTCGCGGCAGACCTCGTCGAGCAGCGCGCGCACCTGCGCGTGGTGCGGCGCGCACTGGATCCGCTCCGGACAGCCGTACCCGGTGGGGAGCTTCCAGATCGCGATGACCGCGGGGCCGCGCTCGTTCTCGTCGTACGCCGAGCTCGCGATCACCGCGAGGTGATGGCCGCCGAGGCTGGTCACCTCGGCGACCAGGGGTGTGGCCGTCGGCGATCGTCGGCGCCAGGCGCTCGAGCTCCTGCGCGCCGCGGCGCAACGTGACGGCGCCGCCGTCGACCCCGACCGTGAGGTCCCCCTCGATCGTCACCCGGGCGGGGTCCGAGCCCGTCGAGAACACCGCGGTCGCCGGCACGTAGCCCTTGCGGAGCTCGCGGTTCAACGCGGTCAGCCCGCGCGGCAACGTCCGCAGGTTGTTGTTGGCGACGTCGATCAGCTTGATCGCCTTCCGCGCGCTCGCCTTGGCGACCACCGCGGTCACCACGACGCCGGGCACGGTCTCGGACGCCTCGAGGCAGATCACGGATGGTCCGGTCGGCGACCAGTAGGGACAGCTCGAGCTGGCGATCTCCTTGAGCTCAGCGGCGCCGAGCTTCGCGACGTCGGCGTGGGCCGAGGCGCTGGTGACGGCGAGGGCGAGGGTGAGGGTCGCGAGCCGCATCATCGATTGAAAGCGCGGATCGCGCCCGGGCGCAATTGCCCATCCGGACCGATCGAGCTGGGTGCCACGGGCCGCGGGCCGTGGCCGACGACGAGCGCGCGCCGGTCGTCGACGCAGCGGAGGCCGACGCGGTCCCGCCCGGTCGTGACGGTCCGCGATCTCTCGCCGCACCTCGCCTTGGGCACCGACGTCGCGCCGCCGCCGCACCGCACCGCCGCACCGCGCCGCCGCACCGCGCCGCCACACCGCGCCGCCGCTCGCCGGCCGGGCCGGCGCCGCCACCGTCTCCCCGCCGCCGCCGCACGTCGCCGGCCGCGCCGCCGCACCCCGCCGCCGCACGTCGCCGGCCGCCGATCCGGCGGCGGTGACCGCGCTCATCGGCGAGGCGATCTACGACGACGGCTTCGTCGCGTACCTCAACGGCGTCGAGCTCGGCCGGGCGTCGATGCCGGCGGGACCGATCACCGCCGCGACGCTGGCGCCCGGGTCCGAGACCGGCAACAACGACGTGACCCTCGACTGGACCGCGGGCAAGGGCCTGCTGGTGGCCGGCCCCAACGTCCTCGCGGTCGAGGTCCACCAGGCGGCGCCAGCTCGAGCGACCTGGTCTTCGATCTGGCGCTGCAGGTCGCGGCGGTCGCCCCCGCACCGCGCGGCGTGGCGTCGCGCTGGTCGGTGACGCGGCCCGTGACGGGTCAGGCCCCGACCGGCAGGTGGGCCCGGGCGATCTCCAGGATGCGCTCGGCCGGGAACGGCTTGGGCACCACGCCGGTGATCCGCGGCTCGCTGGCGGTCCAGCTGGTCATGTCGAGCTCGCCCGACACCACGTAGAACGGCAGGTCGCGCTCGAGGCGCTGCAGCAGCCCGAGCGCGTCCAGGTGCGGCATCCGGTAGTCGCACAAGACCACCGCCACCGCGTTGGCCTGGACGTAGGCCAGGCCCGCGAGCGGATCGGTGAACGTCACCACCGCGATCCCCGCGCGCCCTAGGATCGCCTCGATGGCGCGACACAGCAGCGGCTCGTCGTCGATGTAGACGACCGGCGCGCTCATCGTGCCACCACCGGCAACCGCAGCACGAACCGGGTGCAGGCCGCCGTGGGATCGAGGTCGAGCGTGCCGCCGTGGCGCTCGACGATGCTGCGGCTGATGCTGAGCCCCAGGCCGGTGCCCTCGCCGACCTTCTTGGTGGTGAAGAACGGCCGGAAGATCCGGTCGCGCGCGTCGGCGGGCAGCGGCGGGCCGGAGTCCTCGACCGCGACCGTGACCTCGCCCCGCGACCCGTCGTTGACGTCGACGGCCGTGAGCCGGATCCACCCCGGATCGGCCGCCTGCGCGACGTCGAGGGCGTTGGTGAGCAGGTTCACCAGCACCTGGCTGAGCTCGATCGGGTGCCCGAGGACGCGCGCGGTCGTCGCCACCTCGACCGTCAGCGCGACGGTGGCGCCGGCGATGCGCGCGCGGCACAGGCCGACCGCGTCGCCCACGACCGCGGCGAGCTCGACGGCGCCGCGTGGCTCGCCCCGGCTCTCCCGGCTGAAGCGGCTGAGCCCGCTCACGATCTGCCCGGCCCGGCTCGCCGCCGCGCGGATGCCGTCGATCGCCTCCTGCGCGCCGGCGGTGTCGCCGCTCGCGATCGCGCCCTGGAGCGAGTACGCGAACAGCTCGATGATGCCGAGCGGGTTGTTGATCTCGTGGGCGATGCCCGCCGCCATCTCGCCGAGGAGCGCCAGCTTGGACGCCTGGATCGCGTTGAGCCGCTCCTCCTCGACCTTCTGCTCGAGCGCGCGCTGCTCGGTCATGTCCTCGATCAAGGACCAGATCAGCGTCTCGGCCTCGCGCTCGATCAGGAACCCGTGCAGGCGCACCGGGATGGTGGTCCCGTCCTTGCGGATGAACTCCTTCTCGTACGGCCCGTAGCGCCGGGTCGTGCGCAGCTGCTCGAGCTGCGCCGCCTCGTCGGCGTCGTACTTGCGCGGCGTGAGCTGCCAGTACGTCAGGCCGCCGTCGGCCTCGGCTGGCGTGTACCCGATGATCCGCAGGAACGCCGGGTTGGACTCGAGCCACAGGCCGTCCATGCGGCACAGGTTCAGGCCCAGCGGCGACTGCGCGAAGAAGTCGCGGATCGTGCTCTCGCGCTGCCCCAGCCGCCGGCGCGTCTCGACCTGCTCGGTGATGTTCTCGGTGTAGATCAGCAGGCCGCCGACGGCGCCGTCGACGTCGCGCCACGGCGTGACCAGCCAGCGGAGCCACTCGCGGCCGCCGTCGGCGCGGTCGAAGTAGTCCTGGTCGCGGCGCTGCGCCTCGCCGGCGAGGCCGCGCCGGTGGATCTCGCGCCACTCGTCGCGGATCTCCGGGAACACCTGGTAGTGGGTGAGGCCGAGGATCTCGCGACCCGAGGTGTCGCCGTGGGTGGCCAGCCATCGCTCGCTGTGCGCCAGGTAGCGCATGTCGCGATCGAACGCCGCCGCCGCGATCGGCACGTGGCTGACGAAGTCCGCAAACAACCGGCGCAGCGTCTCGACAGGGAGCGTCGCGCTCACGCTCCTATCGTACATGGCAACTCGGCGCCCAGCGGCAGGGGCGTCGGTCGATCAGCCGGGCGACCGCGGCGCAACCGCCCCTCGCCTCACGGCCACGGCGGGCAGGCGGGCGCCGCCTTCGCTCGCCTCGGCGGCGCGTCCGGCAGCGCTCCTGGGGCGTCGATCCTCAGGCGCGCGCTGACGCGCCGAACGGCGGGGCCGGGACTCGGCCGCGCCCCGAGCCCGAGCGGTACGCCACCCTCGCGTCCGCAGAGCCATCAGCGGACGGTTGACGGTCGAACGGGCCGAGCGCCGGACGACGCTCGCGCGGCGCGGTCAGCGGCCGGCGGGCTCGGGGCCGAGCAGCCGCAGCGCCTTGACCATGGCGTGGCGGCGGCGCGTCGGCGGGCCGAGCAGGCCGTCGAGCAGGCGCCGGCGGCCGTCGGGCCCGGCGACCTTGGCGCCGAGCGTGGCGATGCCGAAGGCGGCGTTGATCTGCACGTTCTGCGCCGGGCCGTCGAACGCGGCGAACAGCAGCGCGCGGGCGTCGGGCAGGCCGCAGATCAGCTCGGCGACCCGCACGCCGTGGGTCTCGTCGGAGGTCTCGAGGCCGGCGAGCAGGGCGGCCTGGACCCGCGCGGCGCGCGCGGCGAGGGCGGCGTGGCAGGCCTCGGCGACGGCCGGGCTGCCGCCGAGCGCGCCGACCAGGTGCGCGGCGGCCTCGACGACGGCGGCGTCGCCGAGCTGATCGAGCGCGCGGGCGGCGGCGACGCGGACCTGCTCGTCGTCGTCGCGGAGCAGCGCGGCGACGGTGAGCGCGTGCGGCGCGGCGGCGGCGCCGAGCGCGCCGAGCCCGGTCGCGGCGTTGGCGCGCAGCGCGGGGCGGCCGTCGGTGATGAACGCCAGCAGCGCCGACGCCTCGACGTGGAGCTTCGCGAACGCCTTGTGCGCGAGGACCTCGGTCTCGAAGCCGGGGACCGCGGGCACCGGCGGCGCGGCCGGGACGCCGTCGATCGCCAGGAGCGTCGTGCGCGCCAGCTCGCGCACCCGGGCCGAGCTGTCGGTGCGCGCGCTCGAGCACGGCGCGGCCGCCGCCGAGGTGCGCCGCGCCGAGCGTGACGAGGCCGCGGGCGGCGTGGGCCTGGGCGCCGGGGCTGGCGAAGGCGGCGCCGAGCACGTCGGCGGCGTCGGCGCGCGCGCCGATCAGCCTCGAGCAGCTGGCGCGCCGGATGATCGTCGGGGGTGTCGAGCGCGCGGGCCAGCGCGTCGGCGATCGCCGGCTGGGTCGAGGCCCGCAGCATCGTGACGAGCTGCGCGGCCAGCGGCGCGTCGGCGCGGCCGAGCGCCTGGACCAGGCCGTCGGCGCAGGCGGCGATCGCGGCGTCGCCGAGCCGGGCCAGCGCCAGCGCCGCGCCCAGGCGGACCTCGGCGGCGTCGTCGCGCAGACAGATCGCGAGCGCGTCGAGCCGCCCGGCGCGTCGTCGAGGACGCCGAACGCCAGCGCGGTGTAGGCGCGGACCGCGACGTGCGCGTCGCCGAGCCGCGGCACCAGCCCGGCGACCCCGACGGCGGCGAGCGCGGCCTGGTGCTTGGCCAGCTCGGCCTCGGTGAGCACGCGCGCGTCGAAGCCGTCGATCGCCAGCGGCGGCGGCGACCGATCGGGCCGGGGCGCGAGCTGCGCGACCGCCCGCTCGATCGCGACGCGCACTCGGGCGTTGCCGCCGCGGGTCGCCGCGAACAGCGCCGGCACGGCGCCGCCGGCGCGGGCGGGGCCGAGCGCGCCGAGGCCGAGCGCGGCGTTGACCCGGACGTCGACGGAGGTGCTGGCGAGCGCGTCGCGGAGCAGCGCGGGACCGTCCGGGAGCGCGCCGAGCAGCGCCGCGACCCGGGCGCCGTGGGGCTCGCGCGCGACGCTCAGGCCGTCGAGGAGCGCCGCGGTGGCGGCGGCGCCGTGGTCCTCGAGCACGGCCTCGGCCGCGGCGATCACCGCGGCGGCGTCGTCGCCGAGCGCCCGGACCAGGGCCGGCGCCGCGAGCACGCCGGCGTCGCCGAGCGCGCCGATCGCCCGCGCGCTCTCGGCGCGCACCGTCGGATCGACGTCGCGGGCCGCGACCGCCAGCGGCGACGCGGCGGCGGCGGCGGCGGGGCCCTGGAGCGCGAGCACGTGCACCGCGTTGAGGCGGATCTCGACGCGCGCGTCGGTCAGCGCGCGCAGGAGCTCGTCGAGCGGCGCGAGCGCCGCGGCCTTGCGCAGCTCGTCGGGCGTGAGCGCGCGGGTCGTCAGCTCGGGGACCGCGGGCGGCACCGGCTGGCCGGCCTTGCGCCGCGCCGCCGCCTCGCCGCGCGTGCGCGCGACGTACCCGGCGATCGCCGCCAGCGCCGCGGCCCGGACGTCGGACACCTCGTCCGCGTACGCGACCGCGCGCATGACCTCGATCGAGGTGACCGGCTCGAGGTCGGCGAGCTGGCCGACGCCGCGGACCGCGTTGAACCGCACGCGCGCGCGCTCGTCGCTGGCCGCGCGTTGCAGCAGCTGCAGGCCGCGCACGCCGACCCGCGCGCACGCCTCGATCACCGCGCGGGCCGCGATCGCGTCGGTGGTGTCGAGCACCGCGAGCAGCTCGGCGTCGGCGTGGCCGACCAGCGTGGCGAGCATCGTGACGATCAGCTCGACGACCTCGGGCCGCGCGCCGTCGAGCGCCGCCGCGATCGCGACCAGGTGGGCGCGCTGCGCCGCGCCGAGGTGGCCGATCGCCTCGGCCGCCGCGCGCGCGGCGACCGGGTGGCTGTCGCGCAGGAACGGCACCAGATCGGCGCCGGTGTGACCGAGCGCCGCCAGGCCGAGCGCCGCGTTGGCGCGGACCACCGCGCGCCCGTCGCGCAGCCCGAGCACCAGCGCGTGGGCGTCGAGCGCGTCCTTGCGCCCGAGCTGCTCGTCATAGGTGAGCGGGTGCTCGTCCTTCGCCGCGGCCGGATCCAGGTTCGCCATGCGTCGGGCGACTCTAGACCACGCGGCGGGCCGACGTCTGGCAACGAGCGGCATGACGGCGCGCGGCTGGACCGGCGGCGACCGGTCCAGACCGATGCGCTGGTGCCCCCCGGCGACGAGCGGCGCACGGTCATCGCCCCAGCGCCCGGGATGGCCGCGACCGGCTCGACCTCACGCCCGCGGCGGACGCGCGTAGCTGATCGCGACGACCTCGACGTCCCCGCGCGGCAGCGCGACCTGATCGCCGATCCGCGCGCCCCACAGCGCCTGCGCGAGCGGTGACTCCGCGCCGAGCCAGCCGCGCTTCGGATCGGCCTCGATCGCGCCGACGATCCGGTACTGCCGGCGCTGGCCGTCGTCGTCCTCGACGGTGACCGTCGCGCCGAGCCCGACCTCGTCGAGGTCCCCGGGCTCCACCGCCTGCGCCGTCGCGAGGTGATCGGTCAGCGCGCGGAGCCGATCGGGGTCGCCGCCCCGCCGGGTCAGCTCCTCGAGCTCGGCGCGCGCCGCGGCGAGCCCGTCGGGGGTGACCAGGTTGAACTCCGGCACCGGCACCCCGCGGCGCCGCACCGGCGGCTCGGGGAGGTCCTCGGACTCCTTGGTGAAGGCCTTGCTCACCCGCCCAGCCTACCCCGGGACGTGGCCCGAGACCTGCCATCGCGCAGCCTGCGCCGCCGTCGATGGCCGCGCGGGGCCGAGGCGGCCAGGCGTCGGCCCCGGGGGTTAGTTTGCGCACAAACGATCGTGCGAAGAATCGTATCGAACCGGCCGGGCCGCCGGGTAGGATGCGGCCATGCGGTTCCCCTATGCGTCCTCGCTTTCCCTCACCCTGGGCCTGGCCGCCGCGCTCGCGCTGGCTGCCTGCGGCTCGGTCGCCTCGAGCCCCGACGCGACGACGGGTGATCCCATCGACGCACCGCCGGTCGACGTCACGCTGACCGTCGCGCTCGCCGGCAGCGGCACCGGGACCGTCGTCGAGCCCGGCGGGCATCGACTGCGGCACCGCCTGCACGCTGGCCCAGCCCGCGGGGACGATGGTGACCGTGATCGCCACGGCCGACGCGAGCTCGACGTTCTCGGGCTGGTCGGGCGGCGGCTGCACCGGCACCGCGCCGTGCGTCGTGACGCTGACGGCGGACACGACCGTCACCGCCACGTTCGTGCCGATCCAGCGGACGCTGACCGTGACGACCGCGGGCGGGGGCATGGGCACCGTCACCTCGGCCCCGGCCGGCATCGACTGCGGCACCGACTGCACCGAGGCCTACGCCGACGGCACGACCGTGGTGCTGACCGCGTCGCCGGGCGCCGGGGTCACGTTCCTGGGCTGGACCGGCGGCGGGTGCACCGGGACCGGCACCTGCTCGGTGACCCTGACGTCCGACCTGACCGTGCAGGCGTCGTTCGCCTCCAACAACTCCCTCGTCGTCACCACCGCGGGCACCGGCACCGGCACGGTGACCTCGTCGCCGGCCGGCATCAACTGCGGCAGCGACTGCAGCGAGGCGTACGCCCCGGGCACCGTCGTCGCCCTGACGGCGACGGCCGCGTCCGACTCGACCTTCGCCGGCTGGAGCGGCGCGTGCACCGGGACCGGGGCCTGCAGCGTCACGGTCAACGCCGCCACGATGGTCACCGCGACCTTCACGCTCAACACGTACACGCTGACGGTCACGAGGGCCGGCAACGGGACCGGGACCGTGACGTCGAGCCCGGCCGGCATCAACTGCGGCTCCACCTGCAGCCGCTCGTACACCTCGGGCACCGCCGTCGCGCTGAGCGCCACCGCGGCCACCGGGTCGTCCTTCGCCGGCTGGAGCGGCGCCTGCACCGGCACCGGCGCGTGCCTCGTGACGATGACCCAGGCGCGCAGCGTGACGGCGACGTTCACGCTCGTCCCCTACACGCTGACGGTCACCAAGGCCGGCACCGGGACCGGGACCGTGACGTCGAGCCCGTCGGGCATCAGCTGCGGCGGGACCTGCGCCGCGTCGTTCAACTACGGCACCTCGGTCACGCTGACCGCGACCCCACGACCGGCCACACCTTCACGGGCTGGTCGGGCGGGTGCACCGGCACGGGCACCTGCGTGATCCCGATCGCCGCCCCTGACCGGCGTCACGGCCACGTTCAGCGCCGGGTGCACGACGCAGACCGTGAACCTGTACGCCACGCAGTCGGTCTCGATCCAGTACCCCCAGGCCGCCGGCTCGGTCTACCGCGACAACAACACCCGCGCGTACAACAACCCCACCGGCGACTGCGGCGGCGGCTCGCCGTGCGACATCACCGGCTGGCTCCACTTCGACATGACGAGCATCCCGGACACGGCCACGATCTCGGCGATGACCGTCAACGCGTACGCGACCACGGTCTCGGCCACGCCGACCGTGCGGGTCCAGTACTCGAGCGGGAACAACTGGACGCGCGCCACGGTCACCCAGGCGGCCCTGCCGCGCACGACCGCCCAGGTCGGCAACCCGGTCGCCCCGACGGTGAACGTGTACAACGCGTTCCCGATCACGATCAGCAGCCGGAGCTGGACCGCCGACCTCGTCGACAACTCGCTCACGTTCGGCCTCGACAACACCAACACCGCGTACACGTACGCGTACTTCACGGGCTCGGACGTGGGCACCAACCGGCCGTACCTGCGGATCACGTACTGCAACTGACGCCGGGCGCGCGGCGCGTGCGTCTCGGCGCGCCAGCGGTGGAGCCCCACGGACCGTGACGCGGGCGCCGGCGTCGGGCTGCGCGGCGCGTACTTCACGGGCTCGGACGTGGGCGTGTCTCATGCGCGCGTCCACCGGCGTCCCAGGGGCAGCCTGGGTCGTCCACGCCACGCCGCGGTCCGCACGATATGGTCGGCGCATGGCGAAGCGCAGCAGACATGACGGACGCGGTGACGGACGCGGCGCGCCCGACGGCGACGCGCTATGGCGGCGCGGGCAGGCGCTCGCGGCCCGCGGCGGACGAGGCCTCCGGCGGGCGGTGGCGCTCTATCGCCAGGGCGCGGCGCTACGCGACCCGTCGTGCATCGCGGCGCTCGCGTTTCACCTGGACGCCGGGCGTGGCGTCCGGCGCGATCCGGCGGCGGCCCGGCGGATGTGGGCCCGCGGCGCGCGGCTGGGCGATGCCGGCTGCGCCCTCAACGTCGGGCTCTCGTACAAGCACGCCGGGCGCTACGTCCAGGCGCGGAGGTGGTTCGAGGTGGCGCTCGGCCTGGGCGACGCCTCGGCGCCGCTGGAGCTCGGGAAGCTGCGGCTGTTCGGGCTCGGCGCGCGGCGCGACGTCGCACGGGGCGTCGCCTGGCTGGAGACCGCGGCGGCGTCGGAGCTCGACGCGCCGGCCGGCCGCGAGGAGGCGATGCTGCTGCTCGCGTACGTCCACCTCGACGGCGTCTTCGTCGCGCGGAGCTGGCAGATCGGGTCCCGGTGGCTCGCGCGCGCGGCGGCGCGCGGGAGCGAGCTCGCGGCCACGTGGCGACGCGACCTCGCGGCCTGACCGCCCCGCCGCGGGCCGGGCGTGGCATCGTCGGGCGATGCGACGTGCGCTCGTGCTCGCGGTCCTGTCCCTGGTCGGCTCGTGCAAGGGCCGCGAGTCGGCGTCGGCCCCGCCACCCGAGCGGCGCGACCCGACGGGGGCGCCCGCGGCGGTCGCGCCGCGCTGTCAGCCCGGCGCGCGCGCGTGCGTCGGCGACGACGTCGTGCAGTGCCAGGCCGACGGCACGCCCGGCGCCACGCTCGAGACCTGCCGGGGCGCGTGCAGCGACGGCGCGTGCGTCGACACCTGCGCGCTCCAGGACGTCGAGCTGGTCTACGTCGTCGACGACGACGCGAACCTGTACTCGTTCGATCCGCGCAAGCTCCCCGACGATCCGTTCCACAAGGTCGCGGCGCTGGCGTGCGATCCGTCGCGCTCGGTGAACTCGATGGCGGTCGATCGCGTCGGCGTCGCGTGGCTCGGCTACCAGAACGGCCAGGTCCACCGCGCCTCGATCATCGACGGCCGGTGCGCGGCGACCGGGGCGCGCTGCGGGCGCCGCGGACGTTCGGCATGGGCTTCGTCACCGACGGCCCGAAGGCCACGACCGAGCGGCTGTTCGTCGCGGCCGGCCTCGACGACACGCGCACCAAGACCCTGGCCACGCTCGACCCGACCACGGCCCCGCCGACGTGGCGGCCGATCGCGACGTTCACGGCCGACGGCTACCACCCCGAGCTCACCGGCACCGGCGACGGGCGCCTGTTCGCGTACTTCCCGGCGCCCGGGCGCGGCGTCATCCAGGAGCTCGACCCCACGACCGGCCAGCCCGCGGGTCAGCGGTGGACGCTCACCGGCGGCGAGGCCCACGTGTCGTCGTACGCCTTCGCGCACTGGGGCGGCGTGTTCTACGTCTTCACCACCGCCGACGGCACCTCGAGCGTGCACGCGGTCCACATGAAGACCGGCGCGCAGGAGGAGGTGGCCACCGATCTGCCGATGCGGATCGTCGGCGCCGGCGTGTCGACCTGCGCGCCGCTGCTCGAGCGCGCGCCGTAGCGGACCTGGCGCCGGGGTACGCGCGCGCGCGCGGGCCTGGGCAGAGGCCGGCGCCAACGAACCGCTGCGCGTGCGGCGCCCCGGCGTCCGCCGCGGTGTCGGCGTCGAGCGAGCCCGGCGCGCCGCCGCCGCGATGCGCCGCGGCCCTGCTACCATCGGCGCGTGCCCGACGAGCCATCGCCGGCGTCGATCGAGATCGAGCTCGACGGGTTGCTGGCGCGCGTGCTCGAGCGCGTCGCCGCGCTCGGCGTCACGGCCGCGCTGATCGCGCTCGACGCCCGCACGACGATCACCGCCGTCGGTGAGCTGGGCGACGTGGCGATCGGCACGCCGCTGCGCCTGCGTGGCGCCTGGGCCGATCAGGCCGAACGCACGCTGCGGGTCACCGACTACGCGCTGCGCGCGCCCGACAGCGCCGAGGAGATCGAGCGCTTCCTGGGCTCGGGCTTCTTCCCTGGGATCGGCCGCGACCTGGCGCGCCGGATCGTCGCACAGCTCGGGGCCGACGCGCTGCGGGTGATCGAGGCCGAGCCGGCGCGGCTGCTCACGATCCCCGGCATCGGCGCCAGCCGGGCCGCCCGCGTCACCGCCACCTACACCCAGCACCGCCACCTGGCCGACACGACGACGCTGCTCGGTGCGCACGGCGCGACCGCGGCGTTCGCCAGCCGCATGGGCCGCCATGGCGGCGTGGCGATCTGGCTGCCGACGTCGCCGGCGGTGGTCGCCGCGATGCTCGACCTGGCCCAGGTCACGGCCGCCGACGAGCTGATCGATCTGGCGCCGGCGACGGCGTGATCGTCATCGCCGCCGCGCAGCGCGTGGCGCGCGGCCTCGGCGTCGAGTCGAACCCGGAGCTGATCGCGACCGCACGCCGCAACGCCATCGCCGCTGGCGTCGCGCACCTGGCCGAGTTCGCGCAGGCCGATCTGTTCGAGGCCGATCTGTCGCGCGCGACAGTGATCACGTTGTTCCTGGGGCCCGCGGTCAACCGCACCCTGCGGCCGCGCCTGCTCGCGCTGACGCCGGGGACCCGGATCGTCTCGAACGCCTGGGCGATGGCCGAGTGGGCCGCGGACGAGATCGCGTCGGTCGCCACCGACGGCTGGCGGTCGGCCCGCCTGTGGATCGTCCCGGCCCGGATCGAGGGCACGTGGCGGGCCACCACCGGCACGCTGGCCCTGACCCAGACGTACCAGGTGCTGACCGGCACGGTCGATGACGGCGCGACCCCGGTCGAGATCGCCGACGGCCGCGTCCGCGGGGCGCGGTTCGAGTTCCGCGCCGGGGCGGCCCGCTACGCCGGGGCGGTCGACGGCGACGCGCTGGTCGGGACGGTCGAGCGCGACGGCGTCACCCGCGCCTGGCGCGCCACCCGGCCCTGATCGCGGCGGGTGAGAGGCGTGTGAGGTGCCGGGCGTCGGGCGGCGTGCGACGCTGGGGCGAACCGTCGCTCGTCACCCGCTCGAGAGAGGACCCCGATGAAGCCCCTGCTCCTGGCCGCCGCCGTCGTCGCGCTCACCGCTGGCACCGCCGCCGCCGGTTCGATCCGCGTCTACAACAACGACTCGAAGACCCACACGATCGAGCCTCAAGTGCAGCGGCAGCAGCAAGTCGGTCGAGGTCCGCGCCTCGACGACCGCCACCTACACGTTCCACTCGACGAGCAAGTCGCGACATCGTCGGCGCACGGTCACGTTCCCGACCAAGACGCTTGAGGACGGCCAGAGCTGGAAGTTCAAGGACGGCAAGGCGAGCAAGAACTGACGGCGCGCGACTGCGCTGGTACGATGGAGGCGTGAGGCCAGGCCCCGCCAGCGCCGTCGACCAGTTCTGGCAGTGGGTCGTGGCGGAGCTGCCGCCGTCCCCACGGCGCCGCGCCGGACATGGCGCTCATCGCCGAGCTCGGGCGGCGGGTCGACGCGCTCGGGCCGTTCGACTTCGAGCTGGGCCCGCTGGGCGACGGCGCCACTTTGCGCTGACGCCGCGCGGCGCGTTCCCGGCGCTGGTGGCCACGCGGGCGATCATCGCGCGGGCGCTGACGATCCCGGGCTGACGCTGTACCGGCCAAGCTGCCGAAGCCCTGGAACGTCGCCGCCATGGGCGTGACGATCGCCGGGGTGCAGGTGCAGGTCGACGCCAGCGCGTGGGAGTTCATGGTCTATCGCCACGACGACGGCCTGCACGACGTGCTGTTCCTGCCGCCGGCGGAGCCGCGCCTGCCTGCCGGCGCGGCCGAGGAGATCGCCACGACCCTGGTCGACGGTGAGCTGGGTGAGGAGCGCCGGATGGTGGCCGTCGACGTGGTCGAGGTGGTCACTGCCTGGAGCGACCGCGAGGCGGCTGGGGCGGTGCCGCTGCGATCAGGAGCCCCGGCGCGGGCGCTCGAGCGCGCGTGGAAGCGGCGCTCGCCATCGTCGGCGCTGTCCGGTGTCCGACGGTGGCGTCCGGCCGGCCGGACGATTGTCCGGGATCCGGACATGATCCGGGCACGGGGCGACGGGCGGTCGCGGGGGTTGCGGGTGGGCACGCGGGCTGCAGTGGCGGTGGTGGTGGCGTCCGGCTGGGCGGCGCGGGAGGCCGCGCTGCAGATCATCGATGGGGCGACGGGCGAGGGCGCGGTGCGGATCCGGCTGCTGCGGCGCGGAGTACGAGCACCTGGCCAAGGGCGGGGCGTTCGACGACGAGGAGATCGAGCTGATCCACGGCGCGCTGGTCGAGGTCGGGACGGTCGACCCTGGCACGATCAGGTCGTGGTCCAGGCGGCGAGGCGCGGCTGCGGACCCAGGTGGCGGGCACCGGTCGGGTGCTGGTCCAGACGCCGCTGCCGCTGGGCGAGTTCTCGGCGCCGCGGCCGGACCTGGCGGTGACCACGGCGACCCCGCACTGGGATGGTGGTCGTCATCGGACGCTGCTGGTGATCGAGGTCGCGGGCGCGTCCCCGACAAGGACCGCGGGCCCGCGGTTCCTGTACGCGCACGCCCTGATCGACGAGTACTGACGTCGATCTCGGAGGAGGGCTGCATCGAGGTGTTCGGTGACCGCGACCCGGCGCTTCGGGCACCGGGCGTCGATGGGCGTGCGGCGGCGCGGTGACGTGGCCCAGCACCGCAGCCACCCGGGCACCTGCGGCTGGCCATCGACGACCTGATCCCGCTGCCGTGGACGACCGCCTTTGCGGATGATGCGGAAGCTGCGACACCCGGATCATGAGCAGCTCTGACTCGGTCCGCGATCAGGTCAGCAGCGACGAGTGGCAGGCCCGGGTCGACTTGGCCCCCGCTACCGGCTGGTGGCGCGCTTCGGCTGGGACGACCTCGGGTTCACCATCCGGCGTCGCGTGCCGGTCTCCGGACCACCACTTCCTCAACAACCCGTACGGGATGTTGTTCGAGGAGATCACCGCGCAGCCGCGCCCGGTGTGATCGACTTACCGGCGCCCGGTCCTGCTGAGCCCCAACAGATCAACCCGGCCGGGCTTCGCGATCCACAGCGCGATCCGCCGCCGCGCGCGAGGACGCGCAGTGCGTGCTGCACACGCACAGCCTCAACGGCGTCGCGGTGTCGGCGCAGCGCGGCGGCGTGCTGCCGCTGTCGCAGCAGTCGATCTTCGTGCTGGCGTCGCTCGGCTACCACGACTAGTGAGGCGCGGCGCTCGCGGGACGACGAGTAGCCGCGCCGGGTCCGCGACCCGGCGAACCTGACGGTTTCCTGATGCCGTGTAACCACGGCCTGCTTACCGTCGGCGAGTCGGTGGCCGCGTTCTCCGCATGTACGTGTTCGAGGGGCGGCCCGCGAATCGATCCAGGTGCGCGCGCAGGCGGCGGCGAGCTGGTCCGGTCGATCCGCGGATCATCGCCGGGCGCTGCCGCCCAGCAGGCGGCGGTCATGCGCGGTCTCGGCGCCGGGCTGTCGTGGAGGCCTGTTCCGCATCCTGAGCGCAAGCTCGACTACCACCTGTAGCCCGGCGGATCGCCGGTGCCCGGCGCGGTCTCGGCCAAGGTGACTCGGCCGCGCGCCCCATCGCTCGGGTGCGGTCCCGACGCGGCGCGGGCCGGCCTGACGACGGGCAGGATCGAGAACGGCGGCGCCGTTAATCGAACAGGTTATGCCGACTGGGCGCGTCGTACCAGGCGCCCGCGGCAGGTTGGGCGAGGGGGGTGTGCGCGGGCGAGCACGCGCTGCAGGTCGACGGTGAGGGCCCAGGAACACCCACCAGCTGCGCTTCGCGACTGTCTCGGGCACGGTGCGTCGGGCCCCCAGCCTCCGGGTCTCGAAGCCGACGCTGACGTCGACGCAGGCGAGCCCGCTCGGGCCAGCCACGCGGGCGCGTCGCGGCGCGGCAGCGGTAACGCGCCGAGGTGTGGCAGCCTGGAGGTAGCACGGGCCCTTCGAGTAGTCCTTCGGCGATGTTCAGGCTGCTGCCCTCTTCGAGCCGGGGTACGCGCCGGGCTAAACCCCAGGTACCCCTCGCGCGGGCCAGGGCGGCGCAGACGCGGAAGTCGAGCTAGCGATCCACGGCTTGCACCGTGATGGCGAAGCAACGCTGCAGAAGTGCGGTTGGCGGTGCTGCTCATCGCCAGGTCGCCGGGGGAGAAGCGGAGCAGGAAGCCGGGCCCCAACCCCGACCGCCAGGAACAGGTTCTAATGACAGCGCGCCGCCGGCGATCGCCGCGGCGACGCGGTGTGTAGTTTTCGCCGGGGCGCGGCATCGCCACAGCTCGCGCGGCAGCACCATCGTCGGGGCTTCAGGCGTGGCCGAGCTTGCCGGCGCTGCCGTGCGGCGGTGTGTTGCGCCCGGGAACCAGCCGTCGCCCTCCAGGCCGAACTCGTCGAGCGACCCGACGTCGCGGTACCACGCGAGGTACGCCCAGGTGCTGAACCCAGCGCACAGCGCGCCGAC
>JADJUF010000047.1 GCA_016717005.1 Myxococcales bacterium | reverse complement strand
GACCGTGACGTCGAGCCTGGCCGGCATCAACCGTGGCTCCACCTGCAGCCGCTCGTACAATCTCGGGCACCGCTGTCGCGCTGAGCGCCACCGCGGCCACCGGGTCGTCCCTCGCCGGCTGGAGCGGTACGGCACCGGCACCGGCGCGTGCCCCGTGACGATGACTCCAGGCGCCGAGCGTGACGGCGATGTTCACGCTCGTCCCCTACACGCTGACGGTCACCGGGCGCCGCACCGCGACCGGGACCGTGACGTCGAGCCCGTCGGGCATCGGCTGCGGCGGGACCTGCGCCGCGCGTCGTTCAACTTCGGCACCTCGGTCACGCTGACCGCGACCCCTATGACCGCCACACCACGGGCTGGTCGGGCGGGTGCACCGGCACGGGCACCTGCGGATCTCGATCGCCGCCCCGACCGGCGTCACGGGCCACGTTCAGCGCGGGGTTGCACGACGCAGACCGTGCAGACCTGTACGCCACGCAGTCGGTCTACGATCCAGTACCCCAGGCCGCCGGCTCGGTCTACCGCGACAACAACACCCGCGCGTACAACAACCTTACCGGCGACTGCGGCGGCGGCTTTCGCCGTGCGACATCACCGGCTGAACTCACTTCGACACGACGAGCATCCCGGACACGGCCACGATCTCGGCGATGTCAGCTCAACGTACGCGACCACGGTCTCCAACCACGCCGACCGTGCGGTCCAGCTATGGGCGGGACCAACTGGGACGCGCGCCACGGTCACCCAGGCGGCCCTGCCGCGCACGACCGCCCAGGTCGGCAACCCGGCCGCTCTTGACGGTGAACGTGCCAGCGCGTTCCTGATCACGATCAGCAGCCGGAGCCGGTCCGCCGACCTCGTCGACCACCTCTCACGTTCGGCCTCGACAACACCAACACCGCGTACACGTACGCGTACTTCCTGCGCTCGGACGTGGGCACCAACCGGCCGTACCCGCGGATCACGTACCGCAGCTGACGCCGGCGCGCGGCGCGGTGCGTCTCGGCGGGCCAGCGGTGGAGCCCCACGGACCGTGGACGCGGGCGCCGGTCGGGCTGCGCGGCGTGCATCATGGGCCCGGACGTGGGCGGTGTCTCATGCGCGCGTCCATGGCGTCCCAGGGGCCGCCTCGGTCGTCCACGCCACGCCGCGGTCCGCACGAATGGTCGGCGCATTGGCGCAGCGCAGCAGACATGACGGACGCGTGACGGACGCGGCGCGCCGACGGCGACGCGCTATGGCGGCGGGGCGGGCGCTCGCGGCCCGCGGCGGACGAGCCCGGCGGCGGTGGCGCTCATCGCCAGGGGCGCGGCGCTACGCTACCCGTCGTGCATCGCGGCGCTCCGCGTTTCACCTGGACGCCGGGCGTGCGTCCGGCGCGATCCGGCGGCGGCCCGGCGGATGTGGGCCGCGGCGCGCGGCGGGCGATGCCGGCTGCGCCCGTCCAGGCGCTCGGGTCGTGCCAGCAACGCCGGGCGCTGTCCAGGCGCAGGTGGTTCGAGGTGGCGCTCGTCCCGGGTGGCGCCTCGGCGCTGGAGCTCGGGAAGCTCCGGCTGTTCGGGATGGCGCCGGCGCGAGCGCACTGGGCGTCGCGCCTGGCTGGGACCGCGGCGGCGTCGAGTCGACGCGCCGGCCGGCCGCGAGGAGGCGATGCTGCTGCTCGTGACGTCCACCTCGACGGAAAGCGTCTTCGTCGCGCGGAGCTGGCAAGGATCGGGTCCCGGTGGCTCGCGGCGCGCGGCGGCGCGCGGAGCGATCGCGGCCACGTGGCGACGCGACCTCGCGGCTGACCGCCCCGCCGCGGGCCGGGCGTGGCATCGTCGGGCGTTGCGCACGTGCGCTCGTGCTCGCGGTCCCTGTCCCTGGTCGTCCCGTGCAGGGGCCGCGAGTCGGCGTCGGACTCGCCACCTGAGCGGCGCGACCCGACGGGGGGCGCCCGCGGCGGGTCGCCGCGCTGTCAGCCGGGGCGCGCGCGTGCGTCGTCGGCAGCGTCGTGCAGGCCAGGCCGACGGCATCGCTCCGGCTCCACGCTCGAGACTGCCGGGGCGCGTGCAGCGACGTGGCACAGACACCTGCGCGCCCCGGGCGTCGGGCTGGTCTACGTCGTCGGGCGACGACGCGAACCTGCTCGTTCGCGAGTCCGGCGCAAGCCCTGACGGATCCGTTTCACAAGGTCGCGGCGCTGGCGGCTACGATCCGTAGCGCTCCGGTGAACTCGATGGCGGTCCCGATCGCGTCGGCGTCGCGTGGCTCGGCTACCAGAACGGCCGGGTCCACCGCGCCTCTGACCATCATCGACGCCGGTGCGCGGCGCAAACCGGGGCGGCGGCCGCGGGGCCCGCCGCGGACGTTCGGCATGGGTTCGTCACCACCGACGGCCCGAAGGCGACGACCGAGCGGCTGTTCGTCGCGGCCGGCCTCGACGACACGCGCACCAGGGCCCCTGGCCACGCTCGACCCGACCACGGCCCGCCGACGTGGCGGCGATCGCGACGTTCACGGCCGACGGCTACCACCCCGAGCTCACCGGTACCGGCGACGGGCGCCTGTTCCGCGTACTTCCTGGCGCGCCCGGGCGCGGCGTCATCCAGGAGCTCGACCTCACGACCGGCCAGCCCGCGGGTCAGCGGGTGGACGCTCACCGGCGGCGAGGGGCCCACGTGTCGTCGCACGCCTTCGCGCACTGGGGCGGCGTGTTCTACGTCTTCACCACCGACGGCACCTCGAGCGTACGCGGTCCACATGAAGACCGGCGCGCAGGAGGAGGTGGCCACCGACCTGCCGATGCGGATCGTCGGCGCCGGCGTCTCGACTTGCGCCCCGCTGCTCGAGCGCGAGCCGCCGCCAGCGGACCTGGCGTCGGGGAGCGCTGTGCGCGGGCCCGGGCAGAGGCCGGCGCCAACGAACCGCTGCGCGTGCGGCGCCCCGGCGTCCGCCGAGGTGTCGGCGTCGAGCGAGTCCGGCGCGCCGCCGCCGCGATGCGCCGCGCCCCTGCTTACCATCGGCGCGTGCCCGACGAGCCATCGCCGGCGTCGATCGAGATCGAGCTCGACGGGTTGCTGGCGCGCGTGCCGAGCGCGTCGCCGCGCTCGGCGTCACGGCCGCGCCGATCGCGCTCGACGCCCGAACGACGATCACCGCCGTCGGTGAGCTGGGCGACGTGGCGATCGGCACGCCGCTGCGCCTGCGTGGCGCCTGGGCCGATCAGGCCGAACGCACGCTGCGGGTCACCGACTACGCTGCGCGCGCGCCCGACAGCGCCGAGGAGATCGAGCGCTTCCTGGCCCCGGGCTTCTTCCCTGGGATCGGCCGCGACCTGGCGCGCCGGATCGTCGCACAGCTCGGGGCCGACGCGCTGCGGGTGATCGAGGCCGAGCCGGCGCGCGGCTGCTCACGATCCCCGGCATCGGCGCCAGCCGGGCCGCCCGCGTCACCGCCACCTACACCCAGCACCGCCACCCTGGCCGACACGACGACGCTGCTCGGTGCGCACGGCGCGACCGCGGCGTTCGCCAGTCATGGGCCGCCATGGCGGCGTGGCGATCTGGCTGCCGACGTCGCCGGCGGTGGTCGCCGATGCTCGACCTGGCCCAGGTCACGGCCGCCGACGAGCTGATCGATCTGGCGCCGGCGACGGCGTGACCGTCATCGCCGCCGCGCAGCGCGGGGCGCGCGGCCTCGGCGTCGAGTCGAACCCGAGCTGATCGCGACCGCACGCCGCAACGCCATCGCCGCTGGCGTCGCGCACCTGGCCGAGTTCGCGCAGGCCGATCTGTTCGAGGCCGATCTGTCGCGCGCGACAGTGATCGCGTTGTTCCTGGGGCCCGCGGTCAACGGCACTCCTGCGGCCGCGCCTGCTCGCGCTGACGCCGGGGACCCGGATCGTCTCGAACGCCTGGGCGATGGCCGAGTGGGCCGCGGACGAGATCGCGTCGGTCGCCACCGACGGCTGGCGGTCGGCCCGCCCGTGGATCGTCCCGGCCCGGATCGAGGGCACGTGGCGGGCCACCACCGGCACGCTGGCCCTGACCCAGACGTACCAGGTGCTGACCGGCACGGTCGATGACGGCGCGACCCTGGTCGAGATCGCCGACGGCCGCGTCCGCGGGGCGCGGTTCGAGTTCCGCGCCGGGGCGGCCCGCTACGCCGGGGCGGTCGACGGCGACGCGCTGGTCGGGACGGTCGAGCGCGACGGCGTCACCCGCGCCTGGCGCGCCACCCGGCCCTGATCGCGGCGGGTGAGGGGCGTGAGGTGCCGGGCGTCGGCGGCGTGCGACGCTGGGGGCGAACCGTCGCTCGTCACCCGCTCGAGAGAGACCCCGATGAAGCCCCTGCTCCTGGCCGCCGCGTCGTCGCGCTCACCGCTGGCACCGCCGCCGCCGGTTCGATCCGCGTCTACAACAACGACTCGAAGACCCACACGATCGAGCCTGGCGCAGCGGCAGCAGTAAGTTCAGTCGAGGTCCGCGCCTCGACGACCGCCACCTACACGTTCCACTCGACGAGCAAGTCGTGCGACATCGTCGGCGGCACGGTCACGTTCCCGACCAAGACGCTTGAGGACGGCCAGAGCTGGAAGTTCAAGGACGGCAAGGCGAGCAAGAACTGACGGCGCGCGACTGCGCTGGTACGATGGAGGCGTGAGGCCAGGCCCCGCCAGCGCCGTCGACCAGTTCTGGCAGTGGGTCGTGGCGGAGCTGCTGCCGTCCTACGGCGCCGCGCCGGACATGGCGCTCATCGCCGAGCTCGGGCGGCGGGTCGACGCGCTCGGGCCGTTCGACTTCGAGCTGGGCCCGCTGGGCGACGGCCGCTACTTTGCGCTGACGCCGCGCGGCGCGTTCCCGGCGCTGGTGGCCACGCGGGCGATCATCGCGCGGGCGCCGACGATCCCGGGCTGGACGCTGTACCCGGCCAAGCCGCCGAAGCCCTGGAACGTCGCCGCCATGGGCGTGACGATCGCCGGGGTGCAGGTGCAGGTCGACGCCAGCGCGTGGAGTTCATGGTCTATCGCCACGACGACGGCCTGCACGACGTGCTGTTCCTGCCGCCGGCGGAGCCGCGCCTGCCTGCCGGCGCGGCCGAGGAGATCGCCACGACCCTGGTCGACGGTGAGCTGGGTGAGGAGCGCCGGATGGTGGCCGTCGACGTGGTCGAGGTGGTCACCGCCTGGAGCGACCGCGAGGCGGCCGGGGCGGTGCCGCTGCGATCAGGAGCCCTGGCGCGGGCGCTCGAGCGCCCGTAAGCGGCGCTCGCCATCGTCGGCGCTGTCCGGTGTCCGACGGTGGCGTCCGGCCGGCTGACGGATAGTCCGGGATCCGGACATGATCCGGCACGGGGCGACGGGCGGTCGCGGGGTTGCGGCGGGCACGCGGGCTGCAGTGGCGGTGGTGGTGGCGTCCGGCTGGGCGGCGCGGGGAGGTCATGTGCTGCAGATCATCGATGGGGCGACGGGCGAGGGCGCGGTGCGGATCCGGCCGCTGCGGCGCGTG
Source organism: Myxococcales bacterium (assembly GCA_016717005.1). Taxonomy (NCBI): domain Bacteria; kingdom Pseudomonadati; phylum Myxococcota; class Myxococcia; order Myxococcales; species Myxococcales bacterium. The sequence continues at coordinate 5,921 of JADJUF010000047.1, read as the reverse complement.
GAGTACGAGCACCTGGCCAAGGGCGGGGCGTTCGACGACGAGGAGATCGAGCTGATCCACGGTGCGCTGGTCGAGGTCGGGACCGTCGACCCCTGGCACGATCAGGTCGTGGCCCAGGCGGCGGCGCGGCTGCGGACCCAGGTGGCGGCCACCGGTCGGGTGCTGGTCCAGACGCCGCTGCCGCTGGGCGAGTTCTCGGCGCCGCGGCCGGACCTGGCGGTGACCACGGCGACCTCGCACTGGGATGGTGGTCGTCATCGGACGCTGCTGGTGATCGAGGTCGCGGGCGCGTCCCTCGACAAGGACCGCGGGCCCAAGCGGCTCCTGGCCGCGCACGCCCCGATCGACGAGTACTGGATCGTCGATCTCGAGCAGGGGCTGCATCGAGGTGTTCGGTGACCGCGACCCGGCGCTCGGGCACTGGGCGTCGATGGGCGTGCGGCGGCGCGGTGACGTGGCCCAGCACCGCAGCCACCCGCACCTGCGGCTGGCCATCGACGACCTGATCCCGCTGCCGTGGACGACCGCCTTGCGGATGGATGCGGAAGCTGCGACACCCGGATCATGAGCAGCCCGACTCGGTCCGCGATCAGGTCAGCAGCGACGAGTGGCAGACCCGGGTCGATCTGGCCGCGTGCTACCGGCTGGTGGCGCGCTACGGCTGGGACGATCTGGTGTTCACCCACATCTCGGCCCGGGTGCCGGGCACCGACCACCACTTCCTCATCAACCCGTACGGGATGTTGTTCGAGGAGATCACCGCGTCGAGCCTGGTCAAGGTCGACCTCACCGGCGCCCGGGTCCTGCCGAGCCCGCACGAGATCAACCCGGCCGGCTTCACGATCCACAGCGCCGTCCACGCCGCGCGCGAGGACGCGCAGTGCGTGCTGCACACCCACAGCCTCAACGGCGTGGCGGTGTCGGCGCAGCAGGGCGGCGTGTTGCCGATCTCGCAGCAGTCGATCTTCGTCCTGGCGTCGCTCGGCTACCACGCCTATGAGGGCGTGGCGCTGCGGGACGACGAGAAGCCCCGCCTGGTCAACGACCTGGGCACCAACGGGTTCCTGATGCTGCGCAACCACGGCCTGCTCACCGTCGGCGAGTCGGTCGCCGACGCGTTCCTGCGCATGTACGTGTTCGAGGCGACCTGCGCGATCCAGGTGCGGGCCCAGGGCGGCGGCGAGCTGATCCCGGTCGATCCGCGGATCATCGCCGGCGCCACCGCCCAGCAGGCGGCGGTCATGCGCGGCCTCGGCGCCGGGCTGGCGTGGCCGGGCCTGCTGCGCAAGCTCGAGCGCGACAACCCCGGCTACCACCTGTAGCGCGCGGAGGATGAATCCGGAGCCCGGCGCGATCTTCAGGTCACGGTGACCCGGTCGAAGCACCCGGCGCGCGCCGCTACTGCGGCGGCGCCGGACCGCTGGCGTCGCGCGTGCTCGAGACCACCGGCACCAGCGCGAACGGCGGCGCCACGTACTCGAACAGGTTGCGCCCGATCGCGCGGGTGACGCGCGCGGCCCGGCTCGGGCGACCACCGAGCGCGCCATCGAGCACGTGCTGCAGATCGAGCGTGACGCCGAGGAATAGGCGCTGGGACGGGACCGCGTCGGCCGCGGCGTCCGGCTTGTACTTGCGGCTCTCGAACCCGACGCCGAGATCGAGGTAGTCGAGGGCGGTCGCGACCGCCCGCGGGGTCGCGCGCGGCCGCGGCACCGCGCCGAGGTGCAGCGCCAGCACGTAGGTCTCGCCGGAGTAGTCCTCGGCGATGTTCAGGCTGTTGCCCTTCTTGGGCCCGTTGTACTCCCCGCGCCACAGCCCCAGGTACTCGTCGCTCGGGAAGTACTGGACCCGGAAGTCGAGCCAGCGATCGAGCGCGGGCACAAGCACCATCGCCGCGGCCAGGCCGGCGCCGACGCTGTTGAACGCGAAGTCTCCGGGCGAGAACTTGTAGTAGAAGCCGTCCTTGACCTCGACCGCGAGGAACAGGCTCCACGACAGCGCGGCGCCGGCGATCGCGGCCGAGATGCGGCCGAAGCCGCCCAGCAGCGCAGCACGCCGGTGGTCGCGCGCCCGAGCGTGTACGTGGCCCAGGCGTGGCCGAGCTTGTCGGCGCCGCCGGCGTAGGTGTTGCGCCCGAACCACCCGTCGCCGCCGACGCCGAACTCGTCGAGCGACTCGACGTCGCGGTACCACGCCACGTAGGCCCACGCGCTGAAGCCGACGTACAGCCCGCCGACCACCGCGGCCGCACGCCAGCGATGATCCGGCGGCGGCGTCGGTGCGCGCCACGGCATCGGCGCGCCCTGATCGAGCCACGGGGTCAGGCACGGCGCGTCGGCGCGGGCCAGCGTGCAATCGGCGCGGGCCGCGGGCGCGGCGGTGACCGCGACCAGCGCGACCAGCGTGGCGACGTCGAAGCGCACCGGCAGACGCTACCCCAGAATCCCCGCCGACGCGGCCACCCGCCCGTGATCGCCGGCACGCCAACCCACCGGGTGTCAGCCGATCGGGAGCGGGGCCGCGCGCCGGGTGTCAGCCGATCGGGAGCTCGGGCGCGCCGGGTATCAGCCGATCGGGAGCGGGGCGGGCGCGCCGAGTGTCAGCCGATCGGGAGGTCGGGCGCGCCGGATCGGGAGGCCGGGCGCCGGGTGTCAGCCGATCGGGAGGCCGGGCGCGCCGGGTGTCAGCCGATCGGGAGGCCGGGCGCGCCGGGTGTCAGCCGGTCGGGAGGCCGGGCGCCGGGTGTCCGCGCGCGGGGTGTCAGCCGATCGGGAGGCCGGGCGCCGCCCAGCTCCCGGGAGCGGGGCCGCGCGCCGGGTGTCAGCCGATCGGGAGGCCGGGCGCGCCGGGTGTCAGCCGATCGGGAGGCCGGGCGCCGGGTGTCCGCGCGCCGGGTGTCAGCCGATCGGGAGGCGGGCGCGCCGGTGTCAGCCGATCGGGAGCGGGGCCGCGCGCCGGGTGTCGTCAGCCGATCGGGCGCGGGGCCGGCGCCGGGTGTCAGCCGATCGGGCGGGCCGCGCACCCGGTGTCAGCCGATCGGGAGGCCGGGCGCGCCGGGTGTCAGCCGATCGGGAGCGGGGCCGCGCGCCGGGTGTCAGCCGATCGGGAGCGGGGCCGCGCGCCGGGTGTCAGCCGATCGGGAGGCCGGGCGCGCCGGGTGTCAGCCGATCGGGAGCGGGGCCGCGCGCCGGGTGTCAGCCGATCGGGAGGCCGGGTGCGCCGGGTGTCAGCCGATCGGAAGGCGGGCGGCAGGCGGAACCTGGAGTCGGTGCTGGGCGCGCGGTGTAGCGTGGACCCATGTCGACCGCGCGCGCCCCCGTCCCGCCGATCCTGTACGGCACCGCCTGGAAGGAGGAGCGCACCGCGGCGCTGACCGCGCAGGCGCTGGCCGCGGGCTTCCGCGGCATCGACACCGCCAACCAGCGCAAGCACTACGTCGAGGCCGGCGTCGGCGAGGCGATCGCGCAGGCGGGCGTCCCGCGCGCCGAGCTGTTCCTGCAGACCAAGTTCACCTACGCGCGCGGCCAGGACGAGCGGCTCCCGTATGACCCCGCGGCGACGCTGCTCGACCAGGTGGCGCAGTCGTTCGCCAGCTCGTGCGAGCACCTCGGCACCGACGTGATCGACAGCTACGTGCTGCACGGGCCGTGGGCCGCGCTCGGCTGGCGGCCCGAGGATCGCGAGGTGTGGACCGCGATGGAGGCGCTCCACGACGCCGGCCGGGTGCGCCACCTCGGCGTGTCGAACATCAGCGCCGATCAGCTCGCCGCGTTGGTCGCCAGCGCGCGGATCGCGCCGACGTTCGTGCAGAACCGCTGCTACGCGCGCACCGGCTGGGATCACGAGGTGCGCGCGGTGTGCGCGCGCCACCGGCATGACCTACCAGGGCTTCTCGCTGCTCACCGCCAACCAGCGCGAGCCAGCTCGGCCGAGCACCTGCGCGCCGACCTGACCGCGCTCGCGGTCACGCTCGACCCCGCCGACGTCGCGGTCATCGAGGCGATCGGCGAGTAGCGCGGCGAGGTACCCTGCGTCATGAGCCGAGCTGCCCGGGTCCGAGCGATCGCGCCGGCGGCCGTCGTCGTGCTGGCCATCGTCGCCGGCTGCAGCCGCGATCGGTCGCCGCGGCCGCGCGTGCGCGCGGTGGGGACGATCGTGGTCGATGGGATCGCGCTCGACGATCCGCGCGGCTGGACCGCCGAGGTCGACCGCGTGCGCTCGTCGGCGGGGTTGGGCGCGCTGGGCGGCGCGGTGCCGCTCGCCGACCTCGAGCGCGGCCTGACCGTCACGCGGCGCCCGCACACGCGGATCATCGAGGTCTCGGTCGCGCTGGCCGATGAGCTCGCGTCGCGCCGGGCCTGCGACGCCACGGTGCAGGCCTACCTGAGCGCGCGCCTGCGCCCGGATCCGAGCGATCCCGTGACGCTCCTGCGCGCCGAGCTCGAACGCCAGCGCGCGACCCTCGTCGAGGACGACCCGGCCCAGGTCGCTGCCTACCAGCGCACGCTCGAGCGCCTGCGGACGGTCGATCTGGCGAGCGGCGAGCCGATCGCGGTCCGTGTCCTCGACCCGTGCGCGCTCGCGCCGCGCTGATCAGTACGTCGGCAGCGCGGTCAGGCGATCGGCTGGGCGGGGTGCGGCCGGTGCGGCCGGGGCGACGAGCGAGTACGCGCCGTGGCGCAGCTTGGTCGCGACCGGCGTGTCGGTGCCGTCGGCGGCGCACGTAGTACTGCTCGCCGGCGTTGATCGCGCGCGACCTCGGCCGGGTGGTCGGCCGGGAACATCCCCGCCGTCCTCCTGCCAGGTGACCCGCGCGATGTCGCTGGGCTGCCAGCCGCTCGCGGGCGCGCCGTCGACGAGCCGCACCGAGGTGATCCTTCTTGGCCATGCCCCAGGGTGGCATCGAAGCAGCGCCGGCGGTAGCCGCGGACCCATGGCCTCGCCGCGGTCGACGTTCGAGGTCAGGGGGACGGCGCCGGCGGCTTCGGCGGCAGGATCACCACGGCCGGCAGACCGGTGACCGGCACCTTGCGACCGCTGGCGAGCATCACCGTCGCCTCGATCCTCGACGCCGACCTGGAGCATGCCGATCGAGTAGTTGCGCGAGCACCCGAGCCGCCGAGGTACAGCCCCGGGGCGACCGTGGCCGGGACCCGCATCGGGACATCGCGTGGCATCCGCGCCACCGGCACCTCGAGCTCGGTCCACGGCGCCTGGGCGTCGCGGCGCAGGCGCACGTGCGCGCTGATCGCGGGCACGTCGACCGGCAGCACCAGCACCACGCCGTCGAAGGTCTCGGTGCTGAGGGTGTGCGTCATCGTCGCGAAGAACCGCTCGACCGAGACCGCCACGGAGGTCGGCGCCGGCGCGCGACGGCGGACGGTGAACGTCGCGTCGGCGCGGCCGTCGGTGATGTGCAGCCGGGGTGCGCGCGCTCAGCACCTCGATCACCAGCATCTGCGTGGTGCTGCCGGTCGTCACCTGGCGCACCTTGAGCGCGACCGCCGGCACCCGGCCGATCGTCGCGGTGAAGGTCGGCAGGGCGTGCCACCGCTGATCGTCGAAGTACACGATCCGCGCGCGCGGCGGCAGCACGGTGCCGTCGCCGGGCGCGTAGCCCTGGTTGCTGTAGCAGGCGGCCCACGCCACCGCGTCGGGGACCCGCGCCACCGCCACCGCGACCACCACCGCAACCACCAGGAGCAACGCGCGCATGCCCGACGGTGGCACACGACCGCCCGAACTGCCACCGCGGCGTTCGGGCGGGAGCGCGCCCGCCCGCGGGTCCGGACCTTTGCCCGAACGTGCCGCGCCCGGCACGCCGTGTCATCGAGGTCCGGCGCGGCGCGCACCGCCCGGCGCCGTCGTTCGACGCATCGATCGCGCAGCGTGCGATCGCCCGCCGGACGAGCGCCACCGAC
>JADJUF010000046.1 GCA_016717005.1 Myxococcales bacterium | reverse complement strand
GACCGCGTGAAGGCCGAGCTCTTGCGCGAGCTTCTACGTGCGCGCCAGTTAAACGGTTCGACGCGGGCGATCCGGCGAGTCGACTGCGGGGGGCGCGACTGGCGACATGGATCCCGGCATCGCGGCGTCGATCGCGGCCGGGCTCGACCGGCGGTCCGCGGCGCAGCTCAGCCTGGAGCGCAGGTCCCGGTACGTCCGGTTGGCGGCGCACGTGCTTGCCCACGGCGCCGCGGTCGGGCGCTTCGCGGTCACCGCGCTGCCGGCCGCGGGGATCAGCGAGGTGGTGAGTGGTCGCGCCCGGACGTCCACGGTGTGCCCGCGGCGATCACCGGCGTGCTCGCCGCCCATCGCGTCGACGTGCTCGGCGCCGTGGTCGGCCGCGCGGTGACGCCGGCCGGGGCGCTTCGTGCCTCGATCTGGTTCTTCCGGCGCCGCGGTCGGGGCCGCGCTTCGCCGCCGACGATCCGCGCTGGCGTCGGCTCGAGGACGACCTCGCGCAGTTGGTGCGCCGACGGCCCGGCCGGCGTCGGCCGCGGTCGCGGCGCTGCTTCGCGCGTCGGCGCCCGCGCTTGGTTGCTGCCGCGGCTGACGCCCGTGGTCGCGACTGAGGTCCGGTTCGATCTCGACGAGTCGGCCGGGACGCGACGATCGTCGAGGTGTTCACCCGGGACCGGCCCGGGCCCTGCACGCGATCACCGCGGCGCTGGCCGACGCCGGGTTTCGACATCTCGGTCTCGGAAGATCGCGACCGAGGGTGAAGGTGTCCGACGTGTTCTACGTGAGCGCGGGCGGCAGCAAGATCACCGACGCCGACGGCCTGGCTGCGGTCGAGGCGGCGCTGGCCGCGGCGATCGATCGGGCCGAGGCGCCTTGATGGCGGCGATCGACACGCCGCCCGGGCTGACCTGCCCGGCGCCCTGGTCGGCTGGTTCCGCGCTCCGGCGCGCCGCGGCGGCTCGCGCACCGCGGCCTGCTCGCGACGATCGCGGCCTCGGCCCTGGCTTGCGCAGACCTGTTCTGCCGCTACCCGCCGGTCGATCACGGCTCGGCGCGGCTGACCGTGCTGCTCACCGCGGTCGCGCTGTGGCGGGCTGGAGGGTGGCGGTGCGTCGCGCCAAGATCGGCATCGCGCGCGACGGCGCGCTGGGGCTGGGGCGGGCTGACCGTCCACCTCGACGCCCGCCGGATCACCGTGGTGCGGACCTGGCCGCGACGCGATCGCTCGTGCCGCGCCGGGGCTGGCGTGGTTCCTGTTCCGGCGCGATTGGGATCGGTTCGAGGAGCTGCGCCGCGCGGTCGCCGCCGCCCGGCTGCCGACCGAGGAGCCTGGATCGGCGCGCGCCGGGTCGGCCCGTTCCTGCAGGGCTACGGCGTGGTCCTTCGATGGCCTGGTCGTGGTCGGGTGGTCGCGGCGGCGGTCGTGACCGCCAGCGATCGCCGGCGGGGGTTGATCTGCTAGATTGCCCCGATGAAGCGCGTCACGCCCTGTCCTCACCCTGGCGCTGGCCGTTGGCTGGGGCAACAAGAAGCCGAAACGACAGGCTGCTGCCCGCGACCGACTGGCAGCGCCGGCCGGCGGCGCCGCTGGGCCGCTCGGCGGTGGCGGTGTGATGGCGGCGGCGGCCACTCCGCCGCCGGCGGCACCGGATCCTCGCGCGGGCGTGCCGGGGGCGCCGCCGCTGGTGGCGGCGGCATGGGCGATCCTCACGCCGGTGCTGGGCGCGTTGCCCCTGGGTGACTCTTGGCGGCGGTGGCGGCGGCGGCGTCGACGTCGCCCAGATGGGGCTGCCCGCGCCCGATCCACCGCGCCTGCTCGATCCCCAACAAGGATTCGGCCGGTGTCGATCGACGCGCCGGCCGACCTGCGCGGCAAGACGTCCCGGCGGCGCTGACCATCAGCGTCCGAACCCGCGACGCGTAGCGACCGGGCAGGGCGTCGGCGCGCCGATCGCCGTCGACAAGCTGGTGGCGTCGGGGACCTGGCCGATGACCTTCTAGCCGACCGAGGCCCGGGCCATGATCGGCGGCGTACCGGCTTCGCCGGCTCGGTCGTGGTGTCGGTGCGCTACGACCAGGACGCCGACGCGATGTCGAAGCAGCCCGGCGACGTCACCGGCAAGGCCGACGCGGCGATCCCGTCCGCCGGCGTCCAGCTCGTGCTCGACACGGTGCTCTGATCGCACTCATGGCCCGCATGGCGCCGCGGCGGGTTCCGTCCGCACGGCGCCGAGCGCGGCCTCCGGTCCGCGACCCAGGCGACGCCTTGCGATTGACGAGACGATTGCAGCGACTGACGCTGGCCCAGGCGCGACTGTATTCCCGAGCGTGAACTTCGCCCAGCGTGTCACCGGTCTCGGCCCCGCGTTCCTCGTCGTCCTGGCGGCCTGCGTCGACGCGAGCGACCGACCTGGGACCTGGGCGTACCTGTACCCCTCGACGATCTCGCCGCGCTGCGCGACCTCGACCTGTCACAGCGACCTCGCGGCGCGCGCGGGGCTGGTGCTCGACGACGCCGACGGTGCCTACCAGGCGCTCCTGGCCGGCACCTCGACCTCGGCCGGCCCGTTCGTCTTCCCGGGCGACGACCGGCGGAGCCCGCTCGTGTTGATCCTCACCGGCGCCGAGCGCGCGCGGATGCCGCCCGACGCGCCGCTGGCCGAGGGCGAACTCGAGCTGGTGCGGCGGTGGATCCGCGACGGAGCCGCGCCGTGATCCGGGCCGTGATCCGGTTGGCCGTGATCGCGGCGGTCGTCGCGGTCGGGGCCGGGCGCGCCCGCGCCTACCCGCACTACCAGTTCGCGAGCGACACCGGCAGCTGCCGCGAGTGTCACCTCGCGCCCGCTGGCGGCGGGCTGCTGACCGACTGGGGCCACGGCGAGCTGGGCGACACGCTCGCGATGGGCGGCGACGGCGCTGCGCTCCACGGCGCGCCGCTCCCGGGCTGGCTGGCGCTCGGCGGCGATGTCCGCCTGGCCGGGCTGGTCGAGGATGGCGGCGCCGAGGGCGCGCGCCTGGCGATCTTCCCGATGCAACTCGAGCTCGCCACGCGCGTCACCACGGCCGGCGTCTCGATCACCGCGACCCTCGGCGCGCGCGCCGCGGCCCGATCGGCCAGCGCTCGCCCCGACGACGCGGCCGGCGGGTTCCACGGGCTGGCGGCGATCTCGCGCGAGCACTACCTCGCGTACCAGCCCACGTCGGGGGCGTGGATGGTGCGCGCCGGCCGGTTCGCCGCGCCTTTCGGGCTGCGCCTGGCCGATCACACCGCGTTCGTGCGTCGGCACCTCGGCTACGGCCTGTTCGAGGAGACCTACGGCGTGGGCGGCGCCTGGCTCGGCGGCACGACCGAGGTCCACGCCACGGCGTTCGTGAGCGACCCGCTGGGGTGGGCGCGGACCTCCGCCGCCGGGGTCGCGGCGCTGCTCGAGCGGCGGGGCGACGGATGGGCCGCGCTCGGCTCGACCCGCGCGACCGCGTCTGTCACCGAGCGCACGATCGCCGTCGGGATCGCCGGCAAGTACTGGTTGCCCGGGCCCAAGGTGCTGCTCATGGCGGAGGTCGACGGCGGCTGGCAGCAGTTCCCCGAGGCCGACGCTGGGCGACCGTTCGCCGTCGCCTGGGCTGGGCCCACCTGGAGCCCGATCCGGGGCGTGGTCGCGACGCTCGCGGCCGAGGCCTTCCTCCCCGACGCCCAGCTGCCGTCGACCGGACGGGTCGCGCTGTCGCCGAGCGTGACCGTCATGCCGTGGGCGCACGTCGAGCTCTCGGCGCAGAGCCGGCTGCAGGCGATCGCCGGCGGCGCCCAGGCCGAGCAGCTCCTGGTCCAGGTCCACTACCTACCGTGAGGCCCCGCATGCCGCGTCCTCGTCTCGCCCTCGCCCTCGTCGTCACCTCGCTCGGGGGCGGTGCGTGCGGCGAGCCCGTGCCGACGACGCCGACCTGGTTCGCCGACGTCCAGCCGATCGTGCTCGCCAACTGCGGCCGCTGCCACGGCCCCATGCCCTCGGATCCGCGGCTGATCGGCATCCGGCTCGACCGCTACGTCGCCCTCGACGACGCGACGCTCGACGCCTGGGACTACCGCGACGCCATCGTCACGCAGGCGGCGATCCGCGAGGCGCCGGTCATGCCGCCGGCCTACGAGCTGACCGAGCGCCAGCGCGACGTGCTCGCGGCCTGGGCCGCGACCGGCGCCGTCAAGGGCACGCGCGCCAACCAGGATCCGACCGCGACCTTGACCGAGCCGCTGCCGGCCCAGGTCGATCAGGCGCTGACCATCGGGCTGCGCGCCGACGACGCCGACGGCGACGGCCTGCTCGTGGCGATCGGCGTCCGCGATCTGGTCACCGGCGACGAGCAGCTGGTCGCGCACGGCTTGCCCAGCGGCCTCGCGACGGCGGCGGTCGACACCGGGCAGCTGGCGTCGGGCCACGCGGTCGAGGTGTTCGCGGTGGTCGACGACGGCTTCGCCGACGATCCCGCCGCCAACCAGCACCGGATCACGCTGGCGCCGTCGCTGCCGGTCGACCACGGCGCGCTCGGCACCGCGCCGACCGTGCGCGTGCTCGCGCCCAACGGCGGCGAGGCGGTGCTCGGCGCGATCCCGATCTCCTGGGCCGCGACCGATCCCGATCCCGGCGACACGTTGACCATCGACGTCGCGCTGATCCGGGTCGCCCCCGACGGCACCGGCACCGTCGCCGCCGCGCTCGCCACCGGGCTGGTCGGCGTGTCCACGTTCACCTGGGATCCCGCCGGCGTGCCGTTCGAGGACGCCGGGCAGCCCATCCCGTACCGGATCCGGGTCGCGGTCACCGACGGTCAGAACCAGCGCAGCGACGAGTCCGACGCGCCGTTCACGATCGCGCCGCCGCCGGTCGACACGACGCTGACCTGGGCCGACGTCAAGCCGATCTTCCTGACCTACTGCAAGCCGTGCCACGGCCAGCCGGCCCGCACCGTGGCGCTGGAGTCATTCCGCCTCGACAAGTACGACGCCGCCGATCCTGAGCCGCCGCTCAACAGCGACCTCGGCGTGTACGACATGCGCAGCCAGGTGTTCGCCCGCATGATCACCCAGGCCAACATGCCGCCGCCGGCGGCGGCCGCGCAGCCGGCGGCCGCGGATCGCGCCAAGGTCGAGCAGTGGATCCTCGGCGGGGCGCCGTTCGGGAGCGGCCCCGTCGACGGCGCCCCCGCCTTCGCCTGGCTCACGCCCAACGACACCACGATCACCACGACCACCACCACGGGGCAGGTGACCCTGGCCTGGACGACGTCGGACCCCGAGGGCCTGCCCGTCACCGGCGCGATCGCCTACGCCCAGATCGCCGCCCAGGCCGACGCGACCGCGGTCTGCAACGCCGGGGTCACCGGCTGGGTCGATCTCCCGGTGGCGGTGACCGCCGGCACGCTGGCCTGGACCGCGCCAGCGCGCGGCTACTTCTGCCTCCGCGGCACCGTCACCGACGCGGCCAACCAGACCACCGTCCGCGTCGCCGCCAAGCCGGTCAAGTACCGGACCACGCCTGGGCCGTGATCGCGACCGGTCCGCGCGGAGCCATCATCGAGCGGTCGGGCGAGCGCGGTTCCAGCGTCGACTGGCCGAAAGTGGCCAGGCCGCGATCACCTGACTGGATCGGGTCACTGCCGTCGGCAGAAATTGGGCCCCACCGCGACGCGAGACGCCCCGCGCGCGCGACCGGTGCGCGACCGGCCGGCGGGCTACTCGAGGCCGCGCAGGTGGGCGGTGTCGTTGAGCGTGATGATGCGCCAGCGATCGCCGACGCGGTGCTCGACGTGGGTGATCGACGCGTTGTCGACCAGCACGAACACCGACGCGTCGCGGTTGGGCACGCCCAGGCCGCACACGTAGCTGAAGGCGTGGAACAGGGCCAGGCCGTGGCTCACGACCACGACCCGCTCGCCGGCGTGGTCGGCGCAGATGCGCGCGATCGCCGCGCTGACCCGGGCGAACACCCCGGCCGCGGTCTCGCCGCCGTCGGGCACCGCGTCGGGGTCGCGCGCGATCAGCCGCCGCCACAGCTCGGGGAACCGGGCCTCGGCCTCGGTGAACGCCAGCCCGTCGAACACGCCCAGCGACCGCTCGCGCAGCCCCGGCTCGAGCCGGGGCGTCACGCGCAGCTCCCGGGCGATCGGCTCGGCGGTCTGGACCGCGCGCACGACGTCGCTGGTGATGACCGCGGTCGGGCGGCGGTCGCGCAGCTCGGCCGCGGCGGCCACGGCCTGGCGCCGGCCGCGGTCGGTCAGCGGCACCGGGCTCCAGCCGCCGAACCGACCGTCGCGGTTGGAGTCGGCCTCGCCGTGTCGCACCAGCAGGAGCTCGGTCGGAGCGGTCGCCATCGCGGTCGTGGTATACGTCGCCGCGTCATGCCCGACTACTCGAAGATCCACGATCTGATCAGCCATCGCATCGCGCTCGAGTACGACACCGGCGCCAAGATCGTCGGCATGCTGGCCTCGTGTCAGCCGTCGTCGGGCCCGGTCGAGTTCGTCGTGATCCAGGACGCCAAGCTTTTCGGCTCGAGCGGCAAGCTGGTGCGCGAGGTCAAGGAGGTGACGTTGTGCCCCAACGTCTGCACCGGCTTCGCCATCGACGAAGGCCCGCGCGGCCGCGACGTCAAGTAGCCGGGGAGGGGCTCAGGCCGGGGCGCCGAGGTGCGCGCCGTGGCGGCTGGCCAGGTCGTCGTCGACAAGGTCGGCCAGGGTGGCCGTGCGCTGGATCATGTCGTGGACCTCGGTCCGATCGAGATCCAGCGTCGAGCGCTCGGCGACCAGCAGCACCTGGTCGCCGCGGATCGCGAACGCGACCCCGCACAGGTCGGCGTTGCGGCTGAGCAGCTCCTGCCACAGCGACGCGCGATCGGTGGCGGGGCCGGCGTGGACCACCGCGGACGCGACCCGCAGGTGGCTGCCGTCGCCGCGCGGCAACAGCTGGATCTCGACGGTCGCCGAGCCGTGGCGGACCCGCCAGGCGGCCAGCGTGGCCGGGGTCGGGTCACGGCAGTCGTTCAGGAAGTGGCCGAGCGTGATGAGCACGTCCTCGACCATCGTGATGGTCGAGGTCGTCCGCACCTCGCCCGCGTGATCGAACAGACCGACCGACATGGACGTCGATCCTACCGCGATCTCGCCAGCGCGTGCACGGACCGGTCGGCAATGCGAGGATGACAGCGCGATGGCGCAAGCGAGCGAGCCCGGACCGGACAGCGCGGACGAGGCGCCGGCCGGCGGGGGCGAGGCGCCGGCCGGCGAGGGCGAGGCCGACGCCGGGGCTGAGATCGGGGCGGGGGCCGACGCCGGGGCGAGGACCGCCGGGGTCGAAGCCGACACCGGGGCCGACTCCGGCTCCGACTCCGGGGCCGGCTCCGGCTCCGACACCGGCTCCGGCTCCGGCTCCGACACCGGCTCCGACTCCGGCTCCGGCTCCGACACCGGCTCCGGCTCCGGCTCCGGCTCCGGCTCCGGCTCCGGCTCCGGTTCCAGCTTCGGCTCGAGGCGCCGGGCGATCGCGCTGGCGGCGATCGCGGGCGTGACGGTGGTCGCGGTCGTGTTCGGCGGGCGGGCGTTTCGCGGGCGGGCGGGCTGGGCGCTCGGGCCGGCGCTGGTGGCGCCAGCGCCGGGCCGGGGCCGGGGCCGCTGTTGCCGCGCGATCGGCCGAGCTTGCCGGCGCCGGTCAAGGGACCGGGCGACGAGCGGCTGGTCGGCCTCGTGGTCGACGGCGCGGGGCTGCCGGTCGGCGAGGTCGCGGTGACCGCGGTGGTCGAGTCGGCGGTTGCGGCGTCGGCGACGCCGGCACCGCCGCCGCCCCGGCGCCGGCCGTGGCGCTGGCGGTCGTGGCGATCACCGGGCCCGACGGGCACTTCGAGCTCGAGGGCGTGGTGCCGGGCCGGTACCGCGTCATGCTCGAGGGCGAGGCGATCTTCTCGGCCGAGGTGCGCTACGTGCCGGTGCCGGCCGACGTGATGCGGTTCGTGGTCGCGCGCCGGGTGGCGCTGGCCGGCGCGGTCACCGACGGCGGTCAGGCGGTCGAGGGCGCCACGGTCGCGATCGACAGCGACACGCTGTTCGGCAGCCGCACCGCGACCTCCGGCGCCGACGGGCGGTTCGCGTTCGACGGGCTGCCCGAGGGCAGCTACCGGGTCTGGGCCTGGCGTGGCGATCGCGCGGCGCGGGCGGTGCGCGTGCCGCGGCTCGGGCGCGGGCCGTTCGCCGACGTGGCGCTGGCGCTCGAGCCGGCCGCGACGGTGCGCGGACGGGTGATCGATCGCCAGACCGGCGGCGGCGTCGCGGCCGCGGTGACGATCACCGCCGAGACCGGCGACGAGGCGCGGCGCCACGTCCGCACCGATCCCTACGGCGGGTTCGAGGCCGAGGGCATCCCGCCGGGGCGCTGGACCGCGTCGGCGTGGGCGCCGGGGTGGATCATGGGCGGCACGATCGACTTCACCGCCGGCCGCGGCGACGTGGTGATCGAGCTGGTGCCGGGCGGCGTGGCCGAGGGCGTCGTCGTCGACGCGGCCGGCGCGCCGGTCGCGGGCGCGGTGGTCAGCGCGATCGGCCGCGGCGCCGGCGGCGTCGAGATCAGCGCGGTCGCCCTCGACGAGCACCTGCGCCGGGCGCTGGGCCTGGCGCTGCGGCCCGCGGCGTCGGGCGACGTGCCGATCGGCGGCGACGCCCGGTTCCTGCCCCGGGGCGAGCTGGGCGTCATGCTGGGGCCGATCCCGTTCGCGCCGCCGCCGGGCGCCGCGCGCACGACCGTGTCGATCCTGACCGACGTCGATCCGTCGGTCGATCCGTCGACGGCCGTGGCGCCGATCCCGGTCGACCCGGCCTACGTGCCGACCTGGACCACCGGCGCCGACGGCCGCTTCCGCCTGACCGGCATCCCGGCCGGCAGCTTCACGCTGGTCGCCGACGCGACCGGCTACGCGACCGCGCGCGGCCCGGTCACGACCTTCGCGCTCGGCCAGGTCGTCGCCGGCGTCGAGCTGGTGCTCGAGCGCGGCGTCATGGTCGCGGGCCGCGTGACCGATCAGCGCGGGACGCCGGTGGCCGGGGCGATCGTGCGGTTCACCCCGGCCGACGCGACCGGCGCTCGCGGCGTGGTCGAGGCCGCGACCGACGCTGACGGGCGCTACCGGGTCGGGCCGCTGGCCGGCGCGGTCGCGGTCGCGGCCCGGGCCTGGGGCCACGGCGACTTCGCCGGGGTCCTCGATCTGCGCAAGGTCCCGCCCGGCGTCGACCCCGCGGCGGAGCGCGCCTACGACGTCACGCTCGTCGTCGCGGACGCCGAGCTCGAGGGCACGGTCGAGGATCCCAGCGGGCTGCCGGTGCTCGGCGCGCGGGTGGTGATCGACGGCGGCGCCGCCGACGGGCGGGCGACGATCGCCGGCCCCGGGGGCCGCTTCCGCCTGGCCATGCTGCCGGCCGGGGCGCTCGCGGTCCGGGTCGAGCACGGCGACTACCCGCCGCAGCGCTTCACCGTCGCCACCGGCGACGCGGTCCGGCTGACGCTCTCGTTCGGCGGCGGGCTCGAGCTCCTGGTCTTCGATCACCACACCGGCGCGAGCCTGCCGGGGCTGCCGGTCCTGGCGACCGGACCGGCCGGGGCCCGGCGCGACCTCGTCACCGACAGCGGCGGGCGCGCGCGCCTGGGGCCGATCGCGCCGGGACCGTGGAAGCTGGCGGTGCGGACGCCGGGCTACGTCGCGCGGACCCTGGCGGCGGCGGTCGCGGCCGGCGATCGCGCCGGGCAGATCACCGCGCCGGATCTCCGGCTCGAGCTCGAGCGCGGCGCGACGGTCAGCGGCGTCGTCCGCGACCGCGTCGGCGATCGCGTGGCCGGCGCCCGGATCACCGCGCGCCGCGGCGACGACGAGCTGACGGTCTCGACCGACAGCCTCGGCGAGTTCCGCCTGCGCGACGTGCCGACCGGCGCGGTCTCGGTCACGGCGACCAAGGGCGGCGCCAGCCGCGCGGTCGCGCTCGAGCTGCGGCCCGGCGACGAGCGCGGCGGGGTCGAGCTCACGCTCGAGTGACCGACGGCGTCACGGTCGGCGCAGGCGCGCGCGGTCGAGGATCATCGTCTCCTCGCGGTGGAGCTCGTCGTCCCAGTCCACGCCCCGCGCCGGCGCCGAGGTCGACGGGCGCGCCCGCGGCGGCGGCACCGGTGGCGGGCCGGTCCGGCCGGGGCGCCCGGTCGGCGACGGCGGCGGGCCGGTCCGCCGGGGCCGGCGCCCGGGATCGAGGATCATGGTCTGGGCGCCGTGGACGTCGGGCACGTCGGTCGCGATCCGCAGCGCCTCGCCGTCGGCGCGCGGCACGGTGGTGTGGCTCTCGCCGTCGGCGAAGTCGTCGGCCTCGGCCACCGCCTGGTGGGTCGCGGTCGGGCGCGGCTGGAACGGCACGGCGACCGACGCGAACTCGGCCTCGCTCTGGGCCCGGTCCTCGGCGATCAGGTTCTCGCCGACGTCGTCGGACACCTCGTCGGCGAGCACGTACTCCTCGAGCATGCGCAGCTCGCGCTCGATCTCGGCCGCGAACGCCTTGCGCACGT
Organism: Myxococcales bacterium; assembly: GCA_016717005.1. Lineage (NCBI taxonomy): Bacteria > Pseudomonadati > Myxococcota > Myxococcia > Myxococcales > Myxococcales bacterium. The sequence continues at coordinate 83,829 of JADJUF010000046.1, read as the reverse complement.
ACCGGCCCAGGTGGCTGCGCGAGTAGGTCGGCACGTACCGGCGCAGGAACGCGCGCAGGTCGGCCTCGACCTCGCCCGCGGTCTGGTAGCGCTGGGCCCGCGAGCGCGTGAGGCACCGATCGGCGATGGCCTCGATCTCGGGCGGCGTCGACGGCACCAGCTCCGACACCGGCCGGTACTTGGCGTCGCGGACCTTGATCAGCAGGTCCATCTCGTTGGACGCGGTGAACGGCGGCACCCGGGTCAGCATCTCGTACAGGCACGCGCCCAGGCTGAAGATGTCGGAGCGGTGGTCGAGCTTGCGCCCGAGCGCCTGCTCGGGGCTCATGTACTTGACCTTGCCCTTGATGACCCCGGTCTTGGTGTTGACCTTCGACAACGTCGCCTTGGCGATGCCGAAGTCGCACAGCTTCACCTCGCCGGTGTACGCGATGATGATGTTCGACGGCGACACGTCGCGGTGGACGATCCGCAGCGGCCGCCGGCGCGCGTCGACCGCGGTGTGCGCGGCGTGCAGCGCCGAGGCGACCTCGGCCGCGACGTAGGCCGCGTGCTCGGGCGGCATCGGCTTCTTCTTCTGTCGGCAGCGCTCGAGGATCGTGCGCGTGTCCTTGCCGTCGACGTGCTCCATCGCGATGAAGTACTCGCCCTGGGCCCGCGCGAACTCGTAGACCCGCGCGATCGACGCGTGGCGCAGCACCGAGGCGATCTTGGCCTCGTCGACGAGCATCTGGATGAAGTCGTCGTCCTCGGCCAGGTGCGCGAGCACGCGCTTGACCGCGACCAGGTGGGCGTGGCCGTTGGCGTCGAAGGTCTTGGCCCGGTAGATCTCCGCCATCCCGCCGAACGCGATGCGATCGAGCAGGTGGTACCGGCCGAGCTGTTGGGCTCTGCGCACCTTCGGACCCATGGTAGCGGACCCGGGCGGTGCGACAAAGAACCGGGGCCGAGGTTCGCGGGATCGTCGTCGGCGGTGTGCGCCTCGGGCCCACCCCGGGCGAGCGCCCCGAGCCGTGGCTGCTATAGTGCGCCGCATGCGTCGTGCCGCGCCCCTCGCCCTGATCCCTGCGGTGGCCCTCGCCGCGTTCGCCATCAACTGCAGCAAGTCGAGCTCGTCGAAGAACACCGGCAGCGCGGCCCCGGTGCGCGAGCCCGCGACCGGCGGCCCCGGGGCCACGGTCGGCGCGGCGCCGGGCGAGGGCGCCCGCGGCACCGCCGCCCCGGCGGGGCCCCGACGACCAGTACCAGGTCGAGACCAGCGCGGTCAGCGGCGCGGCCGGCGCCGAGACGGTCGCGCGGGTGGTGGTCCGGCCCGGCAAGGGCTTCCACATGAACAAGGACTACCCGACCAAGCTGTCGCTCGAGCTGCCGGCCGGCGTCAGCTCGGCCAAGGCCGTCCTCGAGCCGGCCGACGCCGAGGCGTTCGACGACACCCAGCTGGCGTTCTCGATCAAGCTCACGCCGGCCGCGGCCGGCGACTATTCGATCCCGGGCACGCTCAAGTTCGCGGTGTGCACCGACTCGACCTGCAACCCGAAGAAGCAGACGATCGCGCTGTCGCTCAAGGCCCAGTGACCACGCCGGCGCGGTAACCTCGCGCCGATGCCATCGTCGACGATCAAGACCCGACTGGCCGACCTGGGCGACGCGATCCGCGGGCAGTTCGCGAGCACGCGGCGGATGATGTCGTTCGCCGACTACGTCGAGCTGGTGCTGGCCCAGCCGGCGAGCCAGCTGCGCAGCGCGGCGCAGTACCTGGTCGCGTGCTTCGATCACTACGGCACCGAGACCGTCCGGTACCCGTGGGGCGAGGTCACGCGCTGGCGCCTGTTCGATGCGCCGTGGGCCCACGGCGAGGGCCGGCTGATCGGCCAGGAGGCCGCCCAGGGCCACATGTACCGGGCGCTGTCGGGGTTCGTGCGCGACGGCGCGCCGACCCGGCTGATCCTGCTGCACGGGCCCAACGGCTCGGCCAAGTCGACGCTGATCCGGTGCGTCGGCCGCGCGCTCGAGGACTACTCGACGCTCGACGACGGCGCCTGCTACCGGTTCTCGTGGGTGTTCCCGTCGGGCAAGAGCGGCAAGAGCGGCCTCGGCTTCGGCGGCGCCACCGCCTCGGACGCCGCCGGCGCGGCCGACACCTACGCGTTTCTGCCCGACGAGGCCGTCGACGCGCGCCTGGTCGACGAGCTGCGCGATCACCCGCTCTTGCTGGTCCCGCGCGAGCACCGCGCCGCGATCCTGGCCGAGGCCGGCGCCGCCGCGCCCGGCCTGCAGCTCGCCGACTACCTGCGCTTCGGCCAGCTGTCGCCCAAGAACCGCGCCATCTACGAGGCGCTCCTGGCCAGCTACCACGGCGACTACACCAAGGTGCTGCGCCACGTCGCGATCGAGCGCTTCTACGTGTCGCACCGCTACCGCTCGAGCTACGTCACGGTCGAGCCGCAGATGTCGGTCGACGCCAGCGAGCGCCAGGTCACCGCCGATCGCTCGCTGGCCGCGCTGCCGCCGTCGCTGCAGAGCGTGTCGCTCTTCGAGTATGGCGGCGAGATCGTCGACGCCAACCGCGGCCTGCTCGAGTTCGACGACCTGCTCAAGCGCCCGCTCGAGGCGTGGAAGTACCTGCTGACCGCGGTCGAGCGCGGCGCGGTGTCGCTCGCCAACGCGATCCTGTTCCTCGATCTGGTGTTCGTCGGCTCGACCAACGACATCCACCTCAACGCCTTCAAGGAGATCCCCGACTTCGCGAGCTTCCGCGGCCGGCTCGAGCTGGTGCGCGTGCCCTACATCCTGCACTACGGCCACGAGGCGGCGCTGTACGAGGTCCAGCTGCGCGAGGTCGCCGGCGGCCGCCACGTCGCGCCCCACACCGCGTACGTCGCGGCGCTGTGGGCGGTGCTGACCCGCATGCGCCGGCCCCAGGTCGAGCGGTTCCCGTCGAGCCTGGCCGAGACCATCGGCAAGCTGGGGCCGCTCGAGAAGGCCGAGCTCTACGCCGACGGCACGCTCCCGGCCGGGATCTCGGGGCTCGCGGCCAAGGAGCTGACCTCGCACCTGCGCGACCTCTACACCGAGAGCGAGGGCTACCCCAACTACGAGGGCAAGATCGGCGCGTCGCCGCGCGAGATCCACGGGGTGCTGCTCAACGCCGCCGGCTCGCCACGCTACAGCTACGTGTCGCCGCTGGCGGTGCTCGACGAGCTGACCGAGCTGACCAAGCAGACCTCGCAGTTCGAGTTCCTGCGCCAGGACGTGCAGCCGGGCGGCTACCACGACCACAAGCGCTTCGTCGAGCTGTGCCGCGAGCGCCTGCTGGCCCGGGTCGACGACGAGGTCCGCGCGTCCCTGGGCATGGTCGAGGAGGCCGAGTACCAGCGCGTGTTCGAGCGCTACCTGGCCCACGTCACCCACTGGCTGCGCAAGGAGAAGCTGCGCAACCCGTCGACCGGCCGGCTCGAGGAGCCCGACCCGGCGTTCCTGGCCGAGGTCGAGGAGACCCTCGCGCTGACCGGCAAGCCCGAGGACTTCCGCGGCGGGCTGATCGCCAAGATCGGCGCGTGGTCGCTCGACCACAAGGGCGAGAAGCCGGTGCTGACCGAGATCTTCGCCGATCTGGTCAAGAAGCTGCGCGACGCGTACTTCGCGAAGCACAAGCAGACGATCGGCGCCGGGGTCGGCGAGCTGGTGTCGCTCTTGACCGCCGACGGCGCCGGCCTGTCCGTCGACGCCCGGGCCCGGGCCGAGACCGCCCTGGCCACGCTCACGACCCGCTACGGCTACCAGCGCGAGTCGGCCCGGGATCTGGTCGCGCTGATGGCCCGCACGCACTACCGGTGACCGCGGCCGGGTGATCCGCCGAGGCGATCGGCGGCGCGCCACGAAACTTGCCGCGGCCGGCCCCGGGTGCGTAGCATCGGTGGGTGCGGCGCGCGCTCGTCCTCGCTTGCGTGCTGGCGGCGGCGCCGTCGGCGTGGGCCGATCGGTTCGTCAACGGGCCGTACCTGCAGCGCGCGACGCCCACCAGCGTGACGCTGATGTGGGAGGCCGACGGGAGCGCGCCGGCGACGATCACGATCCACGGCGCCGGCGCGGCCGCGCGGGTGATCGAGGTCGCGGCGACCGCGCACGCCGAGATCGTGGTCGACGGCCTGGCGCCGGCGTCGCGCTACCGCTACGAGGTCGCGCTCGGGGAGCGCGTCGCCAAGGGCGAGCTGACCACGGCGCCGCCGCCGGGCGCGCCGGTGCCGCTGACGTTCGTCGTCTACGGCGACACGCGGTCGTCGAGCGACGCCCACCGCCGGCTGGTCGAGCGCATCCGCGCCGAGGTGCCCGACTTCTTGCTCGGCACCGGCGATCTCGTCGACGACGGCGCCCAGCGCAGCCAGTGGCAGACGTTCTTCGACGTCGAGGGGCCGCTGCTCGCCGACAACGTGTTCTACCCGGCGCTCGGCAACCACGATCGCCAGGGCCGGGCCCGCAGCGCCGAGGCCTACCGGGCCCGGTTCGCGCTGCCCGACAACGGCACCGATCCCGAGCGGGTCTACGCGTTCACCTACGGGCCGGCGCGGTTCGTCGTCCTCGACTCGAACTCCTCGTCGTTCGCGCTGACCGATCAGACCGCCTGGCTCGAGCGCGAGCTGGCCGCGGCCCGGCAGGATCGATCGATCCGCCAGATCTTCGTCGTGATGCACCACCCGCCGTACTCGATCTCGATCCACGGCGGGCAGCGCGACCTGCGCGAGCGCTGGACGCCGCTGTTCGAGAAGTACGGCGTCGCCGCGGTGTTCTCGGGCCACGACCACTGCTACCAGCGGGCCGAGGCCGGCGGCGTCCACTACTTCGTCTCGGGCGGCGGCGGCGCGCCGCTGTACGCGCGCGGCCGGCGGATCACCGCGCTCGACGCGGCCGCGGTCAAGCGCTACGAGCGCGTGAGCCACTACCTGCGCGTCCACGTCGTCGGCGATCGGGTCGAGGTCACCGCGGTCCGCGTCGACGGCACGCCGATCGAGACCACCGCGTGGGGCGAGGCGGCCGTGCCCGAGCCGCTGGTGGCCGAGGTCGGCGCGCCGGTGCCCGAGGCGCCGGTGCCGCCGGTCGCCGCGCTCGCCGCGACGCTGCCGCCGCGCGCCGGTGGCGGCGGCGGCGTGCCGCTGGTGCCGGTGGCCGCGGTCGGCGGCCTGGTCGTGGCCGCCGCGCTGGTGCTGACCCGCAAGCGCAGGAGGCCCGCGGGGGGGCGGGTGGGCGTGGGCGGGGGGGGGGCGGGGTGGGGGGGGCGCGGGGGGGGGGGCGAGCCGGCCCCGGGTGGTTTGGTTGTTGGTTGTGTTTCCGCGGCTGGCGCTGTCCGTCCGCCGGGTGCGGGCGCGGGCGCCGGCCGGGGGGGCCGGGCGCAGGCTGCGCCCGCCCCGCGCCCGCCCGGTGCGGGGGGGGCGGCGCCGGGGGTGGGCCGCCGCGCGGTGGGTCCGTGGTGGCCCGGGGGGCGGCGGGCGCGGGGTGCGGGGTGGGTGGCGCGGCGGAGCGCGGGGGGGGCGGGCTGGGCGCGCCGGCGGGCGCTTCGGGCCGGGCGGGCCGGGCCGGTTGGCTGGCCGGCCCGCCCGCGGCGGGGGGGGGCCCCCCCCCGGCACCGACACCGACACCGACACCGCCCGCCGCCGCCGCCGTCGCCCTGACCGCTAGCGGCCGAGCGCGGCGGTGACCGCGGCGACGATCTGGCTCAGCTCGACCGGGGTCTCGGTGCGCGCGGCCATGTCCTTGAGCTTGGCGGCGCCGGTGGCCAGCTCGGACTCGCCGAGCGCCAGCGACAGCCGGGCGCCGAGCTTGTCGGCGCGACGGAACTGGGCCTTGAAGCCGACCTCGCGGTGCTCGACCTCGACGGTGACGCCGGCGGTGCGCAGCGCGTGCGCCAGCGCCGTGGCCCGGACCCGCGCGCCCGGGCCCATCGCCGCGATGAACAGCTCGATCGACGGCGCGTAGCTGGCCGGCTCGCCCGGCATGCACAGCACGGTGCGCTCGACGCCGATGCCGAAGCCGATCGCCGGCGTGGCCGGGCCGCCCAGTTCGCCGATCATGTCGTCGTAGCGGCCGCCGGCGACGATCGTCGACTGGCTGCCCAGGTTGCCGGCGGTGGTGGTGATCTCGAAGACCGTGCCCGTGTAGTAGTCGAGGCCGCGCACCAGCCGCGGATCGACCACGAACGGCACGCCCAGCTCGGTCAGCGTGGCCTGGACCGTCGCGAAGTGGGCGCGGGCGTCGTCGCCGAGGAAGTCGAGCACGATCGGGGCCTGGGCCACGATCGCCTTGCAGGTGTCGACCTTGCAGTCGAGCACGCGCAGGGGGTTGGTCGCCAGCCGGCGCTTGCAGTCGCCGCACAGCGCGTCGGCCTGCGGGGTCAGGAACGCCACGAGCGCGTCGCGGTAGCGCCCGCGATCGTCGCCGCGGCCGACGTTGTTGACGAGGATCGTCAGCGGCGTGACGCCCAGCTGGGTGTAGAGCGCGTGGAGCATGCCGATCAGCTCGGCGTCGAGCGTGGGCTCGGCCACGCCGTAGGCCTCGCAGTCGATCTGGTAGAACTGCCGGTAGCGGCCGGTGTTGACCGCCTCGTAGCGGAACACCGGGCCCAGCGACCACCAGCGGGTGACCGCCTCCTTGGTCGCCATCGCGTGCTCGATGTACGCGCGCGCCAGCCCGGCGGTCAGCTCGGGCCGCAGCGTCAGCGAGCGGTTCGAGCGATCGCTGAACGTGTACATCTCCTTGCCGACGATGTCGGAGCCCTCGCCGACGCCGCGCACGAACAGGTCGGTGTGCTCGACCACCGGCGGGCGGGTCTCGAGGTAGCCGTAGCGGGCGAACAGCTCGCGGCAGGTGCGCTCGAGGTGCTGCCACTTGGCCGAGTCGGGCGGCAAGAGGTCGTTCATCCCGCGGACAGAGGAGGGCGCGTCGGCCATGGCCGCGCACGCTACCACGCGCCGGCGCCGAGGCTCGGGCGCGGTCGCCGCGGCGCACGGCGGCCGGGGCCGGGGCTGCCGCCGGCGCCGGTCGAGGACGGTCGGGCGCTGCCGCCGCGGCGGGATCGGGGCGGAGGTCGGACGTCGCGGCGGTCCGGTCAGGGATCGGCGCGCCGGACCACCGCGGGCCCGACCCGCGCGGCCAGCGCGTCGGTGGCGGCCACGACGTCCGCGGCGAGCGCGCCCTCGAACGTGATGATCACCTGGAAGCCGGTCTCGCCGAACCGCGGGTAGCTGCCGAGCTTGACCGCCGGGTGGGCCGCGACCACCGCGTCGAGGTCGGGCGCCAGCGCGCCCTCCTCGCGATCGATCCACAGCCGGGCCTGGGCCACCGGCGTCGCGCGGAAGCGCTCGCGGATGTCGAGGAACTTGCGGCGGAACAGCTTGGGCACGCCCGGCAAGACGTGGACGTTGGCGATCGTCACCACCGGCCAGGTGGTCGACTCGCCCCAGACCAGGGTCGCGCCGCGCGGCACGTCGGCCAGGCGCAGGTTGGCCGGAGCGATCGCGTCGCCCCAGTAGGCCCGCAGGCGGGCCTCGAGGTCGGGGTCGCGGACCACGTCGGTGCCCAGGGCCCGGGCCACGCCCGCGATCGTGACGTCGTCGTGGGTCGGGCCGACGCCGCCCGAGGTGAACACCCAGGTCGCCCGGGCCGCCGCCTCGGCCACGGTCGCGGCGATGTCGTCGAGATCGTCGGGGATGACGGTGATCCGCTGGAGCTCGACCCCGAGCGCGCGGAGCTCGCCGATCAGGAACGCGGCGTTCTCGTCGGCGAACTTGCCCGACAGGATCTCGTCGCCGATCACGACGATCGCGGCGGTGGCGCGCGGCACCGCTCCAGGGTAACGCCTCCGGCCCGGCGCGGGATCCGTCGCGACGCGCCTTCGCCTCCAGAGCGCTTGAATCTCGCGGCGGCCCCGGGGTAAGACGCCCACCCGATGGACCTCGTCTTGCGCGGCGGTCGTGTCCTCGGTGCCGAGCCCTCGGGGCCGGGAGCCGCGGGGGCGTGGCGTGACGTCGCCGCCGACGTCCGCGTCCGGGCCGGGCGCGTGGTCGAGATCGGCCCGGGCCTGCGCGGCGGCCGCGAGGTCGACGTGGCCGACCTGTGGATCGTCCCGGGGCTCGTCGACCTGCGGACCCACCTGGGCGAGCCGGGCGCCGAGCACAAGGAGGACCTGGCCTCGGGCGCGCGCGCGGCGGCCCACGGCGGCTACACGACGATCTGCGCGATGCCCGACACCGCGCCGGTCAACGACCAGCGCACGGTCACCGAGCTGATCGTGCGCCGCGCCGCCGAGATCGGCCTGGCCCACGTCCGGCCGATCGGGGCGATCACCCGCGGCCTCGGCGGCGAGCGGCTGGCCGACATCGCCGACATGAAGGACGGCGGCATCGTCGCGGTCGCCGACGGCGATCGCCCGGTGGCCGACGCCGCGGTGCTGCGCCGCGCGCTCGAGTACGCGCGCACGTTCGACCTGACGCTGGTGCAGCACGCCGAGGACGCGCACCTGGCCGAGGGCGGGGTCATGCACGAGGGCGCGCTGTCGACGCGGATCGGCCTGCGCGCGCACGCGGCGATGGCCGAGGCCGCGATGGTCGCCCGGGACCTCGAGATCGTCGGCGGCACCGGCGGCCGCTACCACGTCGCGCACGTGTCGGCGGCGCGCACCGTCGAGCTGATCCGCGACGGCAAGCGCCGCGGCCTGCCGATCACCGCCGAGGTCAGCCCGCTGCACCTGGCGCTGACCGAGGCCGCGTGCGCGACCTACGACCCGCAGGCCCGGCTCTTGCCGCCGCTGCGGTCCGAGGCCGATCGCCAGGCGCTGCTGGCGGGCCTGATCGACGGCACCCTCGACGCGATCGCGACCGATCACACGCCGTGCGCGCTGACCGAGAAGGAGGGGCTGTTCGAGGAGGGCGCGCCCGGCGCGGTCGGCCTCGAGACCACGCTGGCGCTGGTGCTGGGGCTGGTGGCCCGCGGTGAGCTGCCGCTGGCGCGGGCGCTGGCGGCCCTGACCTCGGCGCCGGCGCGGGTGTTCGCGCTCGGCGACGCCGGGACGATCGCCGTGGGCGGCCGCGCCGACCTGGCGATCGTCGACCCGGCCCGGGCCTGGACGGTCGGCCCCGACGAGCTGGTCGGCAAGTCCAAGAACTCTCCGCTCACCGGCCAGGCGCTGGTCGGGCGGGCCGTGTTGACGTTGTTCGGCGGCGTCGCGACCTGCGACCGCGATCGGAGGCTGGCGTGACGTTTCCGGCGATCCTGGTGCTCGAGAACGGCCGCAGCTTCCCCGGGCGCGGCTTCGGCGCGCGCCGGGTCAGCCACGGCGAGGTCGTGTTCAACACGTCGCTGACCGGCTACCAGGAGATCGTCAGCGATCCGTCGTACTGCGGCCAGATCGTCGTGATGACCGCGGTCCAGATCGGCAACGTCGGCGTCAACGTCGCGGACGCCGAGGCCGCGACCCCGGTGTGCGCCGGCCTGGTCGTGCGCGAGTACACCGGCGCGTCGTCGTGGCGATCCGAGGACGAGCTCGACGCCCACCTCGCCGCCCACGGCGTCGCCGGCATCGACGACCTCGACACCCGCGCGATCACCCGGGTGCTGCGGACCGAGGGCGCGATGCGGGGCGCGATCGCGCCGGCGCCGGCGACCGCCGAGGAGCTGGCCGCGCTCCTGGCCGAGGTGCGCGCGCAGCCGCTGATGGACGGGCTCGATCTGGTGCCGCGCGTGACCACCGCGGCCCGCTACACCTGGACCCAGCCCGCCTGGCACGCGGACGACGCCGCGCCGGCCCCGGCGGTCGACGGTCGGCGCGATCACGTGGTCGCGTTCGACTTCGGGATCAAGCGCAACATCCTGCGGCGGCTGGTGGCGTCGGGCTGCGACGTGACGGTGGTGCCGGCGACGACCTCGGCCGACGAGGTCCTGGCGCTGGCGCCCGACGGGGTGTTCCTGTCCAACGGCCCCGGCGATCCGGCGGCGGTGACCTACGCGATCGACGCGGTCCGGGGGCTGCTCGCCGCCGACCGGCCGCTCTTCGGCATCTGCCTGGGCCACCAGATCCTGGGGCTCGCGCTGGGCGCGCGCACCTTCAAGCTGCCGTTCGGCCACCACGGCGGCAACCACCCGGTCGCCGACCTCGCCACTGGCAAGGTCGAGATCACCGCGCAGAACCACGGCTTCGCGGTCGATCCCGACTCGCTGCCGCCGGGCGTCCGGGTCAGCCACGTGAACCTCTACGACGGCACCGTCGAGGGCCTGGCCGTCGACGGGCGGCCGGTGTTCAGCGTGCAGTACCACCCCGAGGCCAGCCCCGGGCCGCACGACGCGCACTACCTGTTCGCGCGCTTCCGCCAGGCGATGCGGGCCGGGCGGTGACCACCGCGGCGTCCACCGATGGGGCGCCGGTCGCGACGGCCAGCGCCGCGGTGCAGCTGAACGACGTGTTCGACCGGCTCGTGGCCGCCGGCACCCGCGACCCCGACCTCGTGCTGGCGGCGCGGCAGCGGTTCGAGGAGCGCCGCGGCAAGGTGTTCCAGGAGGAGGAGCTGTGGGAGACCTGGAGCGCGAGCTTCATCGAGTGGTTCGTGCTCGAGCACGTCGGCGTCGGCCAGGCCGCGCCGGTCGCGGTCGACGCGCTGGCCGCGGCGCGGGCCGCGGGTGACGACGCCGGCGCGGGCGCGATCGCGGCGTGGCTGACCTCGCACCGGAGCCTCTGGTCGGTCGAGCGCCTCGGCGCGGGCTGGGTCGAGCTGCTCGATCTGCTGGGCGGCGCCCACGTCCGGGTCACCGAGCCGCGCGAGCTGCACGGCGTCGCGATCGGCGAGGTCGCCGAGCTGCGGGTGATCGGCTTCGCCGAGCGGGTCTGGTTCGGGCGCGCGATCCTCTACCACCCGCGCGGGACCCGGGACGCGCTGGTCGAGCAGGCCCGCCGGCTCACCGCCGCCGGCGGCGATCGCCGGGCGGTGCTCGATCACGCGGCGACGCTGCGGACCAAGGTGCTGCGCTACCGGCACGTGTCGCCGGTGAAGCTCTACGAGGGCGCGCTCGATCCGAAGGGCGACCGGTGAGGACCGCGATCGCGACGTCGGCGATCGGCCTGGCGCTCGCGATCGCCAGCGGCGTCGCCCACGCCCAGGTCGCGGTCGCGTCCAAGCCGGCGTTCTCGGTCGAGCGCTTCATGCCCGCGCCGGGCAGCGCGCTGTGGATCGGCCTCGAGGACCCCGACGTGCCGGCCGCCGGGCGCTGGGTCGTGACCGGCTCGACCTGGATCGCGTCGCGGCCGATCGTGCTGCGGTCGCTGGCGACCGGAGCCGAGGAGCGGGCGCCGGTGCGGCTGCGCTGGGGCCAGGAGCTGGCGATCGCCCGCGGCCTGGGCGGGCGCTACCTGGTCGGCCTGGCGCTGCCGACCGCGCTGCAGTGGGGCGACCGCCTGACCGGCATCGGCCTGTCCGAGACGCCGCTGCAGCGGGCCGTCGCCGGCGACGTGCGCCTGCACGGGCGCGCGCGCATCGTCGGGGAGCCCGGCGCGCTCGGGCTGGCCGCGGGCGTGGCGGTCGCGCTGACCATCCCGACCGGCGACGACGGCGACTTCGCCGGCGAGGCCGGGCCGGTGCTCGCCTGGGGCCTGCGCGCCGGCTACCGCACGCCGAGGTTCGCGCTCACCGGCGGCGCCGGCCTGCGGCTGCGCACCGAGGAGGTCGTGCTGCTGTCGCCGGCGCGGCCGCACGGCAACGAGCTGGTCGGCTCGCTCGGCGCCGCGGCCCGGTTCGGCGCGCTCGGGCGTCAGTTCGGTGGCGCCGATCGCGCGTGGGTCCTGGCCGAGCTCGAGGCCGCGCTCGGCGACGACGCCGGCACCGGCGCCCGCGGGCCATCGCCGGCCGAGGCCCGGCTCGGCCTGCGCGTCGACGTCGCGCACTGCTGGTCGGTGGCGGTGGCGGCGGGCGGCGGCCTGACCTCGGCCGAGATCGGGTCGCCAGGCTACCGGCTGATCGCGCAGGTGACCTTCCATCAGGACCCGATCCACGATCGCGACGGCGACGGCGTCCGCGACGGCCAGGACGCGTGCTGGCGCACGCCTGAGGATCGCGACGGCCACGACGACTGGGACGGCTGCCCCGACCCCGACAACGACGGCGACGGCATCGACGACGAGTTCGATCGGTGCCCCGACGAGCCCGAGGATCTCGACGGCTACCTCGACAGCGACGGCTGCCCCGAGGCCGAGTCGGTGCTCACCGATCGCGCGGACTGAGCGCGGACCGATCGAGCGCGATCCGCGGACTGGGCGCTGATCCGCTGGGCGCGCCGACCGACCGCGGGCCGATCCGCCGTGCCGACTGATCGCGGCCTGAACCGCCGGGCGCGCCGTCACGGCCCGGCGACGCGCGCGGCGATCAGCGGCCGCAGCGCCTGCTCGAGCGTGACCGCGAAGTTGACGATGCCGTCGCCGGGCGTGCCGTCGAGCTCCATGCCGAGGATCGCGTAGTAGCCGGTGGCGCGATCGAGCCAGGGCGTGAAGCCGAACGCGCCCGGCGAGCTCAGCACCGAGCACGCGCTGGCCGGCGGCGCGCACTCGAGCCACGCGGTCAGCCCGTAGTGGTAGGGCAGGCCGTGGTTGGCCACCGGCGACACGCCGATGACCGCGTCGGGGTACGGCTCGGAGGTCTGGGCGTCGAACAGCTCGGGCGTGCCGATCGTCAGGGCTGGCGTCACGCCGCGGTGGAACGCCAGCGCCAGCGCGCGCGCGTACTCGTCCATCGACGCGCGCAGGCCGCCGGCGACCAGCGGGTTGAGCTGCCCGAACGCCTGGCGCGGCGCGGTGAAGTACGTGACCTCGGGCGGCAACGCCAGCCGATCAGCCAGCACCTCGCGGTAGAGCGCGTTCCAGCTCTGGCCGGTGCGGACCTCGGCCATGCGCGCCGCGACCTGTAGGTGGGTCGAGCCGTAGTCGAACCGCGCGCCCGGCGCCGCGGTCGGCGGGTCCGCGGCGATCGCGTCGACGCACGCGGCCAGCGTGATGCCGGCCTGCAGGGTGCAGCTGTGCTCGCGGGCCAGCCCCGACGTGAACGACAGCAGGTGCCGGAGGGTGATCGCGGCGGTGGGGCCGGTCCAGCCCAGGACCGCGCCGGTGGTCGAGTCGAGCGACAGCACGCCGGTGCGGATCACCTCGAACAGGACCAGGCCCGAGACCAGCTTCGACGCCGACGCCACCGCCACCCGTTGGTCGGTGGTGAACCCGTTCCAGCCGCGCCGGTACACCACCTGATCGTCGGCGTCGTAGACCACCAGCGCCGCCGGCGGATCGCCGTTGGCCGCGAGCCGGGTCGCGACCAGCTCGTCGACCTCGGCCCACGCGCCGACCGCGCCGTCGGTGCCGTCGCCGCCGTCGATCGCGCCGCTGTCGACAGGCTCGACACCGCCGCCGCCACATGCCGCACAACACCACATCACCGCGAACACGACGCTTGCACCACGCATGGTCGCTCATGATAGCAAGCGCCGGGCCGGGACCGCGCGCGGCCGGTGCGGTCGGTGCGGTCGGTGCGGTCGGTGCGGTCGGTGCGGTCGGTGCGGTCGGTGCGGTCGGTGCGGTCGGTGCGGTCGGTGCGGTCGGTGCGGTCGGTGCGGTCGGTGCGGTGCGGCCGGTGCGGCCGGTGTGGCCGGTGTGGCCGGTGTGGCCGGTGCGGTCGGTGCGGTCGGTGCGGTGCGGTGCGGTGCGGTGCGGCCGGTGCGGTCGGTGGTCGGTGCGGCCGGTGCGGTCCGTGCGAGGCGCGAGGTGCGAGCGGTCAGCTCTGCGGCGGCGGGCCGACCGGGATCGTGACGGCCAGCGTGACGTCGCCGTCGGGGGCGAACACGGTCAGCACGTAGTCGCCCACGCCCGCGAGCGGCAGCTCGAGCGCGCGCAGCGCGGCGCCGGTGACGCCGACCGAGTGACCGTCGGGATCGCGCAGCGCGCCCGCGAGGCCGGCCAGCGGCAGGGCGGCGCCGGCGTCGTCCCAGATCTCGACCTGCACCTTCAGCCGATCGCCCGCGCGCGCGCCGTCGGTCCACGACGCCCGCAGGGTGTAGTCGTCGGTGTCGGCGACGACCCAGGGCTGGCTCGCGATCGTCGGCGCGGCCGGCGCGGCGATCGCAGGCGCCGCGAGCGTCGGCCACGGCGCGGTCCCCGGGGTCAGCGCCAGGGTGGCGACGGCCGCGAGCGCCAGCGCGGCCACCGCGGCCACGCGCCCCGGCGCGCCGCGCCACGACGGGCGCGCGGATCGCGGCCAGGCGCCGCGCCACGGTCGTCGCCGCCGACGTCGGCCGATCACCCGGGCGCTTGCGCATGAGCTCGCCGATCAGCCCGGTCAGCGCGTCGGCGCCGCGCTCGGCGGTCGCCGGCAGCGGCGGCGGCTCCTGGCCGAGGTGCGCGAGCTGCAGCTCGAGCGCCGAGCCGGAGAACGGATCGTGGCCGGCCCGCAGGCGGTACAGCAGCGCCCCGAGCGCGTACAGGTCGGTCGCCGGGCCGATCGGGTCGCCGAGCACCTGCTCGGGCGCCATCGACAGCGGCGTGCCCGCGCAGCAGGTGGCGCTCGAGGCCGGATCGTCGGTGCCGCGGGCCAGGCCGAGGTCCACCAGCACCGCGCGGCCGTCGCTGCGAAACATCACGTTGGCCGGCTTGAGATCGCGGTGGACGATGCCGACGGCGTGGGCCGCGGCCAGGGCCCGGGCCAGCTCGGCGCCCAGCCGCGCCACCGCCGGCACCGACACCGGGCGGTCACTCAGGCGGTCCGCCAGGGTGCCGCCGGGCAGCCACTCCATCGCCAGCCAGGTGCGGCCGTCGTCGAGCTGGCCGGCGGCGAGCACGGTCGGGAAGTGCGGGCCCGGCAGCCGGCGAGCGCACGCGACCTCGCGCGCGGCCAGCGCCGCCGCGCGCTCGTCGGCGCCGTGGGTGACCTTGAGCGCGACGCAGGCGCCGTCAGCGGTCCAGGCCTGGTGGACGTCGCCGCCGCCGCCGGACCCGACGCAGGGGCCGACCCGGTAGGGCAGGGCCGCGAGCGCCGGATCGATCGACATACCGGTACGACGGTGCAGGTGCCCGCGGCATTCTGTGGGGAGGAGAAGTTGTACGGAAATGTGAGCGGCGGCACGGTGGTTACGGGCGGAACGATCGCCCCGCCGTCGACGGCGATTGACCCGAGGTCAGTAGGGCGCATAGCCTCGATCGGTCCAGACGCGGCCCCGCCGGCCCGCCAGGAAGGTGCCCCATGTCGCGCGCAAGCCTGCCCACTCGCCTGATCGCCCTGCTCACCACCACCACGCTCGTCTTCGGCGGCTGCAAGTCGCCGCTCGACGAGTCCCGGACCCCGGTCGACAACGGCAGCTTCGGCACGACCGTGTTGACCCTGGTGTGCAAGCGCTTCGCCTACGCCGACGATCTCGCCGACGGCGGCACCACCGACGTCCGCGGCGACGCGTTCCGCGACATCTGCCGCGAGGGCCTGGCCGCCCCCGACAGCGCCACCGATCGCATGAAGGCGCTGCTGGTCGAGCGCGATCGGCTGATCACCTCGGTCGACACGATCTTCCCCGACGGGTACCTGCCCGATCTGCAGGCGTACCTGACCAACAACGACTTCCTGGCGCTCTACGACGACGACACCAGCCAGCGCGCCATCGACGCGCTGATCGGCATGCTCCGGCTGATGAGGGACGACGCGCCGACGGTCGGCGCGCTCGAGCGGCTCGGCCACCGGATCGGGTACCGGCCGCTGCGCCCGGCGCTGGGCGCGGTGAAGGCGTTCATGAGCTACCCCGAGCTCGACGAGCTCTTGCTCGCGCTCACGACCGCGATCACCGAGGGCGGCAGCGCCCGCGGCGAGTGGCAGCGCCTGGTCGCCGCGATCGGCGCCAGCCTGCGCGCCGCCACGCCCATGGCCAACCCGGCCGATCGCAACCGCACGCTCGCGATCGCGCTCGACTTCCTCCTGCGCGAGCGCGGGCTGCTCGGCACGTCGGCGACGGCGCCGCTGACCCTGCGCGACTACCGCGGCGTGGCCCAGGTCGCGGCGATCGCGCCGCCGTTCGTCGACCGCGAACGGCGACGGCGCCGCGGACATCGACGCGATCGGCCGGTTCGTCGACGCGGCGGGCGCGCCGATCGACGCGCCGACGCCGTTCGACGTGCCCGACGGCGACGTCGCGCTGCCGTGGCCGACCCGCGATCCCGCCGGCCGGGCCCTGGCCACCGCCGGCGGCGCGCCGGTCTACCGCTACGTCGACCTCGACTCGACCGTGCTGGCGGCGCTGGCCCGCGACGGCCTCGCGCTGTTCGACCCCGGCAAGGGCACCGCGCTCGACCTCCTGCGCGGCGCCTCGGCCCTGGTCGGCGCGCGCCAGAGCGTGACCCGGACCTACGCCAACGGCGAGACCCTCGACTACCGCGGCTACGACACCGCGCAGTCGCCGCTGCTCGACCTCGGCTACGGCTACACCCAGCTGCTGCGCGACCCCGGCATCGTCGACACCCTGGCGCTGGGCCGCGAGCTGGTCACCAACCGCGAGCCCGAGCTGGCCCGGCTGGTCGAGGCGATGGTGGTCGCGTTCCGCAAGGGCGACAACCACCCCGAGGCCACCGTCGCCGCCGACGCGCCGCTGTGGGACGACCTGATCCCGGTGCTGCGCCAGATCGCCGCCAACCCGGCCTTGTTCACCGCGCTCATGACCGCGCTCGAGCAGCCCGAGGTGGCGCAGCTCGGCGAGCGGTTCCGCAAGATGATGGTCTACAAGGACCGCTTCGACATCAACCCGACCACCCAGGCGGTGACCGGGTCGTTCGCGACGATGGTCGACCGCACCCGCAACGACTCGAGCTACGACCGCTCGGTCTTCCAGCGGTTCCTGCACCTGATCGCCGACTCGAACGGCGCCCGGGCCTGCAACAAGCAGGGCGCGCGCGTGGTCGATCCGTTCATCGGCATCACGCTCGGCACCTACAACGAGTGCGCGCTGTTCCGCGTCGACAACCTGGCCTTGTTCTACATGCAGTCGATGGCCTACGCCAAGAACGGCAGCGGCCAGTACCTGTGCGAGACCGCGGCCGGCGAGTTCGGCAACACCACGACCGCGACCACGCCGGCGGGCTGCGTCAGCCAGGGGCGGCGGCCGCGGCCCAAGGCCAACTTCAACTACACCTGGGGCGGCCTGGTGTCGACGTCGCTCGACGTGTTCGGCGGCGATCAGTTCCTCGAGGACACCGTCGGCATCGTCGGCATGCGCAGCCACCCGACCCCCGAGGCCCTCAACCGGGTGCTGTTCCTCAACCCGACCCCGTCGTACCTGACCAACATCATCGACCCGCTGCGCGACCGCGAGGGCGACCTCTACCAGTCGCAGCACGCCGGCACGCTGCCGGTGCTCGAGAAGGACGGCTTCTACGCCCAGATGCGGCCGGTGGTGCAGGCCTTCGCCGACCAGAACGCCGAGCAGCTGCTGGTCGACATCCTGGTCGCGATGCACAAGCACTGGCCGACCCGGAGCTCGATCAACCACCAGTCGACCGCGCCGGCGTCGCCCGGCTACGTCTGGGGCACCGGCGCGATGAAGTACGAGGCGCTGATCGCCGACATCCTCGCCGACGGCTCGCTGATGCAGACCCTGACCGCGACCGCGCCGACGCTCAACCGCGTGGTCGTGCGCGGCAAGGCCTACCCGACGATCGTGCGCGCGGCGCTCGCGTACCTGCTGACGCCCCAGGCCGGCCTGGCCGATCGCGCCGGCCGCACCACGACCACGACCGCCGACGGCCGCGCGGTCGCGACGCTGTCGCCGTGGCACCTGCTGGCCGACGCCTACCGTGGCAAGCAGGCGCGCCTGGGCGCCGCCGGCGCCGAGGGCGCGGCCTGGACCGAGTCGGTCAGCGAGCTGGTCGACGTGCTGTTCCGGGGCGCGCTGGTCGGCACGACCTGGCGCTGGAAGAACCCGCGGGTGCGCGGCGTGCTCGACGCCGGCCTCGAGCTGGCCCAGCTCCGGCTCGCCGCCCACGACGCCGCGGGCGATCGCGCCCGCTGGCTCGGCACCGACCTGCCCGCCGACATGCTCGACCTCGTGACCAGCCCGGTGTTCGCCGGCGCCGCCGACTTCATCGTGTCGCTGCAGGCGGCGCCCGAGACCCGGGTCCAGCTCGACCGCGTGCTCCAGTACCTGGTCAGCGAGGCCCAGGCCAACGAGGCGTTCGTCGCGGCGCTGACCTCGATCGCCGACATCGCCCAGCTCGCGCTCGACGACGCCGACCTGATCCCGATCGCCAACATCCTCGGCCAGTCGATCGGCGCCGACAAGGGCTGGCTCGAGGCCCACCTCGAGTTCGTCAAGCGGGCCCGGACCGTCGACGACAACCGCGCGCTGGCGCGGATGATGGTCAACCTCTACGACGAGGATCGCCCGGGCCGGACCGCGGTCGGCGATCTGGTCGACGGGCTGACGGAGGTGCTGCGGGCCCGCCCGTACGAGGACCTGGGCGAGCGCCTGACCGCCGAGGACTACGGCTCGATCCTGGGCGGCGTCGCCGACTTCCTCGACGAGGAGCAGCGGGGCCTGCGCAAGTTCATCGCCATCATCAAGTCGCGCAACCTGTAGCCGCCCCCAGCGCCGTGAGCCACATGTCCCGCCTGTCCCTCGCGACCGCCGTCGCGGCCGTCCTCCTCCCGTCGCTGGCCACCGCCGGCGGCATGTACCTGCCCACCCGCGGGGTCCGCGCCACCGGCCGCGCCGGCGCGTTCGTGGCCGGCGCCGACGACGCGTCGGCGATGTGGTTCAACCCGGCCGGCCTCGCCAACCTGCGCCGCTGGGGCGTCGTCGCCGACGCCGGGTTCGTGCACCAGTCGGCCGACTACGCCCGCACCAACTCGGGCGGCGGGGCCGAGCCCAGCGTGTCCAACCAGGCGCCGGGGCTGCCGGTGCCGTCGCTGGCCTACGTCCACCGCGTCAACGACAAGGTGATCGTCGGCGGCGGCGTCTGGGCGCCGTACGCGGGCCTGGCGAAGTTCGACGCCGAGGGGCCGCAGCGCTACTCGTCGGTCGACATGTCGAAGTCGATCATCGCGACGCTCGGCTTCGGCGTGGCCGTGCGCGTGGGCGAGCGGCTGCGCCTGGGCGCGACCTTGCAGAACCACGTGGTCGCGCTGACCTCGGACATCGTCCTGTCGGGCTGCCCGGGCCAGACCGTGTGCGCGCCCGAGGACCCCGAGTTCGACTCGCTCAACCGGATCGAGCAGCAGAGCTACTTCCAGCCGTCGGGCTCGGTCGGGCTGCAGCTCGACGCCACCGACAAGGTCACGTTCGGCGCCGCCTTCCAGCTGCCGGTGTCGGTGAGCGGGCAGGGCACGCTGTCGTCGCGGCTGCCGTCGTCGGGCTTCTTCAACGGCGCGTCGGTCGAGGGCGACCGCGCCGACGTCTCGATGACCCTCCCGGCGGCGATCCGTGCCGGGGTCGAGGTCCGGCCCGGGCGCTGGCGCATCGAGGCCGCGCTCGACGTCGAGCTGTGGTCGGCCCACGAGGAGATCCTGATCGAGCCCAAGGACGTGCGGATCGTCGGCGCCCCCGGGGTCGGCACCTACGAGTTCGGGCCGATCCACCTGCCGCGCAACTTCGACGACACCTACGCGGTCCAGCTCGGCGTCGAGGGCCAGCCCAGCGCGTCGACGCCGCTGACCGTGCGCGCCGGCTACAGCTACGAGACCGCGGCGTCGCCGACCGAGTACCTGTCGGTCCTGACCGTCGACGGCGCCAAGCACCTCGTCGCCGGCGGCCTCGGCTACCGCGTCGGTGGCTGGAACGTCGACCTTGTGTTCGCGTTCGCGACGATGGGCGAGCGCCACGTCGATCCGTCGGTCGGCGTCGCGCCCCAGGTCAACCCGATCCGCGACACCTCGGCGACGCCGCTCGAGGTGTTCGTCAACTGGGGCGACTACAAGTCGACCTGGATCGTCGCCGGGCTCGGCCTGGCCCGCTCGATGTGAGCGGGCGGCCGCCGACCTGGATCGTCGCCGGGCTCGGCCTGGCCCGCTCGATGTGAGCGGGCGGCCGCCGACCTGGATCGTCGCCGGGCTCGGCCTGTGGCCCTGGGCTCGGCCTGGCCCGCTCGATGTGAGCGGGCGCCCGCCGTGCGCTCAGGCGGCGGCGCGGACCTGGGTCGCGCGCAGGCTGCCGTCGATCACGCCGAACAGATCGGCGGCGACCGGGGCCGAGCCACCGACGTTGACGGCGGCGGCCTCGACCGCGCACGCGCCCAGAAACGTCGCCCACAGCGCCTCGCCGACCGCGCCGGCGTCACACGTCCGGTAGATCCGGTTGGCCTCGGCGCGGGTGACCGACGCGATCAGGGCCGACCGCACCTGGTGGATCGCGACGGCCAGGCCATCGGCCACGTCCTGGGTCAGGGTCGCGCGCAGCTCGGGCCGCGCCACCATCGCCAGGGCCCGGGCGCTCTCGGGCTCGGCGGCGCGCCAGGCCGACAGCGTGTCCCAGGCGGACCGCGGGTCGTCGGCGCTGGCCAGGCTGTCGCCGACCGCCCGCAGGCTGCGCTCCAGGATCGAGAGGTACAGGTCCTCCTTCGACTTGAAGTACAGGTAGATGGCACCGACCGAGAGCTGAGCCTGCTTCGCGATGTCCTCGATCGACGCGCGGGCGAACCCGCGCTCGAAGAAGACCGGGCGCGCTGCGTCCTGGATACGGTGCCGACGGGCTTCTCGTTCCTGCCGCTTGCGATCCTGAGCGTTCATCATGACGCGTAGCATTATTCCGATAACGCGACGTGTCAAGTGCCGAGATCGCGGCTCGCGGTCGCAGGGCGGAAGGGGCCAGTAGATCCGCGGGGGCAGGGCGTGCGTTCGACCTTGTCATGACGTCGATCCCGGTCGCAACCCCCCGTCGCCATCGCCTCCGCACCGGCCTGGTGCTGGCCACCGCCGCGGCCGCCGCGATCGGCGCCGCGCTCCTGGCGCAGCGACCGCGCCCGCGCCCGGCTGCGCCGCCGCCCCGGACCGCCGAGGGCCTGGTCGTGGGGTTGACGTCGAGCCACGTCCTGGCCGGCGCCAGCGAGACCTACCTCGCGGTGGCGCTGACCGCGCCGGCCGCGGACCTGGCCCGGCGCACGCCCGCCAGCCTCGCGATCGTGATCGATCGCAGCGGCTCGATGGAGGGTGAGGCCCTGGCCCAGGCCAAGGCCGCGGCGCTGACGCTGATCGATCGGCTGGCCCCGGACGACGAGGCGTCGCTGATCAGCTACTCGAGCGACGTGACCATCGACGTGCCGCTGACGATGGCCGACGCCGCCGGCAAGGCCGCGCTGCGGGCGGCGGTCGACCGGCTGGTCGCCCGCGGCGACACCGGCATCTCGGCGGCCCTGTGGGCCGGCACCGACGAGCTGCGCCGCTCGACCCGCGACGTCCGGCGGGTCGTGCTCCTGTCCGACGGCAAGCCCACCGACGGCATCACCCGCCCGTCGGAGCTGATCCGCTTCGCCGCCACCCGCGCCGCCCAGGGCGTCTCGATCTCGGCGGTCGGGCTCGGCGTCGAGTACAACGAGCACGTCATGGCCGGCATCGCGTCGGCCGGCCGCGGCAACTACTACTACGTCGAGCGCGGCACCGCGCTGGCCGACATGTTCGTGCGCGAGCTCGACAGCCTCGGCCAGACCGTGATCGCCGCCGGCGAGGTCCTCGTGACCGCGGCGCCGGGCGTGACCATCGTCGGCGTCCTCGGCTATCCGTTCGAGCGCGACAGCGCCGGCGTGGTCCGGGTGCCGGTGTCGGATCTGCGCGCCGGCCAGCACGCCAAGGTCGTCGTGCGGCTGCGCACCGAGCTGGCCGCGACCGCCACCGTCGACGTGGCCGCGGTCACCTGGCGCTACCGCCTGGTCGGCGGCGGGCAGGTCGAGCGCACGGCCGACGCCCGCGCGACCGTGACCACCGACGCCGCGCTGGTGGCGCGGGGCCGCGACGGCGCGATCGTCCGGATGGTCGAGGAGGCCCGCACCGCGATGGCGATCGACGAGGCCGCCGGCGCCTACGCCGAGGGCGACATCGACCGCGCCCAGACGATCCTCCGGGTCCGTACCACCGAGGCGTCGGCCACCGCGGCGGATCTCGGCGACGCCGAGCTCGACCGCAAGGTGCGCCGCTACACCGGCGCGGCCCAGGCCAACTTCGCGGCGCCGCCCGCGTCGGCGGCGGCGGGCAAGGGCGGCGTCAAGGCCCAGCGGGCCGAGGCCTACGAGCTGGTCCGCTGAGCAGGCGATCGTGCCGGCGCCGCGGGCCGAGGCCGACGAGCTGGTCCGCTGCGCAGGCGGTCGTGCGCACGGCCGGCCCGCGGGCCGAGGCCGACGAGCTGATCCGCTGCGCCGGCAGGTCGCGCGCGCACCCGGGGCGCGCCCGGGTCGCCCCCGAAGGTTGTCAACGTTGACACCGTCCCCCGGTCATCGCCCGAGCGGGGCGATCGTGAGGTGCAGGTCGCGGCTGACCGTGACCAGCGAGCCGGCCGGCACCAGCTCGGGCACGCGCGCATCGGGATCGTCGGAGCTGGTCGTCGGCGGCATCCCGGCGGTGACGAGCACGCCGCGGAACGACGGATCGCGCTGGCCGCGATCGTTGGTCACGTGCAGCGCGTGGATCGCCAGCGGCTGGTCGCGCGCGACGATCGCCAGCGCCCGGCTGTTGGACGCGGCCACGACGCCGCCGCTCGGCGTCAGGCCGGCACGCTCGGTGCTGTCGCGCACCAGGCTGGTGGCCTCGACCACGACCCGCGCCAGATCGGCGATGCGCAGGGTCAGATCGTCGGCGCGGCCCTGATCGTGGAGCAGCGCCACGATCGTGTGCAGCGTCAGCTCGGCGGTGGTGCGGCCGCGCAGGTTGCGGCGCAGGAAGTCGGGCACGTGGGACACGAGCGCCGCCCACGCCTCGGCCGGGATCGCGAGGGTGGGATCCTCGGACAGCATCCAGCGCCGGAACCGGAACGGCGGCAGATCGTCGGGATCGCCGGCGTCGCTGGTCGGGCGCGCCGTGACCAGCACGCAGTCGCTGTGGGGCTCGGCCATGGCCGGCCCCAGCGCCAGGTCACCCTCGGTCGGGCGCGGCGTGCGCGCGACCAGGATCTCGCCGCCGTGCACCCACGCCATCGCCCATCGCCCGACCGGCCCCGGCACGGCGAGGCCGAGCGGCGCCAGCGCCTCGCCGAGACGCTGGGGTTGGTTGCACATGCACGCGAGCAGCACCCGGCGAGTATAGCAGCCGCCGGCGACGAGTGATTCGTCCGCGACCCCCCCCCCCGCGCGCCCCCCGCCCCCCCCCCGCCCCCCGGGGCCCCCCGGCCCCCCCGGGGCCCCCCCCCGCCCCCCCAGCCCCCCCCCCCCCCCCGCCCAGCCCCCCCCCCCCCCCCCGGCCCCCCCCCCCGCCCCGCGCCCCCCCCGGGCCCCCGCGCCCCCCCGCGCCCCCCGGCCCCCCCGCGCCGGCCGCCCCCCCCCGCGCGCCCGCGATCAGCCCGCGATCAGCCCGCGATCAGCCCGCGATCAGCGCCGCGATCAGCCCGCGATCGTGCGCGCGAACTCGGCCAGCGCGGCCAGCGGCACCGACCGTTCGCGCTCGTTCCAGACCTCGTGCTTGTAGCCGGCCAGCACCCGGACGTCGGCGCCCGGCACGGTCCGGGCGATCCGCTCGGACGCCACGGGATCGGCGATGGGATCGTCGCCGCCGATCAGCCACAGCGTCGGCACCGCGATGCGCCCAGCGTGGGCCTCGACCTTGGCCTGGGCCGCGCGCGCCTCGGTGAACCAGCGCGCCGAGGCCACGTCATGGCACAGCGTGTCGGCGACGCGCTCGGCCTGCTTGGCGGGATCGCTGGTGAGGTCGGTCGGGCGTAGGTCGTTCTTCTGCGAGAACGCCGGGTAGATCGTGCTGGCCGCCCGGGCCAGCCAGATCTTCGGCGCCGGCACCGCCAGGCGCAGCGCCAGGAACGGCGACGACAGCACCGCGCCGACGCACGCGAACGGGACGGCGTCGGTCAGCGCCGCGAGGCTGATCAGCGAGCCGTTCGAGTGCGCGACCAGGAACAGCGGCGCGCCGGGCGCCAGCGCGGCCGCAGCGGCGCGGGCGGCGTCGAGGTCCTCGCGGTACTCGCGGAAGCTGCCGATGAAGCCGCGCTTGCCCGACGAGCGCCCGTGGCCGCGGACGTCGAACCCCAGCACCGCGCACCCGGCGTCGTGGAGCACGTGCGCGACCTCGCGGTAGCGGCCGCAGTGTTCGGCGTAGCCGTGGACCATCAGCGCGACTGCGCGCGGCGCCTCGGGCACGAAGGCCTCGGCGTGGAGCGTGGTCCCGCCCGACGACGTCAAGGTCATGGTGCGGGTCGGGTCGAGCGGGCCGGGCGCGGTCATGCCCGCCTCAATATCACGACGGGCGGGAAAGGCGGGATCGCCCCAGACGGTTGACAAAGTCGCGTCGCCGTCGGCAAGCTCACCCTCGCGAGTCTCGTAACATGTCAAAACTGCTTAGTTTTGTACTTCTGGCCAGCGTGTTTGCCACCGCGTGTCCGCGGACCGAGGGCAATCCCGCCAAGAGCGAGACACGGCTGGCGCTCGCCCGGGACTTCCTGCTGAAGAACCAGCTCGAGGCGGCCGAGGCCGAGGCCAACAAGGCCATCGCGTACCTCAACACCAACGAGGAGGCCTACAACCTCCGCGGCCTGGTCCATCACCTGCGGGCGATCGCGGCCCAGAGCCTGGTCGAGGTCGAGGGATGCCTGACCGGCATCGACGCCGAGGCGCTGCGCAAGGAGGTCGAGGACGAGCTGGGCCTGGCCGAGGCCGACTTCCGCAAGGCGGTCGCGCTCGCGCCGGAGTTCGGTGAGGCCTGGTCCAACGCCGGCACCGCGGCGCTGTTGCTCGGCGACACCGATCGGGCGCTGGAGGCGTTCGACCAGGCCCTGTCCAACCCGGCGCGGCTCGTCAGCCCGGGGCTCACGCGGGCCCACCTGGGCTGGGCCCACTTCGCCAAGAACGACCTGGTTTCGGCCTTCAGGAGCTGCGCCAGGCGGTGCAGTTTCAGCCCGGGATGTGCGTGGCAACTTATCGGCTCGGACGTGTTTACTTTGCCCGCGAAGAATGGGAAAAAGCCGCCGAGCAGTTTCAGGAAGTTAGCGACCAACCGGACTGCCACTCGCCGCAGGAAGCTGCTCTTTACCTCATGAAGGCGCGACTGGAACAAGGTCTCCTCGACGACGCGCGCGCGGCCCAGGCCCTGTGCCTGTCGCGCGCGCCGGCGAGCTGTATCGCCGCCCAGTGCCGCACCGCTTCATTCACCGTAGGAGGCGCCGAGTGACCCGCGCCACGCCTCGAGGCCCAAGTCCGACGACGACCCCGACGACCCCGCCCGGCAAGAGCGGCGCGCTGGTCTCGGCGGTGGAGCGTGCGGCCCGGGTTTCGGGCCGACGCATGCCCTCTGACGGCGTCGTCACCGACGAGACCGCCAGCGCCCGCAGCGCGCTGTCCCGGTGGCTGGTGCAGGGCCGCGAGGCCCGCGGTTTCGCCCGCGAGCAGGTGGCCCGCGTGACCCGGATCCCGCTGCGCACCCTCGACAGTCTCGAGGAAGCGCGCTGGCACGAGCTGCCGGCCGACGTCTTCGTGCGGGGCTTCCTGCGCGGCTACGCCCGCTGCGTCGGCCTGTCGGTCGACGAGGCCCTGGCGCGCTACAGCGGCTGTGGCTTCGAGGCCGCGCCGGTGGCGTCGCCGCAGGCCCAGGCGCTGCTCGACTCGATGGCGTCGCTCGCGCCGATGTCGTCGGCGGCCCGGCCGATGACCGCGGCCCCGGTGACCTCGGTCCCGCGCATCCTGAGCACCGCCGAGCAGCCCGCGCAGGTCGTCGCGGCCGCGGCGAGCGTCGCGGCCGCGCCGGTCGTCGAGGCCGTGCCGGTGGTCGAGGCCGCGGCGAGCGTCGAGATCGCCGCTGCACCGCCCGCCCGGCGCACGACGCGCCGCGCGGCTACCGTCACGGGCCCCGTCACCGGCGCGCGCGAGCGCGACGCCCGCGGTCGGTTCGTGCGCAAGAGCGTCGAGATGGCCGCGGCGGTCGTGCCGGAGGAGCTGCGGGCCGAAGCCGAGGCGCTGTTCGACGAGCCGTCGCCGGTGCCGCCCGTCGCGAGCGTGTCGACGCTCGGGGCGACTGCGCCGACCGTCGCCGAGGCGAGCGAGGCGAGCGAGGTGGTGGACCCGACGCCTGCGGCCGCGGCCGTGGCCTTCGCGGCGGTCGTGACCGAGCCGACGCCGCGGGCGTCGTCGTCAGTGCGGATCGTGCCGCCGCGGCTGAGCCGTCCGCTGGCCGCCCCGACCCTGACGATCGACGACGATCACCCCGAGGAGGCCGAGCAGGCCCGCGAGGAGCGCGCGCGGGCCCGCGACGGCGGCTGGCGCAGCTTCCTGCCGCCGGCGCTGCTCGACCAGGAGCGCGGGAGCCGCCAGGGCGGCCTGACGCTCGCGGTGATCATCCTGCTGATCGTGGCCACGCTGACGCTGTCGTACCTGATGCGGCGCCCGAGCTCGACCGGCGAGGGGATCACCCGCGCGCCGACGCCGACCTCGGTCGAGCTCGGGTGAGCCGGCGCGGCCGCCTGTGACCGACGTGCGCCCGTGACCGACGTGTGCCCGTGACCGACGTGTGCCCGTGACCGACGGGGGCGCCGAGGTCGCGTTCACCACCGACGCGCTCGTGCTCGGGCGCACCGCCGTCGGCGAGTCCGACGTGATCGTCACGCTGTTCACGCGCAGCCACGGCCGGGTGGGCGCGGTCGCGCGCGGCGCCCGACGCTCGAAGCGCCGGTTCGCCGCTGGGCTCGAGATGCTGACGGTGCTCGCGGCCACGCTCGGGCGGCGGCGGCGCGGCGCGGAGCTGTGGAGCCTCGAGGGCACCGAGCTGGTCGAGGATCACCGCGCGCTCGCCAGCGATCCGATCATGCTCGGGCACGCGAGCTACGCCCTCGAGCTGGTGCGCGAGCTGGCGCCGCCCGAGGCCGTCGAGCCGGCGCTGCTCGATCTGGTGGTCGAGCTGTGGCGGGCGCTGGGGGCCGGCCCGTCGCCGTCGCTGCTGCGCGCGTTCGAGCTGACGCTGTGCGCGCAGCTGGGCTCGGCGGTGGTGCTCGATCACTGCGCCGCGTGCGAGGCCCACGAGCTCGGCGCCGGCGCGGTGTTCGATCCGGCGCGGGGTGGCGTCGTGTGCGGCGCGTGCGCGGCTCGCTCGACCGGGCTGGGCGTGCGCCCGCTCGACGACGAGGCCCGGGCGTACCTGCAGCAGCTCGCGGACGTGCCGTTGATCGACGCGCGCGCGGTCGACGCCGCCCCCGACGTGCGGGTGCGCGGGCGCGACGCGATGCTGTCGATCGTGCTCCACCTGGTCGGGCACCCGCTGGCGACCCTCGCGTACGTCACCCAGGTCCACGGCGGGCTGCGCCGGGGCTGACCGGGCCGCGCCGACGGTGTAGACTGTCACCATGGGAGCTACCCGGATGCGCCTCGGGGGCATCGTCATGGTCATGATCTGCGCGGCGGCGTCGCTGGCGCTCGCGGACGAGCCGGCGCCGGACGCCGGGCCCGACGCCGATCCTGACGTGGTCGAGCCCGACGAGGCGCCAGCGATGGATCCGGCCGAGGCCAAGGCCGCGGCCCGCAAGCTGCTCGACGGCGGCGACGCGTTCTTGAAGAAGGGCGACTACTTCACGCGGCGCAAGAAGGCCGCGGACGCCCAGGCCCAGTACGAGCGCGCGCTGGCCGCGTACCAGAAGGCGTTCGAGCTGGTGCCAAACCCGCAGATCCTGTTCCCGATCGCCATCGCCCTGGACAAGCTCGGGCGCACCGCCGAGGCCGCGCGCGACTACCGCCGGTTCTTGACCCAGGTCGCGGAGCCCGATCCGGCGCTCAAGGCCGACGCCGAGCGTCGGCTCGAGGCCGCCAAGCTCAACGTCGGCGTGGTCTCGCTGGTGATCGTGCCGGACGGCACCCACGTCGCGCTGTCCGGCACCGAGATCGGCGTGAGCCCGCTGGCCGATCCGCTGTTCCTGCCGGCCGGCGACTACACGCTGTCGTTCACCGCCGACGGCTACCAGCCGCTCGAGCAGGCGCTGACGGTCGAGACCGGCAGCGAGTCCGAGCGCACGTTCGAGCTGAACTCGATCGAGATCATCGTCGAGCCACCGCGGCCGCCGCCGCCGCCCAAGCCCGAGATCATCGTGCCGCCCGCGCCGAGCAAGGTGCCGCTGTACATCGGCGGCGCGCTCACGGTCGGGCTGCTCGGCGGCGCCACCGCCGCCGGGATCATGGCGATCGGCCGCCACGGCGACTTCACCAGCACCGACGGCACTGCGCAGGATCGCGAGGACGCGCGGGTGTCGGGGCGCCGGCTCGCGCTGGTGACCGACGGGCTGATCGCCGGCACGATCGTCGCCGCCGGCGTGCTCTCGTTCTATTACGTGAAGGTGTACCGACCCAAGGCGCGCGTCCACGGCGAGCGCGCCCGCCAGCGCCGCGAGACGTTCGACGAGTACGCGATCGCGCCCAAGGTTCGCCTGGCCCCGTGGGTCCAAGCGGGTGGCGGCGGTCTGGTCGTCGCTGGTGATCTGTAGCCCAACGAGGAATCCATGAGCCAACCGATGCAACCCCGCCGCGGCGGCACCCCCAAGATCGTGCCCGTGCTCGTGTCGATCGGCGTCGCCGCCGGCACGTTCTCGGGCCTGTACTTCGGCCTCGGCACCGCGAAGGACGAGGCCGTCGCCGACCCGTCGACGACCGGCTCGGGCTCGGACTCGGCGCCGACCCCCGATGTCGCCGCGGGCACCGCCGGCCCGGCCGCGGGTTCCGACGGCGCCGCGGGCTCGGGCTCGGGCGCGGACGTCGCCGCGGGCGCGGGCGCGGACGTCGCCGCGGGCTCAGGCTCGGGCTCGGACGTCGCCGCGGGCTCGGGCGCGGACGTCGCCGCGGGCTCAGGCGCGGGCTCGGACGTCGCCGCGGGCTCGGGCTCGGGCTCGGGCGTCGCCGCGGGCGCGGGCTCGGACGTCGCCGCGGGCTCCGGCGCGGGCTCCGCCGTCGGAAGCGGATCGGGGAGCGCCCAGCCGGCGATCGTGACCGCGACGCTGACCTTCTCGGTCACACCGGCGGACGCGACGATCACCGTGGACGGCGCGTTCGTCACCGGCGGCTCGATCGGGATCCAGCTCAAGAACGGCAAGAAGACGGTGCGGGTCGTGGCCAAGGCCGCCGGCTATCGCAGCTACGACAAGAAGTTGACGTACACCAGCGACGCCTCGGTCAACATCAAGCTGGTCAAGCGCTCGGGCGGCAGCAGCGGCGGCAGCAGCGGCGGCAGCAGCCACGGCCCGGGCGACAAGATCGACATCTGAAATTCGAGAGGGTTGGTCGCCGAACCCAGGCAGGTGCAGGGGGGACTCCGGCGTCGGCGTCGGCGTCGGCGTCGGAGTCGGAGTCGGAACCGGAACCGGAGTCGGAACCGGAACCGGAACCGGAACCGGAACCGGAACCGGAGTCGGGACCGGAACCGGAACCGGAACCGGAACCGGAACCGGAACCGGAGGCGGAACCGGAAAACCGGAGTCGGAACCGGGTCGGAACCGAGTCGGAACCGAGTCGGAACCGAGTCGGAACCGAGTCCGAGTCGGGGCGTCGGGGCCTCGAGCGTCGGCGTGCCGCGACGGTCGTCCGGGGACCGCGCGCTCGAATCTATTTGCATGGCAATGGCAAATATCGTATGCCCCGGGGCATGCGAGGCAGGCTCCTCATCGCCGCGACGATCGCCACCGCCGGCTGCGGCGGCACGCCGGCGGCCGACGACGTCGCGCCAGGGGCGGACGCGGCCGTGGCGCTCGACGCCGCGCCCGCC
Source organism: Myxococcales bacterium (assembly GCA_016717005.1). NCBI lineage: Bacteria > Pseudomonadati > Myxococcota > Myxococcia > Myxococcales > Myxococcales bacterium. The sequence goes on along the minus strand of JADJUF010000046.1, from coordinate 53,914 downwards.
GTCGACGCGGCGCCCGCCGTCGACGCCGGCTACGCGGTCGCGCTGCCCGGCTGCGATGACGACGAGGCCGCGGTGTTCGTGACGCCGGCTGGGCTGCCCCCGCTGGTGCCCGCCGAGCGCGGCGCGGTGGTCCGGTGCGCGGCGGGCACGACCCTCGACGCCGCGGCGCTGCAGGCCGCCGCCGACGCGGCCGGCGCCACGATCGTCGCGACCTCGGGCGCGCGCGTCGTCAAGCTGGCCTACCGCACGGTCCGGGCCGACGGCACCGCGGCGATCACCACCGCCACCGCGTACCTGCCGACGGTGCCGCGGGCGCTGCCGGTGCCGATCGCGCTGGTCGCGCGCTCGACCTCGGGCCTCGCCGACGCGTGCGCGCCGGCGCGCGAGCCGTTGCCGCACGCCAACCAGGCGTTGCCGCTCGCCGGGCTCGGCTACGCCGTCATCGCGCCCGACTTCGCCGGGCTCGGCAACGACGGCGTCCACGCGTACCTCGACAACCGCGAGGGCGCCGCGCAGCTGTTCGACGGCGCGCGCGCGCTGGCGCGGCTCCTGGGCCCCGACGTCACCGGCGCCCCGACGATCGCGCTGGGCTACAGCCAGGGCGGCGGCGTCGTGCTGTCGGCCCAGGGCCTCGAGCGCGAGTTGACCGGCGCGCGCACGCTGCGCGCGGTCGTCGCGATCGCCCCCGAGTGGCCGATCCGGGTCGGCTCGTTCGGGTACGAGCGGGTGCTGCGCAACCCCGATCTGCTGACCAGCCTGGCCGGGCTGTCGGCGCCGACGGTCGCGGTGCTGCGCCACTACGGCTGGTTCGCGAACCGGCTCGGTCCGGACCGGGCCGCCGAGACGTTCCCGGCCGCCGAGCGCGCCGACCTCGTCGGCGAGATCGAGGCGCTGTGCACCGTGCCGCTGGGCGGCGCGCTCGACGTCCAGCAGCCGCACCTGCGCGATCTCATCGACGGCGACTTCCGCGTCGCGATGCTCGCCTGCATCGACGGCGCCGCCGGGTGCGTCGAGCCGGCCCGATCGTTCCACGCCTGGCTGGGCGCCAACGTCGTCACCGCCGATCCCGCCGGCGCCGCGGTGCTGGTGATCCAGGGGCTGGCCGATCAGGTCATGCCGGCCGCCAGCGAGGCCGCGTGCGACATCGCCAAGCTGGAGGCTGACGGCGTCGTCCCCGACGTCTGCACCGACACGTTCGCGACCCACGACACCGTGCTCGAGCGCAAGATCGAGCACGGCCTGGCGTGGGCGGAGGCGGTGGTGACCGGCGCCACGCGCCCGAGCTGCGCGACGTTGATGCCGGCCTGTTCGCCGTAGCGCCCGCGCGCGGCCAGCGCGATACTGTTCCGATGCGTCGAGCCGCGGTCGTGATCGTGCTCGCGGCGATCGCGTGCGGCGATCAGCGGCGGGCCGAGCCCGACGCCGGCGTCGACGCCGTGATCGACGCGCCCAGCGACGCCGGCCTCGACGCTCGGGTCGGGGCCGCGCCCGCGGTGATCCTGCTCATCGGCGACGGCATGGGCGTCGGGCAGCTGGACACCGCGTCGCTGTACCGCCACGGCGCCACCGGGCGCCTGGCGATGCAGGGGCTGCCGCACCGCGGCCAGGTCCGGACCGGCAGCCCGTCGGGCATCACCGACTCGGCCGCCGCCGCGACCGTGATGGCGACCGGGGTCTACACCTACAACGGCGCGATCGGCGTCGATCGCCACGGCGTCGCGGTCGAGACCCTGGTCGAGCGCGCCCACGCCCGCGGCTGGTCGACCGGGCTGGTGACCACGACCACGCTGCCCCACGCCACGCCGGCCGGGTTCGCCGCCCACGTCGGCTCGCGCGGCCAGCTCGTCGACATCGCCGATCAGCTGGTGCGGGTGACCCACCCCGACGTGATGCTCGGCGGCGGCTCGCTGTACTTCGCGCCCCAGGGGCCCGGCTCGGTGCGGGCCGACGACGGGCTCTACGACGACCTCGACCTGGCCGGCTACACCCGGGTCGGCACCGCCGCCGAGCTCTCGGCCGCGGTCGCGGCCGGGGTGCCGCGGCTGTTCGGCGTGTTCACGCCCGATCTGATGACCTACGTCGCGGCCCGCCGCCCCGACACCACCGAGCCGATGTTGCTCGACATGGCGCGGGCCGCGCTGACCACGCTCGATCGCGATCCCCACGGCTTCTTCGTCATGATCGAGGGCGGGCGGATCGATCACGGCGGCCACGCCGAGGATCTGATCGACTCGGTCCAGGAGACGCTGGCGTTCGACGACACCGTCGCCGCGGTCGCGGCCTGGGCCCGGGCCCGCGGCAACACCACGGTGCTCGTCACGGCCGATCACGAGTGCGGCGGCCTCGAGGTCGTGGCGCCGGCGCCGGCCGGCACCTATCCGACGGTGCGCTGGCGCTGGGGCGCCCACACCAACGCCCGGGTCCCGGTCTTCGCCGACGGCCCCGGCGCGGCGCTGGTCGACGGCGCGGTGATCGATCATCGCTGGATCTACGCGATCGCCCGGGCCCAGCTCGATCGCGGCGCGATGATCGTGCCGGGCCGCGAGCCGATCCCCGACGGCGAGCTCGGCGACCTGCGCCACCGCGCGGTCGTGCAGCAGGTGGCCAGCGAGTTCGGCGCCGGCCAGAACCAGCTCGACGCGCTGTGGCTCGACGCCACCGCCGACGGGCTCTACCTCGGCGTCGAGGGCCTGTTCGCGTGGGACGTCAACACCGTCGAGGTCTGGATCGACGTCGACCCCGGCGCCGGCACCGGCTTCAGCAGCCCGGCCGGCAGCGTCACCGACGTCATCGGCGCGGTCGACCGGGTGCTGGCGGCGTCGCGGGTGTCGGCGCCGGCGGTCGCGTTCGGCGCCGACCTCGCGGTCGTGTCGGTCGGCGGCGGCGATCCGCACGTCGAGGACTTCCGCGACGACGCCGGGGCCCGCGCGCTGCGCCCGCCGCTGGGCCAGCCCCAGAGCCTGGGCTGGCTGCGCGCCGCGATCAACTTCGGGGCGGTCCGCACCCGCGCGACGCCGATGGCGCCGGCGACCGGGCAGGGGCTCGAGGCGTTCGTGCCGTGGGTGGCGCTGTACCCCGGCGGCGCGGTGCCGCGGGGCGCGCGGCTGCGGCTGGCCGTGGTGCTCGTCAACACCACCGGCGAGTTCACGTCCAACCAGTTCCTGCCGCCGCTGCCGCCCGGCAGCCACAACCCGGGCACCACGCTGACGCCGCTGCCGGGCGTGGTCGAGTACGTGCTCGACGCCGACGACGACGGCGTGGTCGACGGCGACACGCCGCCGGTCGTGCTGCGCTGAGTTTCCAGGGAGGCCTGTCGCCAGGTTCCCCCCCCCGCCCGCGCCCCCCCCCCCCCCCCCCCCCCCCCCCCCCGCGAAGCTCCCGGCGCGCGGCTCGGTGCTCGACCGAAGACGCGACCGGCCCTGAGCGGCGCGGTCACAGCCGCGTGATCATCACGACCAGGAGCGCCAGCACCGCGATCACGACCACGCCCTTGGTCAGCGCGGCGCCCCGGGGCGTCATCGCCAGGCGCGCGGCGGCGATCGCGCCCACGATCGCGCCGGCCCCGAGCACCAGCGCCGGCGCCCAGCGGACCATGCCGTAGGCGATGAACACGCCCGCGGTCAGCGCGACGTAGATGAGCATCACCAGCGCCTTGAGCGCGTTGGCCCGGACCAGGTCGTAGCGGAGGCCGGCGGCCAGGATCGCCAGGAACACGAACCCGGCGCCGGCCTGGAGCACGCCGCCGTAGAAGCCGGCGGCGACCAGCCCCAGGATCGCCGGCGCGCCGCGGACCGCGCGCGGCGTCGCGTCGGACGGCGGCGCGAACCGACGCGGGTTGATGATCAGCGCCAGCGCCATCAGCGCGAGCGTGCCGAGCAAGAGCGGCGTGTAGATCCGGTTCGAGATCTGGGTGGCGACGTAGGCCCCGGCCGCGGCGCCGACCAGCACCGGCGGCACGATCGAGCGCGCGGCCGCGGTCGGCAGGTGCCCGCCGCGCGCGAACGCGGCCGCGCCGGCGACGCACTGCATGAAGATCGCGACCCGGCTCGAGGCGTTGGCCACCGTGCCGTCCATGCCCGACAACATCAGCGCCGGCACGAAGATCAGCGAGCCGCCGCCGGCCAGCGTGTTGAGCGCGCCCGCCGCGATGCCGGCTCCGATCAGCGCGAGCGCGGTGGCGGCGTCCACGCCGCCACCCTACCGTCACTCGCCGGGCAGCCGGAAGCCGTAGTTGCGCATGATGTCGCGCCCCGCCGGCGACGCCACGAACGCGGCGAAGGCCTCGGCCCCGGCGCGGCCGGCGCCCTTGCCGCACACCACCAGCTCCTGGTCGAGCGGATCGTGGTTGGCGGGATCGACCGGGATCGAGGTGCCGCCGGTGGTCACGGTCGCGAGCGACAGCGCGACGATCGACGCGTCGGCCGAGCCGTCCTGGGCCCACTGCATCGTCACCTGGACGTTCTCGGCGAAGACCAGCTTCGGTGACACCTGGTCCCACAGGCCCAGGCGCTCGAGCGCCTGCTTGGCGGCCTTCCCGTAAGGGGCGTGGTCGGGGTTGGCGATCGCGATCTTGGCGAAGCGCGGCTCCGCCAGGTCGGCGGGCGTGGCCAGGGCCTGGCCCTTGCTCCACACCACCAGCCGCCCGCGACCGTACATCGCGCGGGTCGCGCCGTCGCAGGCGCCCTTGTCGACCACCTGGGTGACGTACGACTTCGACGCGGCGGCGTAGAGATCGAACGGCGCGCCCTCGCCGAGCTGCTTGGCGAGCAAGCCCGACGAGCCGAACGTGAAGACCACGTTGGTGCCGGTCTTGGCCTTGAAGGCGCGGCCGACCTCCTCGAACGCGCGGGCCAGATCGGCGGCGGCGGCGACGCGGACGGTGCCGCTCGGCGCGTGCTTGCGGCAGCCCCCGAGCCCGACCACCAGCGCCAGCGCTACCAGCCATCGACAGCGGATCGTCATGGCGTCGACGATACCCGCGCGTCGGCCCTGGCTCTGTTACCGGTGGGTAACACCGGCGCGGCGCGCGCGGGCGCCGCGCGGTCGCGGTACCATGGCGCATGCGCAAGCGGATCCTGGTGGTCGAGGACGAGCCCGACGTGGCGCGCCTGCTCGACTACCACCTGCGCGCGGCCGGGTACGACGTCGCCGTCGCGGCGACCGTGGCCGAGGCCCGCGCCCGGGTGCGGGCCGAGCCACCGACGGTCGTGCTGCTCGACGTCATGCTGCCCGACGGCGACGGCTTCGCGCTGTGCCAGGCGCTGCGGGCCGACCCGACCTGCGCCGCCGTCGGCATCATCATGCTGACCGCGCGCGCCGATCCCGACGATCGGATCACCGGCCTCGAGGTCGGCGCCGACGACTACGTGACCAAGCCGTTCGTCGTGCGCGAGGTGGTCTTGCGGGTCGCGGCGCTGGCCGGGCGCCTGGCCGAGCGCTCGACCCCGGCCGCGGGCGGGCCGATCCGGCTCGGGCCCCTGACGATCGATCCGATCGCGCACGTGGTCACCGCCGACGACGCCGCGCTGGCGCTGCGCCCGCTCGAGTACAAGCTCCTGGTCACGCTGGCCGCGGCGCCGGGGCGGGTGTTCTCGCGCGAGGATCTGCTGGGCGCGGTCTGGGACATCCACGGCAACGTCAACACCCGCACCGTCGACGTCCACGTCCGGCGCCTGCGCCAGAGCCTCGGCGCCGCGGCCGACTGGGTCGAGACGGTCCACGGCTTCGGCTACCGCGCGCGCAAGGACGAGCCGGGCGCCTGACGTGTCGGTCCGCACGCGGCTCCTGCTCGGGTTCGTCTCGATCGTCCTGGTGGTGACCGCCGCGACGCTGGTCCTGCTCGATCGCACGATCGGGCGCGACCTCCGCGACGGCACCGACGACCGCCTGCGCCGGCAGGCGCTGGGCGTGATGAAGTGGCTCGACACCGCGGGCCAGCCCGAGCGCCTGGCGCCGCGCCTGGCCGGCGTGGTCAACGCGCGCGTGACGATCGTCAGCGGCGACGGCGTGGTCCTCGGCGACTCCGAGCGGGCCGGCGACGTCGGGCTCGCGGTCGGCGACGCGCCCGAGGTGCGCGCGGCCCGGGCCGGCGCGGTCGGCCGCGCGGTGCGGACCCTGCCGCCCGACGGGGGCGAGGCCTACCTGGTCGCGGTGCGCGCGCCCGACGGCCGGGTCATCCGGCTGTCGGTGCCGATGACCGGGCTCGCGGCGACCCGGCGCGCGCTGCGGCTGCAGCTGGCGCTGGCGGCGCTGGTCGGCCTGGCGGTGGCGCTGGGCCTCGGCGTCCTGGCGATCCGGGCGATCGTCCGGCCGCTGCACGCGATGACCCGCGACGCCGCGCGGGTCGCCCGCGGCGACTACGCGATCGGCCCGCCGGCCCCGACCAAGGACGAGCTGGGGGTGCTGTCGCGGGCGCTGGTCGGCCTGGCCGGCGAGGTCCAGGCTCAGGTCGGCGCGCTGACCCGCGAGCGCGATCGATCGCTGGCGGTGATCGGCGCGATGGTCGAGGGCGTGATCGTGGTCGAGGCCGACGGCGCGGTGACGCTGACCAACCCGGCCGCGGATCGCCTGGTCGATCCGGCGGCGCCGCTGCCGGACGCGCTGATCGCGCCGCTGAGCTCGGCCCGCGCCGGCGCGCCGATCGAGGACGAGATCGAGCTGCGCGGCCGCACCGTCCGCATCAACGTGCGCCCGCTGCCGGCCCGCCGCGGCGCGGTGTGCGTGCTGCACGACGTGTCGCGGCTGCGCGCGCTCGAGGTGGTCCGGCGCGAGTTCCTGGCCAACGCCGCCCACGAGCTGCGCACGCCGATCACCGCGATCGCCGGGTTCGCCGAGACGCTCGCCGATGACGAGCTCGAGCCGGCGATGCGGCGCGAGTTCGTCGCGACGATCGCGCGCAACGCCGATCGGATCGCGCGGCTGGTCGCGGGCCTGCTCGAGCTCGAGCGCCAGGGCACGCGGCCCGAGGCGCGCGAGCCGGGGCGGGCGATCGCGCTGGCGCCAATGGTGGCGGCGTGCGTCGCCACCGCGGCGGCGGCGCGGCCGGGCGCGGCGGCGGTCGCGATCGACGTCGCCGCCGAGCTGGCGGTGCGCGGCGATCACGAGCGGCTCGAGCAGATCGTCCAGAACCTGATCGACAACGCCCACAAGCACGGCGCGGCGCCGATCGCGGTGACCGCGCGCGCGGACGGCGGGCGGGTGCGGCTGATGGTGGCCGACGGCGGCGCGGCGATCGCGCCGGCGCAGCGCGAGCGGGTGTTCGAGCGGTTCTACCGCGGGGCCGCGGCGCGACGCGGGGAGGGGTCGGGGCTGGGCCTGGCGATCGCGCGGGCCGCCGCCGAGGCGATGGGCGGGACGCTGGCCGTGGTCGATGGGCCGGGCGGAGGGACAGCGTTCGCGCTCGAGCTCGAGCAGGCGTGAGGGCGGGGGAGCGGGCTCGGTTTCCGGGGCCGGTTCCGGCTCCGCTCCGGCTCCGGCTCCGGCTCCGGTCGGCTCCGGCTCCGGTCCTCCGGCTCCGTTCGTTCCGGTTCCGGCTCCGGCTCCCGGCTCCGGTTTCGGTTCCGGTTCCGGCTCCGGCTCCGGCTCCGGCTCCGGTTCCGGCTCCGGCTCCGGTTTCGGTTTCGGCTCGGCTCCGGCTCCGGTTCCGGCTCCGCTTACGGCTCCGGCTCCCGTTCCGGCTCCAGTTCTGCGTCCGACTGGCTCAGGCGCGGCGGCGGCGGCGGGTGAGGCCGAGGACGGCGAGCAGGGCGGCGCAGGCGGCGACGGCGCCGCCGCCGTAGAGCATCCAGGCCTTGCGCTGGGGCGGCTCGTCCTTGGCGGCGGCGGCGCGGGCGGGGGCGTAGTCGGGCTTGAGCGCGACGGCGCGGCGGAAGTTCGCGCTGCCGTCCTTGCCGACGGCCTCGAACGCCTTGCCGAGCGCGTACTCGCGGCCGGCCTCAGCGTCGACGGCGTTGCCGCCCTGGGGATCGATGCCCAGCGCCTTGCCGTAGGCGGCCGCGGCGCCGTCCCACTGCTGGGCCTGCTCGAGCGCGCGGGCGTGGGTCAGGTAGATCGCCGCGGCCTCGGTCGGGTGCGGGATCGTGCCGGCGGTGGCGAGCAGCCGATCGAACTCGGCGATCGCCCCGGCGAGGTCGCCGCCGTCGACCTTGGCCTTGGCGGCGGCGAACGCGGCGTCGTCGATCTTGGCGCGCTCGGCGTCGTAGTGCTCGAACAGGCGCTGCGACACCGCGGCCAGATCGATCGCCGCGTCCTCGGCGAACACCTCGCCGAGCACGTCCTCGGCGGTGCGCTTGAGCTCGATCGCCGCCAGCTCGCGGTAGGTGAGCCACAGCGGCGTCTCCTTGTTGGCGAACTTGCCGCCGGGGAGCTGCAGGCGCTTCCTGGGCGCCGGCTTGGGGGGCGGCCCGGTGACGTAGTCGTTCCAGGCCGCGCGGGCGGCCGCGCGCACCCGCGGCGCGCTGTCGTCGACGAACTTCAGCACGGTCGCGACCGCCTCGCGGTGGTGCGACGACCCGAACGCGCGCAGCTGCGCGACCCGCAGATCCTCGTCGGCCGCGGTCGCCGCCATGGCCTTGCCCGGCTCCTGGCGATCGAGGCGCTCGAGCTGGTACGTGGCGTAGCGGGCGCGCGCGACCTCCTTGGCCTGCGACGCGATCGTCAGCGCCGGCACCGACTCGGGCGCCATCGCCCGCAGCCGGCGACCGCACTCGTCGCGGTAGATCATCGTGTCCGGCGCGAACGCGGCGTCGATGATCACCGCGGCGGCGGCGCGGTCGGGCGAGGCCGCGAGGGCGCGCAGGAGCGCGACGTCGGCGATGACCTCGGCCTGGCCGGGCAGATCGCCGGGCGCCGCCGTCAGCTCGGCCAGCCAGTCGAACGCCTCGTCGGCGCGGACCTGGTCGGCCTTCTGCCGCGCCGGCGTCTCGAACTTGCCCGACGCGTCGGGGACCGACGCCTTGATCGCCTTGAGCACCGCGCGGCGCTGATCGACGGTGGACGTCCGCGGCCGCGCGAGCTGCGCCGCCAGGGTCTCGACCGGCAGCGCCGCCAGCTCCGGCACGGCGGCCGCGGGCGTCGCCGTGCCGGCGCCGAGCTCGGCGACCACGGCGGCGGCGTCACGGCCGGCGGCGGCAGGGCCGGCGGCGGCGCAGGCCAGGACGACGGCGAGGGTCAAGCGACGCATGGGGCTGTCCTAGCGAATCGACGTGCGCGACGCAAGCCGAGGAGATCGTCGCGGTGGCGGGGCATCATCGACGAGGACGCCGAGCCGCCGCAGGCTATTCCGCGCGCCGGGGCGTCGCCGGACGGCATCGATCAGTGGAGGATCCGCTGACCGGGGAGGGTGAGCGGCAGCTCGGTGTCGAAGTCGAGGAACCGCAGCCCCATCGCCCGCGCCGCCTGAGGCTCGTCGCCGTGGGCGCCGAAGTTGAGGCACAGGTGGTGCTTCACCTCGGCCTGCGCGACGATCTCATCGTCGCAGTCGCTCATCCGGAAGTGCACCGTGACGACCGTGCCGAGCGGCAGGATCTCGCTCGACTGCACCATCATCCCGCCGGCCGACACGTTGCGCACGACCACCGTGGTCTCGCCGTACAGCTCGCTCGCGAGCACGCACGGGAACAGCATATCGAAGCGGATATGGATGCGCTTGTCCGCCGCCACGCCCACTGGAGGCGGCGCGCTCGGCGGGCGCCGCGGCGATCCATCGGGAACCCACTGGGCATGGCGCGCTGGCTTCATGACGAAATGATCGCTGGGTGCGACTATGAAGTCAAACAACTTACATGTAGGACATGTGGGTGCGCCCCCTGGACCGTGCAGGGCCCGCGGTCGTGGTATCCGGTCGAGCGTGCGGACCCTGGTCACCGGCGCGGGCGGCTTCATCGGCTCGGCCGTGGTGCGGGCGCTGCTGGCGCGGGGCCGGTCGGTGCGCGCGACCCTGGCGCCGGGTGAGGGCGCCGACAACCTCGCCGGGCTCGACGTCGAGCAGGTCGTCGTCGACGTGCGCGATCAGGCCGCCGTGGCCGCGGCCGTGCGCGGCTGCGACGTCGTCTACCACCTCGCGGCGATCTACAGCCTGTGGCTGCCCGACCCGGCCCGGATCTTCGAGGTCAACGTCGAGGGCACCAAGAACGTGCTGGGCGCCGCGGCCAAGGCCGGGGTCCAGCGGATCGTCCACACCAGCTCGATCGCGGCGATCGGCGTGCCGGCGCCGGGCCAGCTCGCCGACGAGCGGTTCACCTGGAACCACTGGCGCGGCGGCGACGCGTACATCCGCTCGAAGTACCTCTCGGATCAGGACGCCCAGCGGTTCGCCCGGGACGGCGCCCCGGTGGTGATCGTGTGTCCGGCGTTTCCGTTCGGCGAGCGCGATCGCGGGCCGACCCCGACCGGGCGCTTCATCGCCGAGGCCCTGGCCGGTCGGGTGCCCGGCTACACCGACGGCGGGTTCTGCGCGGTCGACGTCGACGACGTCGCCGCGTGCCACGTGCTGGCCGAGGAGCGCGGCCGGATCGGCGAGCGCTACATCGCCGGCAGCCACAACGTCACCTACCGCGAGTTCTACGGCGCGGTCGCGCGGATCGCCGGGCTGCGGCCGATCCGCCGCACGCTGCCGGGCGCGGCCGTCGTCGCCGGCGCCTGGCTGCTCGAGCGCTGGGCCGAGCGCGGCGGTCCGCCGCCCCGGGTCACGGTCAAGGCCGCGCGCTACGCGCTCGCGACCGTCTGGTACGACTGCGACAAGGCCCGGCGCGAGCTCGGCATGCCGCGGACGCCGCTCGACGCCACGATCGCCAAGGCGGTGGCGTGGTTCCGCGCCCACCCGGGGCCGTGAGGTCGAGGTCGACCCTCCCGGGCGTCCGGCGTAGACTGCGGTCCATGCGGATGGTCGTGGCCCTGGCGATCGTCGGCGCGCTGGCCGCGCCGCTGGCCGCCGACGAGGCGGGGCCGACGCCGTGGCTCGGCATCACCTACCAGCAGCTCGGTGGCGGCGGCGCGATCGTGACCGAGGTCCACCCCGGCACCCCGGCGGCCGCGGCTGGCCTGCGCCGGCACGACGTGCTCGTCAGCGCCGATGGCCGGCCGATCCGGGATCTCGGCCAGCAGATCCGTGACGCCGAGATCGGCGCCCGGTTCCCGCTGGTCATCGATCGCGACGGTCGCCGGGTGCTGGCGCTGCCGCGGCTGGTCGCCCGGCCGACGCCCGACGAGATCCTCCACCTGCTGCTGGTCGGCCACGACCTGCCGGCGCTGCCGGCGTTCGACGAGGTCGGCCTGACGGTGCGGCGCGAGGCCTGGCGCGTCGGGCCGATGGTGGTGGCGGTGTTCGACGCCCGGTGCGACGCCTGCGCGGTCGAGATCGGCGGGCTGGTCGACGAGCTGGCCGCCCGCGGCGTGGGCGAGCCGGTGCAGGTGCGGGCGCTGGTGCTGGCCGACTCGACGGTCGAGTTCGACGCGCTGCGGGCGCTGGTCCCGATGCCGATCACGGCGTGGCGGGTCGAGCGCGACGCCGGTTCGGGGCTGCTGGGCGCGCTCGACGGGGGCACGGACGGCGCGGTCCTGGTCACCGACCGCGACGGCCGCATCCGCTACGCCGCCGCGGTGTCGAGCGGCGCCCTGGCCCACGACGGTGCGTGCCAGGTGGTGACCGCGCTGGTCGCGCCGCGGTAGCGTCGCCGCGATGTCCGTCGTCATCCCGTTCGCTGCGCACGTCCCCACGATCGACCCCGACGCCTACCTCGCCGAGCAGAGCGTCGTGATCGGCGACGTCACCATCGGCGCCGGCTCGTCGATCTGGTTCGGCACGGTGATCCGCGGCGACATGATGCCGATCCGGATCGGCCGCGACACCTCGATCCAGGACAACTCGGTCGTCCACATCACCGGCGACGTCAGCGGCACGACGATCGGCGACCGGGTCACGGTCGGCCACCGCGCGATCATCCACGCGTGCACGGTCGAGGACGACTGCCTGATCGGCATGGGCGCGATCATCCTCGACCGCGCCCGGATCGGGCGCGGCAGCGTGGTAGGCGCAGGTGCGCTGATCACGCCAGGTACCGAGATCCCGCCGGGCAGCTTCGTGCTCGGCGCGCCCGCCAAGGTCAAGCGCGCCGTCGACGATCGCGAGCGCGGCTGGATCGCCTCGAGCGCGGCCCACTACGTCGAACTCGCGCGGACCTACCGCGACGCACAGCTGGCGCGCGCCCGCGCCGCAGGAGATCGCGCGAAGCAGTGATTGCACCGACGGCGGCCGACCGCTAGCGTGGAGCGGTGAAGATCCGCTCGGTGGCACCGTCGAACTCGGCGATGCAACGTCGGTGTCCTGGCCGGGCGAGTCGAACGCTGCGCCACGTCGCGATCGTCGTCGCGCTGGCGCTGGTCGCGGTCGCGGCGCCCGGCGTCGCCTGGGCCGACAACGTCGACGTGCTGATCCGGGACGTCAAGGGCGGCTCGGACTACAAGGTCCGGCTGTCGGCGGTGCTGGCGCTGGCCAAGCTCGGCGATCAGCGCGGCGTGCCGGCGCTGGTCGGCGCGCTGGCTGACGGCGACAAGACCGTGCGCGGCGCGGCCGCGGTGGCGCTGGGCAAGGTGGTCACCGCCGCGACGCCGGCGACCACCCGGGCCCAGGCCCGGACCGCGCTCGAGAAGCTCCTGGCGCGCGACTCGACCGACTCGGTGAAGAAGGTGGCCGCGAAGACCTTGAAGAAGCTCGACGCGATCGACGCCGCCACGATCACGTCGCCGGTGACGACCGGCGGGGTCTTCGTCCTGGTCGCGGAGATGGCCTCGAAGGCCGAGCCCGAGCTCAAGGCCCTGGCCAAGAAGACCGCGCAGACCACCCTCTCCAGGAAGGCCAAGGAGTTCATGCAGACCTGGCCCAGCGGCAAGGCGCCGACCAAGAAGGACCTGACCAGCAAGAAGGTCTCGGGGTTCTACCTGGACGGCACCGTGAACGAGGTCACGGTCAAACAAAAAGGCGCGTCGGCCACGGTCTCCTGTAAGATCAGCATGCTGATCGCCTCCTACCCCGAGAAGAGCATCTTCGCCGTGCTTACCGGCAACGCCAGCGTGGCTGGATCCAATGACGAGTCCGACATCGCCCTCGCCAAGCAAGACTGCGTGGCCGCGGTGATCGAGGACCTCGTTGCGTCCAAGGTGGTCCCGACCATCCGGACCAAGGCGGCGGCCCCATGAGCGACCGCAACTACAAGCGCAGCTGGAAGAACCTGCTGATCAACAAGCAGTACCAGCTGTCGTTCACGCTGATCATGGTCGGGCTCGCGACCTTGCTGATGGCGCTCCTGGGCTGGTGGGTCATCCGGGTGGCGTCCGAGGCGACCACCGTTGGCAAGTCGGGCATCCGCGGCCGGGCCTGCCCGGCGCTGCCGGAGCCGATCGCCCAGGCGGGCCGGGCCGCGCCGACCCCGGCGCCGGTCGCCGCGCCGACCCCGGCGCCGGTCGCCGCGCCGACGCCGGCGCCAGTCGCCGCGCCGACGCCGGCCGCGCCCGCTGACCTCGACGCCGGGCTGGCCGCGGGGCCGACCGACGGCGCGCCGACCGATCCGGGCGCGCCCGTCGACCCGACCGGCGACGATCCGGGCGCGCACCACCGCCGGGTCGTGATCGAGTCGAGCTCGATGACGATGGAGGCGCCGCCGGCGGGGCCGCCGCTCGCCGAGACCTACGCGCAGCAGGTCGCGGCCCACCACACCTGCGAGCTCGAGATCAGCGCCGCGCTGGCCTCGGCCGACCGTCGGTTCCAGATGATCGTGCTGGTCATGGTCGGCTCGGGGCTGCTGCTGATCCTCGGCCTCGCGGTCATGGGCATCAAGATGACCCACAAGGTCGCGGGGCCGCTCTACAAGGTGACGCTCTACCTCGCCAAGATGCGCGACGGCCGCTACGACAAGGTCTACGACCTGCGCAAGGGCGATCAGCTGGTCGAGTTCTACGAGCACTTCAAGCACGCCCACGCCGGCGCGGTGCGGCTCGAGCGGGACGACGTGGCGCGCATCGGGGCCGCGCTCGACGCCGCGACCGCCAGCGGCGCGCTGACCCGCTCGCCCGAGGCCGCGGCCGCGGCGGTGGCGCTGCGCGAGGTGCTGGCGCGAAAGGAGCAGTCCCTTGGCGGATGAACCGAAGGTCCCGGCGGCGGTGGTCGTGACGGCCGGCAAGGTCCCCGGCGACGTCCCGGCCGGCGCGCCCGGCGCGGCGCCCGGCGGCGGCGGGCGCACGCACCGCAAGCTGTCGAACTACCTGCTCGACAAGCGGCTGCAGCTCCGCTACGTGCTGGTCGTGACGGTGGTGTCGGCGCTGATCGCCGGCACGCTCGGGTTCCTGATCTACCAGCAGGAGCACGAGGCGTCGGGCGAGCTGTCGAAGGGCCTGGCCGAGCTGGCGGGCACCGACGAGGCGCTGGCCGAGTATGGCCACGAGTTCGCGGAGGACATCGCCGCGCGCGATCGCACGCTGGTCCTGCAGATGGTCGGCATCGGCCTGGGCCTGACGGTGATCCTGTCGGGCTTCCTCCTGATCATGACCCACAAGGTCGCCGGCCCGCTCTACAAGGTCGGCCTGTACATGGAGAAGATGTCCGACGGTCGGGTCGGGGCGGTCACGCCGCTGCGCAAGGGCGACATGCTCCAGGACTTCTACGTGCAGTTCCGCGAGGCCCACGAGGCCGTCCGGGGCCGGCTGCAACGAGACGCCGAGGTGATGGATCGGTTCGCCGACGCGTGGGCCGAGGCCGACGACGGCGGCGCCGACGCCGCGGCGGTGCGGACGCTCCGCGATCACGTGGCGGCGCGTCGGCAAGCGTTGTCGTAACGGTGGTAGCGTCGCCGGCGATGACCACGCTGGTCGAGCTCGGCAATCGCTACTGGGCGCTCGGGCTGCCGGCGGCCGCGCGCGGCGCGCTGGCCCGGGCCCACGCCGCCGCGGATCCGCGCGACGCCGGCCCCGCGCGGCGGCTGGCCGAGCTGGCCCTCGCCGTCGGCGACGTCGCGGCCGCCCGGCGCCACGCCAGCGAGGCGGCCAAGCGCCAGCCCGGCGCCGCGGCCCGGGTGCTCCTGGGCTCGGCGCAGCTCGCGGCCGGCGAGCTGGCCGCCGCGCGCATGTCGTTCGCCGCCGCGATCGACGCCACGTCGGCGACCGCGGCGCTGCGCGCGCGGGCGCGCCTGGGCCTGGCCAGCGTCGCGGAGATCGAGCGCGACGGCGCCGGCGCCGCCGCCAACGTGATGGCGGCCCACGAGGATCTGCTGGGCGCGATCACCGCCGCGGCCACGCCGCTGGCGCAGCGCCTCGAGCTGATCGATCGCGAGTGCGCGCTGTACGAGGAGGTCGTCGCGCGCGTGGTCGCGTGCGGTCGGTCGAGCGACGCCGAGGCCGCCTTCGTCGCCGCCGAGGCCGTCGCCGCGGACGCGCCGGTGCGGCTGTGGCGGGCGCTGCTCCTGGCCGCGCGGATCGCGCACGGCGAGCGCGGGCTGATCGACGCCGACATCGACACGGCGCTGGCGGCCGAGGCCGCGGCGCGGCCCGACTCGCGGG
Source organism: Myxococcales bacterium (assembly GCA_016717005.1). Lineage (NCBI taxonomy): Bacteria > Pseudomonadati > Myxococcota > Myxococcia > Myxococcales > Myxococcales bacterium. Next base: position 38,368 of record JADJUF010000046.1, on the reverse strand, counting down.
TGGTGCGCCTGCGCGCGATCGATCGCAGCCTGCGCCGGCGCGCGGCCGACCCCGCGAGCCGCGCCGCGGCGATCGCGCTCCTGTCCGAGCTGGCCGGACGCCTGGCGACCGAGCCCGGCGTCGAGGCCGTGGTCGAGCAGGCCCGGGTGTGGTTCCTGCTCGCGACCGCGCTCGCCGACGACCCCGCCACCCGCAGCCAGGCCGAGGACGCGTACCGCCGCGGCCTGCGCCTGCGCCCGGGCCACGCCGAGGCCGCGTGCCGGCTGGCGCTCTTGATCCTCGACCGCGGCGACGCCGAGGGCGCGCTGGCCGAGATCGAGCGCGTGCTGCGGATCGACGCCGGGTACGGCCTGGCGTGGCGCAACGCCGCGCGCCTGGCCGATCCGTCGAGCCCGGGGCTGACCGACGTGGTCGGGCGCCTGCTCGACGCGGCCGCGCCCGGCGCCAGCGGCGTGGCCGGCTCGGCCGCGCCCCGGCTGGTGACCGCCGCCGCCGAGGTCGCCCGCGGCGACGTGCTGGCCGGGGTCTACGCCCACGGCCACCGGGTCAAGAACGTGCTCGGCATCATCGGCTCGCGCACCCGCAGCGCGCGCAAGCTGGCCGACGGCGAGCTGGGCGAGCGCCTGCGCGATCTCGAGCGCGAGGTGATGGCGCTGTACGAGGAGTGGGCCCAGTACCTGCGCTCGATGGAGGCCACCGGCCCGACGGTCGAGGTGATCGCGGTGGCGCCGCTGGTGCACGAGGTCGTGGCCGCGGCCCAGGCGCGGACCCAGGCCGTGATCGAGATCCACGTCGCCGCCGCGGTGCCGGACCTGCGCGGCGATCGCATGCTCCTGCGCGAGGCGCTGGTCAACCTGGTCCACAACGCCGCCGACGCCGCCGACAAGACCCACGGCAACGTCACCGTGTCGGTGCGGCCGATCGCGACGACGTCGGCGCCGGCGGTCGAGATCGTCGTCGCCGACACCGGCCCCGGCATCCCCAAGGCCGAGCTGCCGCGGATCTTCGTGCCCGGCTACACGACCAAGGAGACCGGCTCCGGCGTCGGGCTCACGATCGCCGAGCGGGTCGTGACCGCGCACCACGGCCGCATCCTGATCGACAGCGAGGAGGGGCGGGGCACCGTCGTGATCGTCGTGTTGCCGTCGGACCTGGGCGGCTTCCCCGGGCTGGGCCCGCTGGCGCCGGCCGGAGGCCGCGCGTGAGCGGCACGATCGTCTGCGTCGACGATCAGGCCGAGGTCCGGCGCCTGCTCGCGGACGTGTTCAAGGCCCGCGGCCGCGACGTCCAGAGCTTCGACGACGGCGAGCTGGCGATCGCGTGGCTGGCGGGCCACGACGCCGAGATGGTCGTGCTCGACCTCGACCTCGGCGTCGGCAAGCGCACCGGCATCGAGATCTGCAAGAGCCTGCGCGCCGCCCACCCCGATCTGCCGATCATCATCCTCACCGGCCACGGCACGATCGACGACGCGGTGCTGGCGGTGAAGGCCGGCGCGGTCGACTTCCTGACCAAGGACCCGTACCTCGAGGACAAGCTCGAGATCTCGGTCGACAAGGTCGAGCGCATCCTGCACCACATCAACGAGCGGCGCCGGCTCGAGGACGAGAACCAGGCGCTGCGCGCCACCAACGAGCGCCTGCGCAAGCTGGCCGGCAAGCGCTGGCAGATCGTCGGCGACGCGCCGCCGGTGCTGGCGGTGCTGTCGAAGATCGAGAAGGTCGCGCCGGTGCCGCGGCCGGTGCTGGTGCTGGGGCCGCGCGGCACCGGCAAGGAGCTGGTGGCCCGGGCCATCCACACGCTGTCGCCGCGGGCCAGCGAGCCGTTCATCACGATCAACTGCGCGGCCGTGCCCGAGAACCTGCTCGAGAGCGAGCTGTTCGGCCACGAGCAGGGCGCGTTCACCGGCGCCACCAAGCAGAAGGAGGGCAAGTTCGAGCTGGCCGACGGCGGCACCTTGTTCCTCGACGAGATCGGCAACATGTCGATGGACTTCCAGGCCAAGATCCTGCGCGTCCTCGAGTACCAGCGGTTCGAGCGCGTGGCCGGCTCGGAGTCGATCCAGGTCAACGTCCGGGTCATCGCCGCGACCAACGCCGACCTGCGGGCCGCGATCACCGCCGGCACGTTCCGCGCCGACCTCTACGACCGCCTGGCGTTCGAGGTGATCGCGCTGCCGCCGCTGGCCGAGCGCATGGAGGACGTGCCGGTGCTCGCGACGTACTTCCTGGCGCTGTTCCGCCAGGAGGTCGCCGGCATCACCGTCAGGGAGATCACGCCCGAGGCCTACGCGCGCCTGGCGCGCTACGACTATCCCGGGAACGTCCGCGAGCTGAAGAACGTCGTCGAGCGCGCCATCTACATGGCCCAGGGCGAGCGGCTGACCGCCGCCGACGTCGACGGCGCGCTGCCGCCCGAGGCCCACGACGACAGCGGCAGCCGCGCGGCCGTGGTCGGGTTCGTCGACGACCCGGCCCGGCCCCTGGTCGAGCGGGTCGAGGCGTTCGAGGCGTTCTTGTGCAAGGACGCCCTCGAGCGCACCCGGTTCGTGCAGAAAGAGGCCGCCGCCGCGCTCGGCCTGTCCTACGATCAGTTCCGCCAGCGCTACCGCAAGTACGGCCTCGGCAAGGAGTGACGCGATGGGCCTGTTCACCCGGATGAAAGACGGCGTCAAGTCCAAGGCCAACGCCGCCCTCGACAAGGCCATCGACCCCGCCAAGGAGGTCGAGCTGACGATCCTCGAGCTCGAGGAGCAGCGCAAGGCCGCGCTGGCCGAGCTGATCTCGTACAAGGCCACCGCCAAGCAGATGGAGCAGGAGCAGGCCAAGTTCGAGGAGCGGGCCGCGACCTGGGAGAAGCGCGCGATGATCGCGGTCAAGGCCGGCGACGACGACGCCGCCAAGACCGCCCTGCGCGAGCAGAAGGCGGCGCGGATCGAGGCCGCGAAGATCCGGCGGGATCGCGACGAGGCCGCCAGCTACGCCATCCAGCTCAACAAGAGCCGCAAGGAGTTCGAGACCAAGCTGCAGATCCTCAAGCTCAAGAAGGGCACGCTCGCGACCCAGATCGCGTCGGCCCGCTCGGCCGGCGGGGACGCGTTCGGGCACGACGGCGCGGTCTGGGACAAGTTCGCGGCGGCCGAGAGCCGGATCGAGGATGAGGCCATCGCCACCGAGGTCGACGCGGCCATGCGCGGCGAGCAGGAGGCCACCGCCGCGCTCGAGGCGTCGATCGCCAGCTTGCCGGCCGGCGCGGCGAGCGGCGACGACGCCCTGGCGGCGATCAAGGCCAAGGTCGCGGCCGAGCGTGAGGCCCGGGCGCAGCGGCTCGCGGCGGCGACCGGCAAGGGCCTGCCGGCCGGCAAGCCGGAGCCGAAGGGATGACCGAGCCCGATGACACCGGCCTGGTCACGCGGCTCCGCGACCTCGCGCTGGTCGAGATCGACGCGTTGCTCAGCGGGGTCGAGGGCGAGGCCTACCTCGCGCTCCTGGCGGCCCACGCCGAGGAGCTCGAGGACGCGCTCGGCGCCGCGCGGCGCCGCGCCGTCGAGCTGACCAGGACGATCGCGGCCGGCGATCCGCTGACCTTGCTCGACGCCGGCGTGAGCGCCCGCGCCCGCGACGGCGGCCGCGACGAGGCCGAGCGCGTGGCCCGGCGGCTGACCGCCCGCGCCAGCGCGGCCCGGGCCCTGGCCCGCATCGACGACGTCGTCGCGGCGGTCTACCCGCGCCTGATCGAGGTCGACCGGCGCCGCGCCAACAGCTGATGCGCGAGCGGCCCAGGCCCAGGTCGGCACAGCCGAAGTCCGCGGGCTCATCCAGGCCAGTCGGCCGCTCGAGGCCGGCCCTGCGAGACCTTCCGAGATGCGCGCGTCCGACGAACAGCTCGGTGCGCGACCGCGAGACGTCCACGCGCTGAGCCGCCGATGGCGGGTCGCCAGGCCCCCGGTGGGGGCGGCCGGCGCACCGCGCAGGATCGTCCCCCGGGCCCAAGGAACGCGCACGAGGAGTTGTCCTACTGGCGCTGCCGTTCCTATATTCGCGGAAATGGCAGAGGACGAATCCGAGCTACTCACCCGCGCCCGCGGGGGAGACCGCTCTGCCTTCGGGGCGCTCGTGCGCCTCTACCAACGACGCGTGTACGCCGCAGCCCTCCACGTCACCGGGAACCACAGCGACGCCGAAGACGTCGCCCAGGAGACGTTCGTGCGCGCCTACCGCGGGCTCGCCAGCTTCGACGGCCGCGCCGACTTCTTCACCTGGCTGTACCGCATCACCATCAACACCGCCCTCAACCGGCTGCGCTCGGGCAAGCGCGCCCGGGCCCTGGCCGACGCGGGCGCCGCCGAGGTGGCGCAGCTGGGCGGCAAGCCCGAGGATCTGGGCACGCCGCGCTACGCTCCCGACGAGCAGGCCGCGCTCGGGCAGGAGGTCCGCACCGTCCTGACCGCCGTCGCGGAGCTGTCGCCGACCCTGCGGGTCACGTTGCTGCTGGCCACGGTCGAGGGCCTGAGCCACAAGCAGATCGCGGCCGTGCTCGACGTGCCCGAGGGCACGGTGGCGTGGCGGGTCAACGAGGCTCGCCGGCTCCTGCGCGAGCGCCTGGCGCGAACGCCAGCCGACCGTGACTCCTGACGACCGTGACTCCTGACGACCGTGACTCCTGCCGACCGTGACTCCTGCCGACCGTGACTCCTGCCGACCGTGACTCCTGCCGACCGTGACTCCTGCCGACCGTGCTCCTGCCGACCGTGACTCCTGCCGACCGTGACTCCTGACGTAAGGCAAAATCCGTAGGCGCTCCGACGCCCCCGTGTTACCGCCACCGTGATCCCGCCAACCGCTCTGACCTCCTGAACCGCCCATGTCCGACTCGACCCTCACCGATGACGACCTCGACCTGCGCGTCCGCGCGGCCAGCGCCGCGCTCGCGGCCCTCGCGGCGCCCGGTCGGGTCGACGGCCTGGCGGCGCGGGTGGAGGCGGAGCTCGCCGACCTCGACGCTCACGGCACCAGCGCCCGCATGCCCCTGGAGACCTCGATGACGTCCGACACCGACGACAAGCCTGTCCCCGAGAAGATCTCGCCGCCGTCGACCCGCGCCGACGACTCGGGCCTCCACGACATCCGCGCGCTGGCCCAGACCACGCGCCAGCGGATCTCGCGGCGCATCACCAGCCAGCACGACGTCGACGAGCAGATGCTGTCGTCGTCGACCAGCAGCCTGCGCGCGATCGCGCTGCCGGAGCCCGCGATGATCGTGGCGCTGCCCGACGCGCCGGCCTCGATGGACGAGGTCCGCGTCGCCGGCGTCGCGGCCTCGGTCGGTCCCGGCGCCACGGTGACGCCGATCGGGCGCAAGCGGACCGGGCTCTGGGTCGGGCTCGGCGGCGCAGCCGTGGCGGCCGCGGCGGCCGCGGTCCTGCTCGCGGGCGGTGGCGGCACGAAGTCCGGCGACGAGGAGCGGGTCGCGACCGCGGCGCCGTCGGAGGCCGGCGCCGGCTCCGCCGCCGCGCGGAGCCAGACCGCGACGGTCGAGTCCGCCGCCGCTCCGACGGTGGCGCCGCCGGCGCCCCCGCCGATCGAGCCCTCGGCCGGATCCGCCGCGCCCGGCGCGGTCGCGGATCCCGCGGCGCCGAAGAACGAGCTGGGCGATCGGGACCAGCCCCGCGACGATCGGTCGGGGCGGTCGGCCAGCGGGGCGGGCGGCGGGTCGCCCCCGAGCGCCGGCGCGTCCACCGGCAGCGGCTCGGCCAAGGCCGCGCCGAGCAGCGGCTCGGCCAAGGCCCCGGGCGGCGGCTCCGCCAAGCCCGGCGCTGGCAGCGGCTCGGCCAAGCCCTCGGGCGGCGGCGCCGGGGCGGGCGGCAAGCCCGGCGAGAAGAGCATCGAGGATCTGCTCAACGACGCCTCCGGCGGCGCCACCAAGCCCAACGACGACGCGACCCCGAAGGCGCCGACCGGGCCGACCAAGACCTCGCTCGAGCCCAAGGAGATCAAGGCCGGCATGAGCGCGGTCGCGGGCGCGGCCCAGTCCTGCTTCGGCAAGCACGGGGTCGCCGGCCACGTGAAGGTCAAGGCGGTGGTGGCGTCGAGCGGCGCGGTCTCGAAGGTCGACGCGCTCGGCGAGTTCGCCGGCACGCCGACCGGCGGGTGCGTCGCGGCGGCGGTCAAGGGCGCCTCGTTCCCGGCGTGGACCGGCGCGCCGATGTCGGTGACCTACTCGTTCACGCTGCAGGAGTAGCGCCGCTCGGCTTGCGCGCGCGCCGCGGTGCCCGCATGCTCGGCGATCGCCATGGCCCACGCCTCGGCCCCCCGCGGGCACTACTTCGAAGACTTCCAGATCGGGCAGCGCTTCCAGCACGCCACGCCGCGCACCCTGCACGGCGGTGATCTGGCCCTCTATATCGCCCTCACCGGAGATCGCCGACCGCTGTCGTCGTCGACCGAGTTCGCGCGCAGCCTCGGGTTCGCGCGCGAGGTCGCGCACGATCTGCTCGCCTTCCACGTGGTCTTCGGCAAGACCGTCGGGGACATCTCGCACAACGCGGTCGCCAACCTCGGCTACGCCCGGGTGCTGTTCGGGCGCCCGGTCTACCCCGGCGACACGCTGACCGCCGAGACCGAGGTCATCGGCCTGCGCGAGCTGTCCGACGGCAAGCGCGGCATCGTCTACGTCGCCAGCCGCGGGCTCAACCAGAAGGGCCAGGACGTGGTGTCGTTCATCCGCTGGGTGATGGTGCCCAAGCGCGATCCGGCCGCCACGCTCCCCGCCGCGGTGGTGCCGACCCTGCCCGACGCGGTGACCGCCGCGCAGCTGCCGGTGCCCGAGGCGCTCAACCTGACCCGGTTCCGGGATCTGCGCTGGGCCACCGGCGGGACCCGCGCCTGGGGCGACTACGAGGTCGGCGAGCGCATCGAGCACGGCGGCGGCATGACGATCGAGGACGCCGATCACATGACCGCGACCCGGCTGTACCAGAACAGCGCGCGCGTGCACTTCGACGGCCATGGCGCCGCGCGCACCGGCGGGCGCCGCCTGGTCTACGGCGGGCACGTCGTCAGCGTCGCCCACGCGCTGTCGTGGGCGGGCCTCGAGAACGTGCTGCGGATCGCCGCGTGGAACAGCGGCAGCCACGTCAACCCGACCTACGGCGGCGACACGATCTACGCCTGGACCGACGTGGTCGAGCGGGCCGAGCTGCCCGGCCGCACCGACGTCGGCGCGCTGCGGCTGCGGCTGTGCGCCGTCAAGAACGTCGATCCCACGGTCGAGCCGGTGGCGCTCGAGGTCGAGGGCGAGGGCGGCAAGCGCGGCTACGACCCGCGGGTCGTGCTCGCGCTCGACTACTGGGGCCTGATCCCGCGGTAGCGGGCCAGCGCCCGGCGCCGGCTCAGCGCCAGGGCCAGCGCCGCGGCGGCCGCAGCGACGGCGAGCGCCAGCACCAGCAGCGCGGTCCGGCGCGACCGGGCCGGCAGCGGCGCCGCGAGGACGATCACCGTGACCTCGGCGTCGCGCGCCACGACCGTGCGCGCCGCGGCGGTGGCGGCCGCGCGCACCGCGGTCGGCTCGGCGGCGGGCCCGATCACGACGGTCACCGTCGCGCGCGCCAGCGGCCGCGGCCCCGGCGCCAGCGGATCGTCGGGCGTCAGCACCACCAGCGCGCGGACGTCGCGGACGCCCGGGAGCTCGCGCACCATCGCCGCGACCCGACGGTCGGCGCGCGCGCTCTCGACGCGGGCCCGGTCGGCCGGGGTGGGCGGCAGCTGATCGAGCGAGCACGCCGTCAGCGCGAGCGCCGCCAGCGCGCCGAGCCAGCGCTGGCGCGGCCTCACAGCGCGCGCTTGCAGGTGCTGCACCACCAGGCCTCGCGCTTGCCGTGCCACAGCGTCGCCTGACGACAGGTCGGGCAGGGCGGGCTCGGTCGTGGCGCCAGCGGCGGCGGCGGCGCCGTCGGCGGCCGATGGGGCGGCGCGGGCGACAGCGCCGGCGCGTAGGCGGCGATCGCCGGCGGCGACGGCGTCGGGCCGGGCGGCGGCGGCGCGGTGACCGCGCCCGCGCCCAGCGGCGCCAGCACCGGCTTGGGCCCCGACGGCACCGCGCCGAACCGCAGCGGCGGCGGCGGCCCGTCGTCGCTGGGCTCGGGCACCTGCATCCAGCGCATCGCGACGATCGCGACGCCGCCGAGCCCGACGGTGGCGCCGAGGAACACCCACGCGCCGACGCCGAGGTGGGTGCCGCGGCTCGGCACCAGCGCCAGCGCCGCGGCGGTGGTCGCGAGCGTGGCGCCGGCGGCGATCGCGGTCGTGATGCCCCAGCCGTGGGGCGCGGTGCCGCGCACGACCCGCGCGATCAGCCCGGCGGCCGCCGCCAGCAGCGCCGCGGCGCAGGCGGCCACCAGCGCCAGCAAGAGGAACGAGCGCACCGCCGCCGCGCCGTTGCCGAACCGGGCGCAGGTGCCGAGATCGCAGACCTCGAAGCCGAGCGCCGAGCGCGACCGCTGCCCGAACTCGGCGTCGCCGTGCCACCACCCGCGCAGCGCCAGCGTCGCCCACGCCACCAGCACCAGCGCCGCCACCGCCGCGCCCAGACCCCAGCGCCGCAGCGGCGCGCGGCGATCGGGCTCGGCGAGCGGCCAGGCGGCGCCGGCGGCGAGCAGCGCCGCGCCGACCAGCGCCAGCCACAGCCCGCCGCCCAGCGCGGGCGTGCCGTACAGGGTCGGCAGGCGCTCGATCGACACCACGGTCGCGGCGCTGGCCGCGGTGCCGAGCGCGACGGTCGCGCAGGTGGCGCGCAGCGCGCGTCGGGGCCGACCGCCGGCGAACGCGAGCGTGATCGCGAGCCCGGCCGCCGCCAGCGTCAGCACCAGCGTGGTGCGGCCGGCCCACGCGAACAGATCGTCGCGGGCGCCGGGCCGGCCGTCGAGCGCGATCGACTTGCACGACACCGCCTGCGCGCCGACGCACTGCTCGCCGCCGAGCAGCGTGACGTTGGCGCGAGCGCCGGTCGCGTCGTCGCGATCGGCCACCCGCCACCACGGCACCACCGCGGCGACGACCAGGACGATCGCGGCGACAGCGCAAAGCGCGGCCCCGGCGGCTCGACGGTTCATCGCAAGACGGTACCATCGCCGCGTCGTGAACGCTGCCCGAGCCCTGGTCGCACAGCTGCCGCGCGCGACCGTGCGTCGGCTGGCGGCCGCGACGATCAAGGACGACGACGGCGCGGTCGCCGCCGGGGTCGGCGATCGCTTCGCGGGCGATCTCGCCGGCCTGCTCAACCGGCTGCGGATCGACGAGCTGCGCGCGGTCGCCCACGCGGTCGCCGCCGCCGTCCCGAGCGACGCGCCCGTCGGCGACGTGCGCGCGCGGGTCTGGGCCTGGGGCGCGCGGGCCGAGGCCGGCGGCGACGGCTGGCTGGGCACGCCGGTGCAGCCGGTGCCCGAGCTGCTGGGCGCCCGGCTGGTCCACGTCGCGCCCGCGCGCGGGCTGGCACCGCCGTCGCCGTCGTGGCCGCGGCCGGTGCCGGCGCCGCGGGCGGCGGCGATCCCGCCCGAGGAGCCCGCCGACGTCGACGAGCTCCTGGCCGCCGCCGATCGCGCGCTGGGCGTGCGCCTGCCGGGCCGCGGCCGGGACAAGGGCGCCTGGGGGCGCGCGCGGCGGCGCTGCTCGGGGTGATCGAGCGCGGCGCCGACGAGCCCGACTGGCGCGGCGAGGTCGAGCTCAAGACCGTGCCGATCGCCCGCGACCGCGCCGGCCGCTGGCGCGTCACCGAGGATCCGGCGGTGTCGATGGAGGGCGCGTCGCCGCTCACCAAGCTGGCGCGGGTGCTGTGGCTGTGCCGCGCGACCGTGGCCGACGGCGCCACGCTGGTGTCGTGGTACTTGCTCGACTGGGATCCCGACGTGGCCCGGTGGGTCCGGCGCGATCTCCACACCCGGCCCAAGGGCCCGCGCGGCACCGACGCCCGCGGCTGGTACCTGCACAAGCGCTTCTTCGTCGACGCCGGGCTGTACGCCACCCTGAACGGTCCGCCCCGGACCGCTGCGAGCTGCCCATGAGAGTCGATGCCCTGCGCCTGGTCGGATCGGCCCAGACCAACCGCGCGATGGAGGCCGAGCTGATCCGGGTCGGCGGGCGCGCGCTCGGCCGTCGCCCGCCGGCGCCCAAGCGCGACGGCACCGGCCAGCTGGCGTACCCGTGGGACGACGCCCTCGCCGCCGCCGCGCTCACCTACCACCGCACCTCGACGCGGGTCGTGCGCGATCTGTACGCGACCTCGGCCCGCCGCCTCGAGCCGCTCTACGACGAGCTGCGCGCTGACGCCGCCGCCGACGATCGCGGCTGGGACCGGCAGGTGCGCACGTTCTCGGTCGAGGTCCGGCGCGTCGCCGACTTCGCGGCCGGCGAGCGCCAGGTGGTCGGCACGGTCAAGAACGCGATCGTCGACGGCGCCCGCGCCCGCGGCGTGGCCCTGGCCATCGACGCCGAGCGGCCCGACGCGCTGGTGGTCGCGCGGCTCGACGATCGCGGCCAGGTCGTGGTCGGGCTCGATCTCACGCGCGGCACCCGCACCCGCCGCGGCTGGCGCCAGGACGCCGGCGAGGCGCCGCTGCGCGAGCACCTGGCGGCGGTGATGGCGATCGAGGCCCGCTTCGATCCCCGGCGCGATCTGCTGGTCGATCCGATGTGCGGCGCCGGCACGATCGCGATCGAGGCGGTGCTCGCGGCCCGGGGCGCGCCGGTGCTCGGCGACGACCCGCCGCTGTGGCCTGACGCGCGCCCGGTGGTGATCGCCGGCGATCGCGATCTCGACGTGCTGACCGCGGCCCGCGCCAACGCGCGCCGCGCCGGGGTCGACGTGCAGTTCCACCGCGGCGACTTCGCGACGCTCACGCGCGAGCGGCTGCTGGCCTGGGCGGCCGACGCGGGCGCGGTGCCGCCGGGCGGGCTGGTGCTGTGCAACCCGCCGTGGGGCGAGCGGCTCGAGGTCGCGGACGCGCGGCTGCTCTACGGCGCGCTCGGCGACTGGTGGCGCGGGCTCGGCGACTTCCGCGCCGGCATCCTGTGCGCGCACCCGGCCTTCGAGGGCGCGTTCGGATCGCGGTACCGGATGAAGAAGCCGCTGTCGACCTCGAACCTGCGCGGCTACTTCTACCTGTTCGAGCCGGGCTGATCCGCCCGGCGGCGCGGCGCGGCCCGATGGTCGGCGCCCCCACGGGGCCCGGGCGACGCAATCGCCCCGGGGCGCCGCGCGTTGGGTCGCCATGCGCTTGACTGCCCCCGCGATCCTCGGTCCCCTCGTGCCCATGCGCACCTTCGGCTGCCTCCTCGTCCTCGCCGCGGCCTGCGGCGGTCCCTCGCGCGGCGGCACGATCGCCAACCACGGCGGCGCCGGGCCGACCGGGCCGGCGCCGACCATCGCGTGGTCGGGCGGCCCGCCGGGCGAGGGCGGCTCGTTCACGGCGACGGGCCTGCCGGCGATCGCGGCGGGCGGCGACGAGGTCCTGGTCGCCGACATCGGCGAGGACGGCGCCCGCGGCATGCCCAACCTCGCGCTGGTGGCGCGGGGGCGCGACGATCGCGAGCGCGCGCGGCGGGTGGTGCTGACGGCCGACGCCGCCGAGGCGCAGGATCCCGATCAGCCGATGGCCGCGCCCGACGTCGCCGGCGCCAACGCCTGGCTGGCCGAGCAGCACCAGCGCGCGGCGTGGACGCCGCTGGTGGCGGCGGCGATCACCGCGAACGACGAGTCGGCGCTCGCCGCCGAGCGCTGGGCCGCGACCAGCGGCGACGTCGCGCTGACGTTCGACGACAGCGGCCACGTCGTGATCACCGTCGCCGGCGCCGCGGTGGTCGACCGCCTGATGACCGCGTGGCTGGCGCCGGACGCGCCGATGTACCCGGGCGCGGGCCCGGACGAGCAGTGCTACAACCCGATCGCGCTCGCCGCGGCCTACCTCGACGGCGCCCACAAGCTGGCGCTGGTGCGCGTGACCTTCCGCGGCAACGACAGCTGCTGGGAGCCCGACGGCGCCTACCACGTCGTCGCCTGGTAGTCGCACCGCGACCGTGGTGCGACGGGGCGCGGGTCGCAGGCGCGGTCGCATCGGGGCGTCCTGACCCAGGTCGGCGCGGGATGCCACGCGCTGGGGCAGGTAGAACGGTGCCTGCCTCCTCGGCGTCGCGGCCTGGTTCCTGCTAGACCTCGGCGGCACGCGCGCGCCGCTCGGCGCGCGCCGCGGAGGATCATGGTGCGCATCGCAATCTCTCTCGCCGTGGTGGCATGGTTCGCCGCCGCGGCCCAGGCCGACGGCCTGACGCTGACGATCGACGAGGCCATCGCGCGGGTCGAGCCCGCCGCCGAGACGCTGGCCGCTGGGCGCGAGGATCTGGCGCGGGCCCGCGCGCAGATCGACGTGGCCAAGGCGGGCCGGCTGCCGACGGTGACCGGCTCGGCGTCGTTCCAGCGCACGCTGGTGTCGGAGTTCGGCAGCGTGTCGTTCCAGCTCCCGGGCATCAACCCGGGTGATCCGCCGCAGCAGATCGATCTCCCGATCGGTCAGCGCAACGTCTGGCGGGTCGGCGTCAACGTCACCCAGCCGCTCTACGACGGCGGCCGGGCCCGGAGCTCGATCGCGCTGGCCCGGGTCAGCGCCGACGCGACCGAGCTCGGCCTGTCCGGCCAGCGGACCGCGCTGGTGTTCACGGTGGCGCAGGCGTACTGGGACACCGCGCTCGCCGTGCGCGCCGTCGAGATCGGCGAGGCCGGGCTGGCCTCGGCCGAGGAGACCCTGGCCCAGACCCAGCTGTCGTTCGCCAACCAGGCCGCGGCCGAGTTCGATGTGGTCCGGGCCCAGGTCGCGCGCGACAACCTCGCGACCGGGCTCATCCAGCTGGCCGCGCAGCGCGACATCGCGATGATGACGCTGGCCCGGCTGATCGACGCGCCCCTCGACCAGCCGATCGCCCTGGCGACGCCGCTCGAGATCGACGACGGCGGGCTCGCGGTCGGCGCCGGGGCTGGCGTCGCGGGCCCGGCCGGCGCGCCGTCGGTCGCGGTGGCCCAGGCCGAGCTCGACGTCGCCGCGCGCGAGGCGGCGCTGCGCCTGACCCGGGCCGAGCGCCTGCCGCAGGTGAACGCGTCGACCGATCTCGGCGCGGTCGACTACCCCGACGACATCCACCCGTTCAACACCGACTGGCGCGCCAGCTGGACGATCGGCGTCGGCGTGTCGGTGCCGATCTTCGACGGCTTCCGCCGCCGCGCCACCGCGGCCAGCGCCCGGCGTGAGGTGGCGGCGGCCCGGGCTCGGCTCGCCGACGTCCGCGAGCGGGTCGCGGTCGACGCGCGCGTCGTCGACGCGCAGGTCGCCGCCGCCACCGCCACCTGGGACCAGGCCCGCCGCACCGTCGAGCAGGCCCGGCGCGCGTTCGCGATCGCCGAGCTGCGGTTCGCGCAGGGCGCGTCGTCGCACCTCGAGCTGGTCGACGCCCGCAACCAGCTCGAACAGGCCGAGCTCAACCGCGCGCGCTCGGCGCGCGACGTCCGCGTCGCCACGCTGCGGCGCGATCTGCTGGCCGGGCTCCCGCTCGGCGCTGGAGGACCGTGATGTTCGCTCGCACCCATCGTCGCCCGTGGTCGGCCCGGCTCGCCGTCGGCGTCGCCCTCGTCAGCGCGGCCGCCGCCGGCACCGTCGCCGGTTGTAAGAAGGCGGCCCCGCCGCCGCCGCCGGCCGCCATCGCCATCACGATCACCGCCGAGGATGCCGTCATGGTCCGCCAGACCGTGCTCGAGACCGGCCCGCGCATCAGCGGCACGCTCGAGGCGCGCGAGCGCGCGGTGGTCCGGGCCGAGGTCGGCGGCAGCGTGGTCGCGATCGGCCCCGAGCTGGGTGACCCGGTCGTCAAGGGCGCGCTGCTCGTCCGGATCGAGGTCAAGACCTTGGGCGACACCGTGCGGTCGGCCGAGGCCGGCGTCGGTTCGGCCCAGGCCGCGGCCGCGGTCGCGCAGCGCGAGGTCGAGCGCACCGAGCCGCTGGTCAAGGGCGGGGCGCTCGCGGCGCGCGAGCTCGACCGCGCCCGGGCCAACGCGGCGGCGGCGGCGGCGGCGGTGACCCAGGCCAAGGGTGGCGTGGCCGCGGCCCGGAGCCAGCTCGGCGACGCCACCGTGCGCGCGCCGATCACCGCGGTGGTCGCGGCCCGGCAGGTCAACGTCGGTGACATCGTCAGCCCGGGCGCGCCGCTCTACGATCTGGTGGTGCCGGCGACGATGCGCCTGACCGCGACGGTGTCGTCCGACGACCTCAGCGCGGTCGCGGTCGGCAAGCCCGTCACGTTCTCGGTGCGGGGCTACCCGGGCCAGAGCTTCGACGGCTCGATCACCCGGCTGGCGCCGGCCGCCGACCCGGTGACCCGCCAGGTGCCGATCCTGGTCGATCTGCCCAACCCCGGCGGCAAGCTGATCGCCGGCCTGTACGCCGACGGCCGGATCGCCGCCGAGCAGCGCGCCGCGGTGGTCGTGCCGTTGGCGGCGGTCGACACGTCGTCGGACCGGCCGACCGTGATGCGGGTCCAGGGCGACGTCGCCGAGCGCGTGCCGGTGACCCTGGGCCTGCGCGACGACCGCCAGGAGCTGGTCGAGATCACCAGCGGGGTCGCGGTCGGCGAGGTCGTGCTCTTGACCCGCGCCGCCCGCGGCATCACGCCGGGCGCCAAGGTGGCGCTGCCCGGCGCCGCGCCCCGCGCCCCGGCCGCGCCGTCGCCGCCGAGCGCCCCGCCGACGGCGCCGGCCGCGCCGCCGCCCACGCCGGCCGCCAAGCCGACCACGCCGGAGCACGGCTGATGTGGATCTCGGACTACGCGATCCGCAAGCCGATCGTCACCACCGTCGTGATGATCGCGCTGGTGGTGTTCGGCCTGGTGGCGCTGTCCCGGCTCGACACCGACGAGTTCCCCGACGTCGAGGTGCCGCTGGTCGCGGTCACCGTGGTCTACCCGGGGGCGTCGCCGGGCACGGTCGAGCGCGAGCTGGTCGATCCGCTCGAGGAGTCGTTCCAGTCGCTGGCCGGCGTCGACAACATCCAGTCGACCGCGGTCGACGGCTACGCCGTGATCATCGTGTTCTTCCGGTTCGGCAAGGACATCGGCGCGGCCGCCCAGGACATCCGCGACAAGATCTCGGAGAAGCGGGCCGATCTGCCGACCGAGATGGAGGAGCCGATCCTGTCGCGGTTCAAGGCCTCGGACTTCCCGATCGTGTCGCTGGTGCTGGCCTCGGACACCCTCGATCCGGTCGACCTGACCGAGCTCGCGGAGCAGCGGGTGTCGCGGGCGCTGTCGGCGATCCCGGGCGTGGCGTCGGTCAGCGTCGTCGGCGGCACCAAGCGCGAGATGACGATCGCGATCAGGCCGCGGGCGCTGGCCGCGGTCGGGCTCGGGATCCCGCAGGTGGTCGCCGCGGTCGCGACCCAGAGCCTGGCGGCGCCGGTCGGGCGCCTGACCGGGCCCTACGACGAGCGGACGATCCGCCTGCGCGGCCGGCTCGAGACCGCGCGTGACTTCGAGCAGCTGGTGCTGACCCGCTCGGGGACGTCGGTCGTGCGGCTCGGCGACGTCGCCGACGTCGCGCCCGGCGCCGAGGACGCGCGCTCGGCCGCGCTCTACGACGGCACCGGCGCGGTCGCGATCGACATCAAGAAGGCGTCGGGCTACAGCACGACCGACGTCAGCGCCAAGATCCGCGCGGTGCTCGCCGAGCTGCGGGACGAGCTCGGGACCAAGCACCCCGGCACGCGGCTCGAGGTCGTGCGCGACTCGGGCGTGCGGGTCGAGGCGTCGGTCGACGACGTCAAGAGCTCGCTCATCGAGGGCGCGCTGCTCACGATCCTGGTGGTGTTCGTGTTCCTCAAGTCGTGGCGCTCGACGGTGATCACCGGCCTGGCGCTGCCGGTGTCGGTGATCGCGTCGTTCATCGCGGTGCTGGCGTTCGGGTTCACGCTCAACGTGATGTCGCTCCTGGGCCTGTCGCTGGCGATCGGCATCCTGATCGACGACGCGATCGTCGTGCGCGAGAACATCGTGCGCCACATGGAGCGCGGCAAGGACCACGTCGCCGCGGCCAAGGACGGCACGTCCGAGATCGGCCTGGCGGTCGCGGCGACGACGTTCTCGATCGTCGTCGTGTTCGTGCCGATCGCGTTCATGGGCGGCGTCGCGCAGCAGTGGTTCGCGCCGTTCGCGCTGACGATCGCGTGCTCGGTGCTGGTGTCGCTGTTCGTGTCGTTCTCGCTCGATCCGATGCTGTCGGCGGTCTGGCCCGACCCCGAGGCCACCGGCCACCAGAAGACCTGGCTGACCCGCAAGCTCGAGTTCTTCGATCGCGGCTTCAACGCGCTGACCCGGTTCTACAAGCGCGTGATCCGGTGGGCGCTGCGCCACCGCCTGCTGATGGTGGTCGTGATGTTCTTCGTGCTGATCGGCACCGCCGCGATCCCGGGCACCGGGATGGTCGGGTGCGCGTTCATGCCGATCCAGGATCGCTCGGAGTTCACGATCCAGATCGAGACCCCGCCCGGGTCGAACCTCGACTACACCCGCGGCAAGGTCGCCGAGGCGGTGGCGCTGGTCCGGGCCCACCCCGAGGTGGCGTACACCTACGCGACCGTCGGCGGGCAGGGCGGCACCGTCGACTCGGCGTCGATCTACGTCCGGCTCGTGCCCAAGGGCAAGCGATCGGTCCACCAGGACGTGATCGCGCAGCGGGTCCGCAACCAGATCCGCGCGCTGTCGGGCGTCGTCGCGTACATCTCGACCGGCGGCTTCGGCCCGGCCAAGCAGATCCAGATCGAGCTGACCGGCGAGGACTTCGCGGTCCTGACCGACCTGGCCGAGCAGGTCGCGGCCCGGGTCGCCACCGTGCCGGGCGCGGTCGACGTCGGCCTGTCGAGCAAGGGCCAGCGGCCCGAGGTCGAGGTCGTGCTCGATCGCGAGCTGGCCGGCGCGCTCGGCGTGTCGGTGGCCGACGTGGC
Source organism: Myxococcales bacterium (assembly GCA_016717005.1). NCBI lineage: Bacteria > Pseudomonadati > Myxococcota > Myxococcia > Myxococcales > Myxococcales bacterium. The sequence goes on along the minus strand of JADJUF010000046.1, from coordinate 21,342 downwards.
GCAGTCGCTGCGGCCAGCGTTCACCGGCCTCGACGTCGCCGACTGGATCGATCCGGCCGGGCGCACCCGCGACGTCATGGTCCGGGTCGGCGCCGACTGGCGCCAGCGGCCCGAGGACCTCGAGGCGCTGCCGCTGGTGCTCAACGGGCCCACCGGCGCGACCACGGTGCCGCTCGGGCAGATCGCCAAGGTCAACCGCAGCCTCGGCCCGACGTTGATCGAGCACAAGGACGGCGATCGGGTGATCACCGTCGGCGCCAACACCGAGGGCCGGCCGCTGTCGGCGGTGATCGCGGACATCGAGAGCAAGCTGGCCGATCTGTCGCTGCCGCCCGGCTACGAGCGGCGGCAGGGCGGCGAGGCCGAGGATCAGGCCGAGGTGTTCACGCGGATCTTCATCGCGCTCGGCGCGGCGGTGATGCTGATGTACTTCATCCTGGTGATCCAGTTCGGCTCGTTCCTCGAGCCGCTGCCGATCATGGCGTCGCTGCCGCTGTCCTTGATCGGGGTCATGCTGGCGATGCTGGTGACCGGGTCGACGCTCAACCTGATGAGCATGATCGGCGTGATCATGCTGATGGGCATCGTCGCGAAGAACGCGATCTTGCTGATCGACTTCGCCAAGCAGGCCGAGCGCGAGGGCCTGTCGCGCGAGGAGGCGCTGGTCGAGGCCGGCGGGGTGCGGCTGCGCCCGATCATCATGACCTCGGTCGCGATCGTCGCCGGCATGTTGCCGATCGCGATCGGCTCGGGCGAGGGCGGCGACTTCCGGGCGCCGCTGGGCCGCGCGGTGATCGGCGGCGTGATCACGTCGACGGTGCTGACGCTGCTGGTGATCCCGACCTACTACGACATCCTCACCAACGGCCGCGATCGCCTGATCCGGTTCCTGCGCCGCAAGCGCCACGCGCCGGGCGCGCCGCCGGCCCCGGTCACCCCGGCGCCGGTCGAGGCCGCGCCCGCGCCGGCCGAGCCGGCCGGGCCCTGATCACTGCACGGTGACGTTGAGCGTGTAGGGGCCGAACGCGGTGTCGCTCCAGCTGTCGACGACGACGTAGACCGTGGTCGCCGCCGTCGAGGTGTAGCTCGCGACCTCGGGGCTGGCGCCGTCGCTGCCGGCCAGGCAGATCGGTGTCAGCACGCACGGCTGGACGATCTCGACGGCGCCGTCCCAGCCCTGGGGATCGAGCGTGGCCGTGATGGTCTTGCCGGGGCCCATCGTGACCACGTAGACCGCGTCGGGGCCGTCGTTGGTGAAGCCGGTGCACGCGGTCGGCGGCTGGACGTCGTTGTGGTAGCCGGTCAGGTCGCCGGTGATCGTGGCCCCGGTGGCGCCGTGGGCGGCGGTGGTGACGTCCTCGGCCCCGGCGCACACGTCGTTGCCGGCCGGCCGGCCGTCGCTGCCGGGGGCGTCGGTCGGCGCGTCGGCGCCGGCGTCGGCCGGGGGCCCGTCGGTGGTCGCGTCGACGCTGCTCTCGGCCTGCGCGCACGCCGCCAGCGCGGTGGCCAGGGTGGCGGCCAGCGCCAGGTCTCGAGGCCCGCGGCACGACATCGTGCAACGGTACCGCCGACCGCACCGCGCTGCCAACCTACCGACCACCGTACCGGCGCCGGGATGTGGCGCGGGTCGCAGCGTGGTCGCCACCTGCGGGCGTGCGCGGTAGCCTGGACCGATGCAGGCAACCAGCGCGCGGTCGTCGGGCGAGCTGCTCGACGCGGTCCAGACCCTGGCGCGGCTCGAGGCGTTCGCCAGCGATGACTACGCCGCGCAGCTGGCCGCCGAGCTGGCGAGCCACGACGTGTCCGACGCCGGGCTGGCCGCGCGCGACGCGGCCCTGGCCGCCGCGCTGATCGCGATCGACGGGTTCACCGGCAAGGCCATGCGGATCCGGCTCGAGCACGCGCTGGCCGACGACACGGCGCTCGGGGCGAGCTTCCGCGCCAACCTGGCGGCGACGGTCGTGGGGTTCGCCGACGATCTGGTCCGGCTCGGTCACCGCGTGGCCCAGGCCACGGTCCGCACCGCGCCGGACCGGGCGGGCGCGGTCGCGGACGCCGTCGTCGCCCAGGCCGAGGCGGCCCTGGCCCAGCGCGCGGCCCTGCGGGGCACGGTGGCGGCGCTGGCCCGATCGCTGGCGGCGGCCGCGCTGCCGGTCGCGCGCGCCGCGGCCGCGGATCGCGGGCTCGACGACAGCGCCCGCGCCCGGTGGTCGGGGGTGCGCCAGGAGCTCGCGGCCGTGGTCGCGGCCCCGCTGCGGATCGCCTCGGCGCCGTGGGCCGCGCGCGTCGCCGGGCACGAGGCGGTCGACGAGCGCGCCCCGGTGATCGAGCCCACCTTCGGCGAGCTGATCGAGCTCGACTGAACGTTGGATCAGAACGAGGCGCGCACGCCGACGATCGCGCCGCCAGCGGTCGGCGCCACCTCGATCGGCGCCGGCGTCCGCAGCGCGCGATACCAGAGGTAGCCGCTCGCCACCGCGCCGACCCCGGCCAGCGCAGCGACCGCCCACGACCCGTGCTGGTAGGCGCGGGCGGTGTCGACCCGGTCGGCGTAGACCTCGGGCGGGATCTCGGGCAGGCCGGCGTCCGCGGCCCAGGCGCGGGCGCGCAGGTAGAGCAGGCCAGCGGTGACGCCGACCGCGACCGTGGCCCCGGTGGCGATCCACGCGGGCGCGGTGCGGCGGTGGACCGGGGGCGGCGTCGTCGTCGGCGGCGGCCCGATCACTGGCGCGCGGGTCAACGTCGGGCGGACGGTCTGGTGATCGCGGGTCGTGATCTCGACCCCGACGTCATCGGCGACGTAGCCGTCGGCGGTCACGTGCAGCGTGTGCCGCCCGAACGGCAGCCACACCAGGCGGGCGCCGACCAGGGTGTCGCCGACGCCGAACGCGCTGATGGTGAACGCCGCGGCGGCCGGCTCGGGGTTCACGTCGATGGGCGCGAACTCACCGGCGCGGAGCTGGTCCTCGGCCGTCGCGAACACCGCGCGCACCGACGCCAGGAAGCCGGGATCGAGCGAGCCGCCGCGGGTCAGGCACTGTCCGAGGTACAGGTGGGCCCGCGGCAGATCGCGCGCCTTGTGGAACGCGACGCCGACGTTGCACAGGAACTCGGGGCGGGGGTCCGCGGCGTGGGCGTCGCGGAAGCTGGCGGCCGCGCCGAGAAAGTCGCCGCCTGCGGCGCGGGCCTCAGCCTCGGCGGCGAGCGCGTCGGCGCGGTCGGGATCGGGCGCGGCGGCGGCGGCGGCCGGCGTGATCAGCGCCACGGCGAACACGAACGTCGCGACCCTCACGTCGTCATCGTAGCTGACCGTGCGTTGCGCCGGTATCGGCGAGCGGTAATACTCGTGAAGATGCCGGGGCTCCAGCACGCGTGCGCCCTGATCGCCCTGGCCGGCGCCGCCGGCTGCCTCGACGTGCCCCCGTACCGACCGTGCGCGGGCGATGGCGACTGCGACGGCTGGCCGGCGGTGGCGGCCAACCCCGCGGCCAACGACTGCGACGACGACAACGCGCTGGTCCACCCCGGCGCCGAGGATGATCCTGGGACCACCGTGGTCGAGGACTGCTTCGCGAGCGCGCTCGCGACCCCGCTGACCCCGGTCGCGCCGCTGGCGCGCGGCTGGACCGTCGGCGACCTCGTGCTCGAGTTCGACAGCACCTCGGCGATGCCGTCGAGCCTGCGCCGCGGCGCTGACGAGGTGCTGGCCGGCAACAACGACAGCTGCGTGCGCGACGAGCGGTTCGCGGGCATCTCGATGTACCCGGCGTTCGGGGTGGACGGCCGCTCGTCGCAGGTCGGCCAGGCCACCACGCTCCGCAGCGGCCCGGCCCTGGCCACCACCCGCGTCACCTGGGAGCAGGCCGTGCCGGTCGCCGCGACGGTGTTCGGCTGCGACGCCGCGACCACCGTCACCGGCGTCGTCGACTTCACCGTGCAGCCCAGCGGCCGCATCGTGCGGCGCGATCAGGTGACGCTCAGCGCCGGGGTCATGACCTGCGCCGGGTGCGCCGATCCCGATGGCAACCCGGCGATCCTCACGAGCTACTTCACGTTCCCGACCGCGCTCGATCGCTACCAGGTCGATCCGGCGACCGTCCCGGGGCCGTTCCCCGCGGTCGGGGCGGCGGCCAAGCTGTCGGCGCCGGCGGCGCCGATCACCGCGTGTATCAGCGGGGCCGGGAGCGCGCTGCCGCAGGTCGGCCTGGCCTGGTCCTTCCCGACCGCCATCGCTGGCATGCGCGCCCGCACCACCGACGACACCCGCGCCAACCGCGCGATGGTCGTCGACTGGGTCAACCGCGGCGGCGCCGCCGCCGGAGCCTACGAGCTGGTGACCGCGGTGGCGGTCGAGACCGACCGCGTGGCCGACTGCTCGCGCGAGCTGCGCGTCGCCATGACCGAGTTCGCCCGGCCGCCGACCTTGACGCCGACCACGTTCGTGCCGGCGCGCGGCACCTACCGCTTCAGCGGCGAGGTCGGGGCGGGCGTGATGATCACCGCCGATCAGGGCGTCGAGCGCGGGGCGGTGATCGAGGTGCCGACGTTCGGCCAGCGGGGACTGACCGTGTGGACGAGCAGCGGCGGCGGCGCGTACCAGCGGTCGCGCCGCGGCCAGGACTACCTGGTCCAGTACGAGGCCGACGACACCTCGGTGGTCTACCTGCCGACGATCACCGCCGGCAGCTCGATCGTCATCGCCGGCCCCGGCGGCGAGCCGCCACCGTGACCGATGGCGAGCCCGACCACGGCCAGGGCGCCGAGTCGTACTGCTCGGCGTGCAACCAGTCGTTCGCGCCCGAGGTCTTGAGCTGCCCCAACGACGGCGCGCGGCTCATCAAGTTCGCGGCCAGCAAGGATCCGCTGATCGGGCGCGCGCTCGACGGTCGGTTCGAGGTGCGCGCGCCGATCGGCCCGCGGCGGCATGGGCACCGTGTACCGGGCGCTGCAGCTGTCGGTCGATCGCGAGGTGGCGGTCAAGGTGGTGCACCCCAAGCTCAGCGATGACCGGCAGGCCGCCAAGCGGTTCTTGCGCGAGGCGCGGCTGGCGAGCCGCCTGAACCAGCCCACCGTGGTGCAGGTGATCGACTTCGGCCAGACCGAGGACAACATCCTCTACCTGGTCATGGAGCTGCTGCGCGGTCGCACGCTCGCCAAGGAGCAGGCCGGGCGCCGGCTGCCGGCGCGGCGCGTGTGCGGCATCGCCCTGCAGCTGTGCGACGCGCTCGAGGCCGCCCACACCCAGGGCATCGTCCACCGCGATCTCAAGCCCGGCAACATCGTGGTCCTGGCGGATCCGCCGGGGCGCGACCTGCTCAAGGTGCTCGACTTCGGGCTGGCCAAGTCGCTCGTGAGCGAGAGCTCATCGCGCGTGACCAACACCGACGCCATCCTCGGCACGCCGCTGTACATGAGCCCCGAGCAGATCCAGGGCAGGCCCAGCGATCCCCGCAGCGATCTGTACGCGCTCGGCTGCATCCTGCACGAGCTCCTGAGCGGGGCGCCGCCGTACCTCGACGAGTCGGTCAACCTGATCCTGGCCAAGCACCTGTCCGACCCGGTGCCGCCGTTGCCTCCGGAGGTGCCAGCCCGGCTCCGGACCCTGGTCGCCGAACTCCTGGCCAAGGACCCCGAGGCCCGCCCGGCCAGCGCCGCCGAGGTGCGGGCGTCGGTGCAGCGGGTCATCGACGGCGGCGCCGCGGCGTGGCCCGAGCCCGAGGTCGCCGACACCGTGCCCGAGGTGCGCGCCGAGTTCGCGGCGACCCAGGCCCCCGCGCCGACACTCCCGGCGGCGCCGGTCGCCGCGGCGGCGCCCCGGTCGCGGCGGTGGTGGCTGGTCGCGGCCGCGGCGGTGGTGGCGGCGGCGGCGGCGGCGGCGATGCTCGTCGCCGTCGGTGGTCGCCACGGCTCGTCGCCCGCCTGGGCGGGCCCGGTCGATGCGGCCGCCGGCGCCACGGCCGTCGCGGCGCCCGCGGTCGACGCCGGCGTCGGCGTCGATGGCCCGCCGATCGACGCCGCGCCGATCGACGGGGGCGCGCCGGTCGACGGGGGCGCGCCGGTCGACGCCCGGCGCCGGGACGATCGTGACCGCGGCCCGCGCTTGGTGATCGACGCGGGGCCGCCGGCGCGACCGCCGGTCGATGCGGCGCCGCCGCGCCCGCCGATCGACGCGCCCGACCTCGACTTCTACCCGGGCAAGCGCTGATCGGTGCCGGGCGTGCCGGGCCGCTTCGGTCCGGACCCGTCCGATCCGGCCCCGTCAGATGCGGACCCGCAGGACCTCGTAGGCCTCGGCGTAGGCGTAGCCGCTGATCCGGCCCATCGCGCGGGCCAGGTCCCGGCTCGACTCGAGATCGAGCTTGGGCACCTGCGACGTGTGCGCGCCGATCGCCGCGATCTTGGTGTCGATCGTCGTCGAGATGTCGGCGAAGCACTGGCCGATCGAGCGCGACTGCGCGTTCATCTCGGGCGACGACAGGAACGCCAGCAGATCGCACGGCGACCGGCGCAGCGCCGACACGGTCGCGCGGTTGACCAGGCTGTGATCCCAGTGGAGGTCGTGGGCCGAGTGGGTGATCACCAGATCGGGCCGGCAGTCGCCGACCATGTGATCGAACCGACGCACGAGCTCGTGCATCGGCAGATCCTCGACGCGGCACGGCCGATCCTCGAGCACCACCAGCCGCGCGCCGATCAGCGCCGCGGCGGCCTCGGCCTCGGCCCGTCGCACCTCGGCCTGGTTCGGCACCGAGACCACGACCATCGTGACCATCGCGCCCTCGCGGGCCAGCCGGGCCAGGAGCCCGCCGGCGCCGACCTCGAGGTCGTCGGGGTGGGCGCCGAACGCCACGACCCGGCCGCCCTTCTCTTCGTCGAAGATCCGGTTCATCGCGCGACCTCGGCCGCTGGGGCGGCGCCGCCCGCGGCGAGGATCGCCGCGGCGTCGGGGCCGCAGTTGAGGATCAGATCGAGGAACCCGAGGTGCGACGCGAAGCCGAGCTCGGGGTAGCGCTGCGGGTAGACCGGGTGGGTGAACCGCTGCCACACCACCGCGATGCCGGCCGCGCGCAGGGCGTCGACGTCGAGGTAGTCGACCGAGCCGCCGCGCCCGGACAGGTACGCGCGGGCGCCGACCTTGCGGCACAGGTCGATGATCCGTTCGGTCTTGGCGCCGACCAGCTCGAGCGACGACGCCCGCAGCACTGGCCGGGTGACGCCGAGCCAGCGTCGGGCCAGGTCGAACAGGTGGCCGTCGAGGTCGGCCAGCGCCCGCCACGGCCGAGCGTAGACGTCGGCCAGCTCATCGCGGTAGCGGGCGAAGTGCGGGCTCTTGCGGTAGTGGGTCTCGATCGTCAGCCAGGTGCGGCGGGCCCAGTGCTCGCGCGGGCTGCCGCCGTTGGCGATGCGCTTGTCGCAGATGCGCTCGTGCTGCGGGCCGCGCTCGAGCGGCACCGTCACCCAGGCCGGGCCGTGGTTGAGCTTGAGCTTGTTGCGGTGCTGGAAGTTGCCGGCCTCGAACTGCAGATCGTCCATGATCACGAACACGTCGGCCTGCGCGACCTTGTCGAGGTAGCCGAGCCAGGGCAGGTAGGCGGGCTGGTGCGCGGCGACGATCATCGCGGGCCTCCGGTGGCGACCGGCGGGGCGGCGACCGCGCCGTGGCCGCGGGTCTCCCAGCTGGCGGTGTCGAGCGTGAACAGCCCCAGCGGCGTCAGCAGCACGTACGCCACCGGCATCAGCACCGCCATCGGCAGGAACGCGATCGGGTGGACCCGCAGCCACGGCGGCAGGCGGCGGGTCGACGGCGCCAGGTAGTAGATCAGGCCGAACAGCGCGATCAGCGCCACGTGGAACTGGATCAGGCCGAGGAGCTCGCCGGCGGCGACGTGGGCGATGATCACGAACGGGTAGACCAGCAGCAGCATCAGCATCGAGAGGTACTGGATGCAGACCAGCGGGTGCAGCTTCCACGCGTGGCCCAGGCCGCACGCGAAGTCGACGATGTTCGAGCGCTTCCACCGGAGCTGCTGGTTGAAGTAGCCGCGCAGGTCGGTCGGCGCCTTGGTGAAGCACATCGCGTCCATCGTCATGACCGTGCGGTAGCCGGCCTTGACGATCTGCCGGGTCAGGAACCGGTCCTCGCCGTACTTGATCGGGATGCCGAGGATGTTGCGGTCCTCGAGGATCGGCTCGAGCGCCAGCAGCACGTGCCGGCGGTAGGCGGTCAGGCAGCCCGACAGGCACATGACCGAGCGCAGCGCGCGCTCGAGGTTCTTCAGGTGCTCCTGGCCGAAGTAGTACTTGATCGTCTGGAGCTTCGACAGCCAGTTGTCGTTGGGGTTGGAGACGTGGACGCGGCCGCCGACCGCGGCGACCTCGGGGCCGGTGAACCGGGCGACCAGCTCGCGCAGCGCGGTCGGGTAGACGATCACGTCGGAGTCGACCGACACGATGATCTCGGACGTGGCCTCGCGGACCGCGTGGTTGATGCCCTTGCGCTTGCCCATGTTGTGCGGGTTGCGCAGCACCCGGACGTTGCCGAACTCGGCGGCGGCCCGGCACGCCCACTCGTACGAGTCGTCGGTCGAGCAGTCGTCGACGACGGTGATCGCCAGCTTCGCGGCCGGGTACTCGAGCCCGACCAGGCTGACGATCGTGTCGTAGATCGAGCGGCCCTCGTTGAACAGCGGCACCACGACGGTGATCGTCGGCTCGTAGCCGGTGATCGTCTCGTCGAAGCGGCGGCCGCGCACGCGGGTGAGGTAGAACCCGAACACGTAGCGGTTCAGGAACACGATGAAGATGAACAGGTAGAGCGGTGAGGTCGACATCGGTCGCGCCAGCGCGCGTCGGTCGCTACAGCAAGTCCGGTGCCGCGCGCGTGCGCGTGTGGTGTCGCGTGGTCCGCGCGATCGGCGCGCGGGCGATCGGGGTCGCGGCTTCCCAGCAGCGGGGCCGATGCCCACACACGTCCGCACATCGCACGAACGTTGCGCTGGTGCGCACGCGTGGTTAGCGCGCGCGATCGCCGCGCGGCGCGTGGCGACCTTCTTGCAATTCGTCGCGTCGCCGCTGCGCGCGGCACCCTATGCCCGAACCCAAGTTGCGCACCGCTCCGTCGCCCGCCCGTCCGCGCGTCGCCGCGCCTCGCCAGCCTCCGCGCGTCGCCGCGCCGACGGCGTCCGAGCCCGACTGGGATGGGGCCCACGACACCGTCGTGATGCCCGCGGGCGACGATCGCTCTCCGACCAACGTCATCCCGTTCGTGCCGCCGCGCGACGGCGCGGCCGCGGCGCTGCGCTCGCGCGCGCTCACCTCGTCGACCCTGGCGGCCGGCTGGGATCGCGCGCAGCCGGCGGCGCTCGCGGCCCGCGCGCCGACGCCACGGCGCGAGCCCACGCCGCCGCCGCCGCGGCCACGAGTGCCGGCGCCGGTCGCGTCCCAGGCGCTCGCGCCGACCGTGCACGGCGCGAACGCGCTGGCGCGCCCAGCTCCGGTAGCGGCTCCGGTGCCGGCGCCGGTGCCGGCGCCGGTCGCGGCTCCGGCTCCGGTCGCGGCTCCGGCTCCGGTCGCGGCTCCGGCTCCGGCTCCGGCTCCGGCTCCGGTCGCGCACGCGTACGCGCCGCCGGTCGCCGCGCCCGATCGCTGGCACGTCTTCGAGAAGCTGGGCCTCGGTCGCCCGGCCGAGCTGTCGAAGACGTCGGCGAAGTGGCTGGTGTCGGCGTATCGCCTGCTCGGCTTCATCGTGCTGACGGTGATCGTCATCGTGCTGGTCGGCTACCTCGCGACCAGCGCGTTCTACGTGGTCAGCGACAGCTGGGTGCGCCCGACCGTGGTCTCGGCGACCGACGAGCGGGTGCTGGCGCTGCAGGCCCAGGTCAGCGAGCACGAGACCAGCCGCGACCAGCTCGCCGCGCAGCTCCGCCACGCCGACCGGTCGATCGCGGTCGAGCAGACCTACCAGCTCGAGTTCGCGCGGGCGATCCGCGCCGACCTCGAGGGGCGCACCGCGGCGCTCGGCCGGGTTCGGGCGCTGGCGCGCGACTACGCCGGCGCCCGCGCGCGCATCCAGCGCTCGAACCAGGCCTACGCCTCGGCGTCGCAGCGGCGCATGGCCCAGGAGTACTCGGCCGGGCTGATCGATCGCGCCGACATGCTGTCGGGCCGATTCCAGGTGGCGCAGATCACCAGCTCGAGCTTGACCCTGGCCGAGCGCCAGGCCGAGTTCGAGACCCGGGCCGCGGCGCTCGAGGCCGAGGCCGGCGCGCTGGCGGCGATCGTGTCGGAGCGGGGCGGCGACGAGATCCTGTCGTACGAGGTGCTGCGCATCAAGGCCGAGTACGACCGCTCGCGGCTCGACACCGCCCGCGCGATCGAGGAGCGCGAGGTGGTCAAGGCCAGCCTCGAGCGCCAGGACGCGGTGCTCGCCGACCTGCGCGGTACGCCGTACCTGCGCGCGCTGGCCGATCACGCCGAGGTCGCGTTCGTGCCCTACGACAACCTCCACAACGTCTCCGTCGGCGCGGGCCTGTACCGGTGCAGGCTCGGGATGATCGTGTGCAGCCGCGCCGGGAAGGTGCTGGCGATCGTCCCGGGCGAGGTCACCGGCAGGCACCCGCACCGCGACAAGACCCTGCGCGGCCAGCTCATCGAGGTCCAGCTCGACCGCGCGGGCGCGCGCGAGGACGTGCTGTTCGTCGGCGGGAAGCCGCTGTGGCTGTGATCGTCCGGATCGCGCTGGCGGGCGCGCTGGCGCTGGGGCTCGCGGCCGACGCGGCCCGCGCCGACGACGACGGGTATTGCCAGCACGCGCGCGCGGTCGCCGCGGCGGACGCGGCGCTGGGGCTGGCGCCGTCGGTGTTCGGCTCGTACGGCTACGTCGAGGCGCCGGCGACCACCGCCGCGCCCGATCCGACCGCCAACGCCACCCGCACGACCGTCGGCGTGGCCTACCGGGTCAGCGGCGCGGTCGAGGGGCTGCTCACGCGGGCGCGCGCCGACGCCGACTGTCGCCGCCACGCCGCCGGGCAGGCGTTGGGCGACGCCGCCCGCGCTCAGGCGCTCGCGGCCCGGGCCGAGGTGTTGACGGCCGCGCTCGCTGAGACCGACGCGCTGGTCGCGCGCGCGGTCGAGGACGTCGCCGCGCGCCGGGCCACGAGCCCGGAGCTGACCGCGTTGCGGCTGCGGGTCGCGGACCTGCGGGCCCTCGCCGACGCGACCGCCGCCGAGCGCGCGCGCCTGCCGAGCGCCGACGCCGGGCCGCTGCCCGGCGCGCTGGCCCGCTACCAGCGCGCCGACGCCGACGTCGAGCGCCGCGAGGCCGCGCTGCGGGTCGCGCGCGCCTTCGATCTGACCGTCCGCGCCGGCTACGACTCGCTGGCCGGGCGCGCCGACGACAGCCCGTACTTCGCGGTGGTGTCGGCGTCGGTCAACGTCGGCGTGGTCTGGCAGCTGGTCGCTAACCGCGACGCCGCGGCCGGGCGTCGACGCCTGACCGAGCGCGCCCCCGGCGGCGCCGGCAACCGCGCCCGCCTCGCGGCCGAGCTGACGGCCGAGGCCGCCCGCGCGACCGACAGCGCCGCGCTGGTCGACGAGCTCGAGCGCCAGTACCAGCAGGTCCGCGGCGTCGGCGGCGACGCCGGCCGGCGCGTCGCCCAGACCGTCTGGTTCGATCTGGTCCGGGTCCGCGCCGAGCACGCGTACCTGGTCGCGCACGTCGCCGCGCTGCGATCGATCCTCGGGTCGGCGGCGCCATGAGAGCCCTGGCGCTGCTCGGGCTCATCGCCGCGTGCGGTCGCGGCAACGCCGAGCCGGCGGGGCAGGGCGCGCGGGCGCCCGCGGCCGGACCGGGCGCGTGGTGCGTCACCCGCGGCCAGGCCGAGCTGATCGACGGCGCCGCGGAGATCGCCGACCCGACCTTCCGCGCGGTCGCGCCCGCGACCGTCGGCGATCGCGCCACGCTCGCGTTCACCTACCGCGGCCCGACCGCGCGCACCGCGGCCCTGGCCTCGGGCTCGATCCGCCAGCAGCTCGGGCTCAAGCTGCGCGCCGAGGACGGCTGCAACCTGATCTACGTGATGTGGCGGGTGGCGCCGACCGCCGAGCTGGTGGTCTCGGTCAAGCGCAACCCCGGCCAGCACGTCCACCGCGCGTGCGGCGTGCGCGGCTACGACGAGGTCGCCCGCGTGCCCGCGCCGGCGCTGACGCCGGGCGCCGCCGGGGTCCTGGCCGCGGCCATCGACGGCGACACGCTCGCGGTCACGATCGATGGCGCCGAGGTCTGGCGCGGGCCGCTGCCCGCGGCCGCGCGTGAGCTGCGCGGCCCGGCCGGCGTCCGCTCCGACAACGTCGTGTGGCGCGCGCGCCTGGAGGCGCCGTCGGGGCCCGCGGCCGGTCGCTGCGGTGCGCCCGACCGCGACGACTGACGCGCGGCGGCCGCGGCGCGACGCGGGCACGTGCGCCACCGAGGCCGCCCGCGCGGTCAGCCCGGCCCGCGCACGGCGATGGCCGGGAACCCCGGCCCCGGGCGCGCGAACAGGTAGCCCTGGAGGAGCGGGACGCCGAGGTCGGCGATCGTGGCGCGCTCGGCCTCGGTCTCGACGCCCTCGGCGACGACGCGGCTGCCGAGCTCGCGGCACATCGTCGCCATCGCGCCGACGACCCTGCGCTTGGTGGGGTGCGCGTCGATGCCGCGGACCAGCGAGATGTCGAGCTTGACGACGTCGGGCTCGAGCGCCGCGAGCGAGGCCAGCCCGGCGTAGCCGGCGCCGAGGTCGTCGACGGCGATCCGGAAGCCGAGGCGACGGAGCATCGCCACGCGGGTCGTGACGTCGGCGACGCGATCGAGCGCGACCCGCTCGGTGATCTCGAGGATGACCCGGTCGGCGATCTGCGTCAGCGGCGACGACGGCGAGTAGAGCTCCTCGTCGTTGAGCTCGAGGCCGTGCAGGTTGACGAACAGCTCGGCGCCCGCCGGCGCGTCGGCGGCCGCGCGCGCGACCGACGCCCGCACCAGGCGGCCGACCTCCTGGATCCGGCCGAGGCGCTCGGCGACGCCGAGGAACACATCGGGGCGGCGCAGCGACGCCTCCTCGGTGCGCAGCAGGGCCTCGTAGGCGACGACGCGGCCGCCGCCCACCTCGACGATCGGCTGGAACGCCATCCACAGGCGGGTGATCGCGTTGCCGAAGCGCGCCTCCAGATCGGCGCGGTCCTCGACGCCCGCCGGGCTGCCGAGCTCGCCGAGCAGGGCCACCGCCTTGCGCTGCATGCGGGCCATCCCGTGGCGCCGGGCGGCCCGGGCCACCGCCTCGGCCAGCGCGTCGGGATCGAACGGCTTGGTCAGGTACGAGACCGCGCCGTGGTTGAGCGCCACCATCGCGGTGTACAGCGAGGGGTCGCCGGTGACGAGCACGACCGGGATGTCCTCGTCGCGCGCGCGGATGCGGTCGAGCAGCTCGAGCCCGCTGAAGCCGGGCATGTTGACGTCCGACACGACGCAGTCGAGCGTCTCGTGGGACCGGTCGAAGATCTCGGCGGCCTCGTCGCCGTCGGCGGCGACCAGGACCTCCCACCCCTCGGCCCACAACGTGGCCTGGCACAGCGCGCACAGCACCGGATCGTCATCGGCGACGAGGACCCGGCCGAGGTTCTTGCGATGGTTGGCGCCTCTGGTCTTTGGCATGGCTGTGATCACTCGCCGTTGGTCGGCTTGCGGGGGAGCCACCGGCGCCAGCCACCGCCGCCGCGCGTGCGCAGCGCCGCGGCGAGGCCGGCGGCGAGCTCGGCGGCGCTCTGGTGGCGATCGTCGGGCGCCTTGGCCAGCGCCTTGCGCACGACCGCGGCCAGCGCCGGCGGCGCGTCGTCGGTCAGCGCCGGCAGCGGCGCCGAGAGGTGGCGGGTCAGGAGCTCGCGGACCGTGGGGGCCTGGTACGGCGGGTGGCCGGTGAGCATCTCGAACAGGATACAGCCCAGCGCGTACAGATCGAGCCGGTGGTCGCTGGGACCGTCGACGATCTGCTCCGGCGCCATGTACAGCGGCGTGCCGACCGTCCAGCCCTCCTGGGTCAGCCCGGGGCTGCCCACCAGCTTGGCGGCGCCGAAGTCGCCGATCTTGACCTGCAGGGCGTCGCTCACGAACACGTTCGAGGGCTTCAGATCGCGGTGCACGACGCCGGCCGCGTGGGCGGCGCCCAGGCCCGCGGCGAGCTGGCGCGTGATCTCGACCGCGTCGTCGATCGGCAGCGGTCCGTCGGCGAGCCGCCGGTCGAGGGTCGGCCACGGCGACAGCTCCATCGCCAGGAACGGGCGTCCGTCGGGCAGCTGGCCGTAGTCGAGGATCTCGATGACGTTGGCGTGGCGGAACCGCGACGCGACCCGGGCCTCGCGCAGGAACCGCGCCACGGCGCGCGGATCGCGGGCCTCGGTCGGCCGCAGCAGCTTGAGCGCGACCTCGCGATCGAGCGCGAGGTGCAGCGCGCGGTAGACGATCGCCGTGGCGCCGTCGCCGAGCTCGTCGAGGAGGCGGTAGCGCCCGCCCAGATCGTCGCGCCGCTCCGCCGGGCCGTCGTCGGGACCGCTGGCCAGGCGCCGGAGCTCGAGCCGGGCGCCGTGCGCGCGCTCAGGTCGTACGCGAGCATCACGTCCGCGTCGACGTCGTCGGCGCTGAGGTGGACCAGGCCGTACTGCTCGCCGTCCCGGCCCAGGTCGACCCGGGCCAGCACCGCCAGGCGGCCGCTGACCGCGCGGCCCAGCGTCGCCGGCAACGTGCAGAGCGGGCGCACGTACGCGCCGACCTCGAGCGACGCGCGGATGCCGTGCTCGGTCGGCGCCAGCAACAGCCCCAGGGTCGGGGCGTGGACCGGGATGCGCACCAGGGCGTCGGCCAGCGCGCTCGGATCGCACGCGGCGAGCAGGGGCGCGAGCTCGGCGTCGGCGTCGCGCGCCGCGGGGCCGTCGACCCGGATCCGATCGACCGCCGCCTCGATCCCGACGCTGAGCGGCGACCGCGTCAGCGGGTGCCGATCGGGCGCGACCTCGAGCAGGCGCGGATCGATCGCGGCCAGGTCGGCCATCGCCGCGTCGCGGCGCGCCGCGATCGCGCGCGCCTCCAGCTCCGCGCGGTGGGCGTCGAGTCGCTCCAGCGCCGCGGTCACGGCCGCGCGGGCTCGACCTCGTCCCAGGGCTTGGTCAGGTACCGGAACACGCCCTGGTCGTTGATCGCGGCCAGCGCCGAGTCGAGGGTCGCGCGGCCGGTGAGCATCATCCGGATCGCGAGGGGCTGGCGGGCGCGGATCGCCGCCAGCAGGGCCAGCCCGGTCATCTCCGGCATGTCCTTGTCGCTGATCACCACGTCGATCGGCTCGCGCTCCACGATCGCGAGCGCCTCGCCAGGTGCCTGCGCGGTCAGGACCCGGCGCCCGGGTGCCGCGAGCACGCGGGCCAGGGCCCGGGTGATCGACGCCTCGTCGTCCACGATCAGCAGGGTGCGTGGTCGGTCCATGTCAGACGCTCACGGGCAGGGTCAGCGTGATGGTCGTGCCGCCGTCGGCGCGCAGCGGCGGCGATCGCGCCGCCGTGCAGCCGGACCACCAGCGCGGGCAGGTACAGCCCGAACCGGCCACCGCCGGCGTGGGGCTCGACCAGCGCCGCGAGCTGATCAGCGGCGATGGCGTCGCCGCGATCGGCGATCTGGATCACCGCCGCCGCCGCGTCGCGCCCGATGGTCACGGTCACCTCGCTGCGGCGCGGCGCGGCGCGGACGGTCCGCGCGATCGCGCGCTCGAGCGCGCGGCCGAGCAGCAGCGGGTCGGCGCTGAGCTCGAGGTCGTCCCCGACCACGGCCAGGGTCACGTGCCGGTGTGCGGCCTCGTTCGCCAGCGCCGCGAGCGCGTCGTCGACCAGCGCGCGCAGGGCGACCGGTCCCCGGGTCGGCGTGAGCGCGCCGTCCTCGAGCTGGCGGATCCTGACCAGGTCCTCGACCTGGTTCCCCAGGTCGTGGGTCGCCCGTAACGCCTGGTCGATCATCGCGAAGGCCTCGGCGTCCTCAGGGTCGCGCTGGAGCAACCGCAAGAACCCATCGAGCCCCGCCACCGGTCCGCGCAGATCGTGGACGAGGCGGCGCGCGAGCTCGTCCTGCACCTGGCGCAGCTGCCGGGCCTCGCCGAGCTGGGCCCGGAGCTGGGCCTCCTGCCGCTGCCGACGCACCAGCGCCTCGACCCGGCGGCGCAGCTCGCGCACGTCGGGCGGCGCCGTGACGACATCGTCCGCGCCGAGCGCGAACGCGCGGTCGCGGGCGTCGGCGTCGGCCGCGGTCACGATCAGCACCGGCAAGAACCCGTCGCCGTGCTGGCGCTTGAGCTCGCGGCACGGCGCGCCGCTGGCGGCGGGGCCGGTC
The DNA here is from genome assembly GCA_016717005.1 of Myxococcales bacterium. NCBI lineage: Bacteria > Pseudomonadati > Myxococcota > Myxococcia > Myxococcales > Myxococcales bacterium. Next base: position 4,946 of record JADJUF010000046.1, on the reverse strand, counting down.
AGCACCACCAGCTCGATCCCGCCGTCCTCGATCCGCGCGCCGGCCGCGGCGGCGTCCTCGGCCGTGACGACGGCGTGGCCCGCGAGGGCCGCGAGCACCGGCGCGGCGGCGACCGGATCGTCGCCCACCGCCAAGATCCGCGCGTGCTCCTCGGACATCGATCGGTGGCCCATGATCTTCCAGACGACCAGGTGCACCGGCCGTACGTCTCACGGTATGCTAACATTGATGGAAGCGGGGGATGTGGTCTACCAATGGCGTCTGGCTTGAAAGTTCTGATCGTCGATGACCGAGCCGACGGGGCGGGGCTCGGCGACCTGATCATGGGCGCAGGCCATGTCCCGGTGGTTGCGGCCGGCCGGGCCCACGCGCTGGCGCTGGCCGCCGACGTCGATGTGGTGATCCTGGACCTGCGCGCCGCCGGCACCGACGGCCTCGAGGTCCTCGGCCTGCTGGTGGCGTCCGGACGACCGGTCATGGTGATCGCGGCGCGGACGGACCAGGCGCTGCGGACCGCGGCGCTCGATCGCGGCGCCGTCGACCTCCTGGCCGCGCCGGTCGATCCGCTCGAGCTGGGCGCGCGGCTGCGGCTGCTGGGCGCGCGGGCGCGTCGCCCGCGGTCGTGGCGGCCGATGACCGCGGCCGCCACCTGTGCCAGCTGCTCCTCGACAGCCTGACCGATCCGGTGGCGATCCTCGACGAGGACGGCGCGCTCGTCGCCGTCAGCCAGGCCTGGCGCGACCACGCCGCGTCCGGGGCGTCGCTGGCCCGGGGCGGCGAGGGCGCGGACTACCTGGCGGCCTGCGCGGCGACCCCGGGCGGACCGCCGCTCGCCGCGGCCATCGAGCAGGCGCTCGCGGGGGCGGCGGCCGTCGCCGAGGTCGAGTACCACGCCGCCGCCGCCGGCGAGCTCCGGTGGTTCGCGTGTCGGGTCCGACGCTGCGCCGGCGACGGCCCGGCCCGGGTCGTCGTCACCCACGTCGACGTGACCGCGGCCAAGCGCGCGCAGTGGGAGTCGGCCGAGCAGGCCGAGCGGCTGCGCCTGCTCAGCTCGGCCCTCCCGCTGGTGCTGTGGCAGGCCACCATCGACGCCGGCGCGTTCGCGATCCGGTGGGTGAGCGCCAACGCCGAGCGGGTCCTCGGGGTCTCGGCGGACGAGCTCGCCGACGCCGCTGGCTGGACCGCGCGCGTCCACCCCGAGGACCTCCCGGGCCTGCGCAGCGTCGACGCGAGCGCGGCCGGCTCGGCGCAGTGGCTCGAGCAGTACCGGTGGGTGCGGCCCGACGGCGTGGTGCTGCACCTGCAGTCGGGCATCACGACCCGGCCCAACCCCGACGGCTCGACGCTGATCCTCGGCTTCGCCCTCGACATCTCGGACGCCAAGGAGCTCGAGCGCAAGCTGCTCCAGGTCGACAAGATGGACGCGGTCGGACAGCTCACCGGCGGCATCGCCCACGACTTCAACAACCTGCTCGCGGTGATCCTGTCGTTCGCCGGCTTCGTCCACGCCGAGCTGGCCGAGGGCGACGCCCGGCGGGATCTCGACGAGGTGCTCCGGGCCGCGAACAAGGGCGTCGAGCTGATCCGGCAGCTGCTGGTGTTCTCGCGCCAGCAGCCACAGGTGAAGCGCGCGCTCGACGTCAACACCTCGCTCGCGGCGCTGACCAAGATGCTCAAGCGCACGGTCGGCGAGAACATCGAGCTGGTGGTGACGCTGAGCCCGCGCGCGGCGGTCGTGTTCCTGGATCCGGTCCAGGTCGACCAGGTGGTGATGAACCTCGCCGTCAACGCCCGCGACGCGATGCCGCGCGGCGGCGAGCTGAGGATCACGATCGCGCACCCGGCCGAGCCCTCGGGCAACTTCGACGCCGGCCGGTTCGTCCGGATCCTGGTCGGCGACACCGGCACCGGCATGGACGCCGAGGTCGCGGCCCGGATCTTCGAGCCGTTCTACACGACCAAGGGGGTCGGGCAGAGCACCGGCCTCGGGCTCACGACGTGCGCGGCGATCGTCCACGACGCCGGCGGGACGATCCGCATCGACACCGAGCCGGGCCGCGGCACGACCTTCGTGATCGAGCTGCCGGTGTGCGACCTGCCGATCGAGGACGTCGCGGCGTCGATCGTCGATCGGGTCCGCGCTCAGCACGAGCACGTGCTGGTCGTCGAGGACGACGCCGCCCTGCGCCGGGCCGCGGTGCGCATCCTGAAGTCTGCGGGCTATCGCGTGAGCCAGGCGGCGGACGGCGGCGACGCGATCCGCTGGCTCGACGAGCCGGGCCGCGAGGTCGACCTGGTCTTCACCGACGTCGTCATGCCTCGGTCGGGCGGCTACGCGGTCGTGAGCCACGCGCAGCGCCGGATCCTGGCGCGGCGGTGCTCCTGACCTCGGGCTACCTCGACGGGCGCGCGGCGCCCACCGCCGACGTCGATCACCTGACGCTGCTGTGGAAGCCGTACTCGTCCGCGAGCCTGCTCCGCGCCGCGCGCGCCCGCTGAGCCAGGCCCAGGCCGGCGCGGTGCTGGCGCCGCCGCGCCCGGTCGCGCCACCGCCGCCCCCGGGTCGGTGCCCTCGCCAGGCGGGCCGGTGCTGCTGATCGAGGACGGACAGCTGATCGGCGTCGCGCTCCGCCGCACCCTGGTCCGGCTCGGCGGCTACGAGGTCGAGCTGGTGGAAACGTCGCGGACGCGCGCGCCGCGCTCGCGGCGGGGCCCGAGCCGGTCGCGATCCTGTGCGATCTGACGTTGCCCGATGGTTCCGGCGCCGGGTTCGTCGCGAACCTGCAGCGCGACCGTCCGGACCTGGCGCGGCGGATCATCGTCCTCACCGGCGGCGCCGTCGACGCGGCCGCGCGCCAGCTGGTCGCCGACGGCGTCATCGAGTGCTGCAGCCTGCCGGTCGAGCCCGAGCTGGTCCTCGCGCGGGTCGCGGCGGTCGCGGCCAGCGCCACCGCGCCGCCGCGCCGCCTGCGGACCACGGCGCTCGGGCAGCTGCTGCCGAACTTCGAGGCGCGCGCCGCGCCCGCGCCGACGATCGCAACGGCGCCCGCGCCGGTCAGGGATGGGCGGTCGCCTGCGTCGACGCGACCGCTCCGGATCGCGGCGCGGGCCGCGCCTGGCACTGCACCGCCGCGCTCGGCACCCCCGACCTGGCGGCTGACCTCGAGGAGACCCGCCGACACTTCGACGCCGCGATGGCCAGCCTCGGCGTCGCGTTCCAGCCGATCGTGCGCAGCCACGACCACTCGACGTTCGGGTTCGGAGGCGCTGCTGCGGTCCGACGACCCGCTGCTGTCGACCCGCCACCGAAGGTGCTGACCGCCGCCGAGGCGCTGGACGGGGTCGGCGCGCTCGGGGGTCAGCGTCCGGACCGCGATCGCCCACGCGCTCGCGCTGCACCCCGGGATCGACGTGAGGTCATCTTCGTCAACGTCCACGCCCAGCGGGCTGCGCGCCGCGGCGCTGTGCGCGACCACCGAGCCGATACGCGCGCACGCGGCGCGGGTCGTGCTCGAGGTGCCCGAGCGGGAGTCGCTGGCGCTCGGCCCCGACTTCCAGGCCGCCGTGCGGGCTGCGCGCGGCCGGCTACCGGATCGCGGTCGACGGGCTGTCCGAGGGGCTCGCTCTGGCCGCGCGTGCCTCGCGCAGCTCCAGCCCGACATCGCCAAGATCGACCTGGCGCTGGTCCGGACCGCGGCGCTCCGCCGCCCCGGCCTCGCGTCGCTCGTCGCCGCGTGTCGGCGCGCCGGCATCACGACCGTCGCCAGGGCGCCGAGACCGCCGACGAGGTCAAGCTGCTCACCGACGTCGGCTTCGACCTCGTCCAGGGCTACTACTTCGCCCACCCCGGCCCAGCGTTCCCGTCGATCACCGAGCGGTGAGCGGGAAGCGGCAGGGCGGCGTTGAGGCTGACCTGGGGACTCGCTGTTCGCGCGGGCGAGATCCGGCGGATTCTTGGAGCCTCAGTCGGGCGCGCGCCTCCGCGGTACCGGACCTCGAGCCGGGGAAGTTCGGCGCGCTCGCAAGGTCTCACGCACCTGCGCCGCGCCGTGGCGGCATCGACGGTCTGGGCCGTGCCGTCGGCGAGCGACGCGGAGCGGCGATCGACTCGGTCACCCACGTCTCGGCGGCGTCCTCGTCCTCCTCCGGGATCCACGCTGCGCAGGAGCGCGCTCGCGATGCGGGGCGGTCGCGTACCGGAGGTCGAGGGCCTCGGTGAGCAGCTTGCTCGGGTCGACCATGGGGGCATTCTAGCGCGCGTCGGGCGGGCTGGCCGGGTCAACACGCCAGCGCCGTACGCCCGGCATCAGCGAGCGCCCGGGTGCCGAGCGGCGGCGCCACGAACACCGACAGGTCGACGAGTGAGGCCGGCGCAATCGCCGTCGATCGACGGTGTCGACAGCGGCGACAGCGGCGACAGGGAGTCGCGGGCGCTCTGCGGTCGAAATGCAGCTTGACGCTGACGGGTTCAGTGGCCTTCTAACTGGTGGTCACCGATCCCAGAGATCAAGAGCTGTCGAATTTGCCGAATAGTCCGAGCGCGCGGTCGGTTGAACACCGATTCGCTCTCATGCACCCTGTTTGGCGGGGCGTGCCGACTCGGTGATAGTTGGGCTCTTGCGCCAAGAGCTGGACTCGGTAAGTACGGATTATCTTCCTCTTGACCACGAAAGATAGGGCGACTCGTCGCTGTCGATCCGCGCAACACTCGACGGCGAACGGTGGAGGCTCGTCGTCAACGGCAAAAGCGCCAGCTGGTGATCGATCGCGCAATGGTCGAACGCGCCAACGCACTGCGCGGCTGGACCCGCAGCCTTTGCTAGTTCGGATGTGCGTTTATTCACCTCTCGAGTTTTCACGATCATCATGCACGCGACCCACTCAAGGCACTGCCGGCCGCGGAACGAATCGCGTTTCTCGAGCACCTACGCAACAACCTGGTGGTC
>JADJUF010000045.1 GCA_016717005.1 Myxococcales bacterium | reverse complement strand
ACTCATACAGAGTCGTCGGTCGAGCAGTCGTCGACGACGGTGATCCTCAGCTTCGCGGCCGGGTACTCCGAGCCCGACCAGGCTGACGATCGTGTCGTAGATCGGGCGGCCCCTCGTTGAACAGCGGCTTTCGGCAGTGATCGTCAGCTCGCGTAGCCGGTGATCGTCTCGTAGAAACGGCGGCCGCGCACGCTGGTGAAGGTAGAAACCCAACACGTAGCGGTTCAAGAACACGATGAAGATGAACAGGTAGAGCGGTGAGGTCGACGCATCGGTCGCGCCAACGCGCGTCGGTCGCTACAACAAGTCCGGTGCCGCGCGCGTGCGCGTGTGGTGTCGCGTGGTCCGCGCGATCGGCGCTTGCGCAGACGATCGGGGTCCCGCGGCTTCCCAGCAGCGGGGCCGATGCCCACACGTCCGCATCGCACGAACGTTGCGCTGGTGCGCACGCGTGGATTGCGCGCGCGATCGCCGCGCGGCGCCGATGGCGACCTTCTTGCAATTCGTCGCGTCGCCGCTGCGCTATGTGCTAATACCCGAACCCAAGTTGCGCACCGCTCCGTCGCCCGCCCGTCCGCGCGTCGCCGCGCCCTCGCCAGCCTCCGCGCGTCGCCAGGCCGACGGCGCAGTTCCGAGCCCGACTGGGATGGGGCCCACGACACCCGTCGGCGTGATGCCCGCGGGCGACGATCGCTCTCCGACCAACGTCATCCCGTTCGTGCCGCCGCGCGACGCCGCGTCCACGCGGAAGCGCTACGCTCGCGCGCGCTCACCTCGTCGACCCTGGCGGCCGGCTGGGATCGCGCGCAGCCGGCGGCGCTCGCGTCGCCGCGCGCCGACGCCACGGCGCGGAGCCCACGCCGCCGCCGCCGCGGCACGAATGCCGGCGCCGGTCGCGTCCCAGGCGCTCGCGCCGACCGTGCACGGCGCGAACGCGCTGGCGCGCCCAGCTCCGGTAGCGGCTCCGGTCCCGGCGCCGGTGCCGGCGCCGGTCGCGGCTCCGGCTCCGGTCGCGGCTCCGGCTCCGGTCGCGGCTCCGGCTCCGGCTCCGGCTCCGGCTCCGCGCACGCGTACGCGCCGCCGGTCGCCGCGCCCGATCGCTGGCACGTCTTCGAGAAGCTGGGCCTCGGTCGCCCGGCCGAGCTGTCGAAGACGTCGGCGAAGTGGCTGGTGTCGGCGTATCGCCTGCTCGGCTTCATCGTGCTGACGGTGATCGTCATCGTCCTGGTCGGCTACCTCGCCACCAGCGCGTTCTACGTGGTCAGCGACAGCTGGGTGCGCCCGACCGTGGTGTCGGCGACCGACGAGCGGGTGCTGGCGCTGCAGGCCCAGGTCAGCGAGCACGAGACCAGCCGCGACCAGCTCGCCGCGCAGCTCCGCCACGCCGACCGGTCGATCGCGGTCGAGCAGACCTACCAGCTCGAGTTCGCCCGGGCGATCCGCGCCGACCTCGAGGGTCGCACCGCGGCGCTCGGCCGGGTCCGGGCGCTGGCGCGCGACTACGCCGGCGCCCGCGCGCGCATCCAGCGCTCGAACCAGGCCTACGCCTCGGCGTCGCAGCGGCGCATGGCCCAGAGTACTCGGCCGGCTGATCGATCGCGCCGACATGCTGTCGGGCCGGTTCCAGGTGGCGCAGATCACCAGCTCGACGTTGACGCTGGCCGAGCGCCAGGCCGAGTTCGAGACCCGGGCCGCGGCGCTCGCGGCCGAGGCGGCCTCGCTCGAGGCCATCGTCTCCGAGCGCGGCGGCGATCAGGTGCTGTCGTACGAGGTGCTGCGGATCAAGGCCGAGTACGACCGCTCGCGGCTCGACACCGCCCGCGCGATCGAGGAGCGCGAGGTGGTCAAGGCCAGCCTCGAGCGCCAGGACGCGGTGCTCGCCGACCTGCGCGGTACGCCGTACCTGCGCGCGCTGGCCGATCACGCCGAGGTCGCGTTCGTGCCCTACGACAACCTCCACAACGTCTCCGTCGGCGCGGGCCTGTACCGGTGCAGGCTCGATGATCGTGTGCAGCCGCGCCGGCAAGGTGCTGGCGATCCTGCCGGGCGAGGTCACCGGCAAGCACCCGCACCGCGATCAGACCCTGCGGGGCCAGCTGGTCGAGATCCAGATCGACGGCGCGGGCGCGCGCGAGGACGTGCTGTTCGTGGGTGGCAAGCCGCTATGGCTGTGATCGTCCGGATCGCGCTGGCGGGCGCGCTGGCGCTGGGGCTCGCGGGCCGACGCGGCCCGCGCCGACGACGACGGGTATTGCCAGCACGCGCGCGCGGTCGCCGCGGCGGACGCGGCGCTGGGGCTGGCGCCGTCGGTGTTCGGCTCGTACGGCTACGTCGAGGCGCCGGCGACCACCGCCGCGCCCGATCCGACCGCCAACGCCACCCGCACGACCGTCGGCGTGGCCTACCGGGTCAGCGGCGCGGTCGAGGGGCTGCTCACGCGGGCGCGCGCCGACGCCGACTGTCGCCGCCACGCCGCCGGGCAGGCGTTGGGCGACGTCGCCCGCGCTCAGGCGCTCGCGGCCCGGGCCGAGGTGTTGACGGCCGCGCTCGCTGAGACCGACGCGCTGGTCGCGCGCGCGGTCGAGGACGTCGCCGCGCGCCGGGCCACGAGCCCGGAGCTGACCGCGTTGCGGCTGCGGGTCGCGGACCTGCGGGCCCTCGCCGACGCGACCGCCGCCGAGCGCGCGCGCCTGCCGAGCGCCGACGCCGGGCCGCTGCCCGGCGCGCTGGCCCGCTACCAGCGCGCCGACGCCGACGTCGAGCGCCGTGAGGCCGCGCTGCGGGTCGCGCGCGCCTTCGATCTGACCGTCCGCGCCGGCTACGACTCGCTGGCCGGGCGCGCCGACGACAGCCCGTACTTCGCGGTGGTGTCGGCGTCGGTCAACGTCGGCGTGGTCTGGCAGCTGGTCGCTAACCGCGACGCCGCGGCCGGGCGTCGACGCCTGACCGAGCGCGCCCCCGGCGGCGCCGGCAACCGCGCCCGCCTCGCGGCCGAGCTGACGGCCGAGGCCGCCCGCGCGACCGACAGCGCCGCGCTGGTCGACGAGCTCGAGCGCCAGTACCAGCAGGTCCGCGGCGTCGGCGGCGACGCCGGCCGGCGCGTCGCCCAGACCGTCTGGTTCGATCTGGTCCGGGTCCGCGCCGAGCACGCGTACCTGGTCGCGCACGTCGCCGCGCTGCGATCGATCCTCCGGGTCGGCGGCGCCATGAGCCCTGGCGCTGCTCGGGCTCATCGCCGCGTGCGGTCGCGGCAACGCCGAGCCGGCGGGGCAGGGCGCGCGGGCGCCCGCGGCCGGACCGGGCGCGTGGTGCGTCACCCGCGGCCAGGCCGAGCTGATCGACGGCGCCGCGGAGATCGCCGACCCGACCTTCCGCGCGGTCGCGCCCGCGACCGTCGGCGATCGCGCCACGCTCGCGTTCACCTACCGCGGCCCGACCGCGCACCGCGGCCCTGGCCTCGGGCTCGATCCGCCAGCAGCTCGGGCTCAAGCTGCGCGCCGAGGACGGCTGCAACCTGATCTACGTGATGTGGCGGGTGGCGCCGACCGCCGAGCTGGTGGTCTCGGTCAAGCGCAACCCCGGCCAGCACGTCCACCGCGCGTGCGGCGTGCGCGCGGCTACGACGAGGTCGCCCCGCGTGCCCGCGCCGGCGCTGACGCCGGGCGCCGCCGGGGTCCTGGCCGCGGCCATCGACGGCGACACGCTCGCGGTCACGATCGATGGCGCCGAGGTCTGGCGCGGGCCGCTGCCCGCGGCCGCGCGTGAGCTGCGCGGCCCGGCCGGCGTCCGCTCCGACAACGTCGTGTGGCGCGCGCCTGGAGGCGCCGCCGGGGCCCGCGGCCGGTCGCTGCGGTGCGCCCGACCGCGACGACTGACGCGCGGCGGCCGCGGCGCGACGCGGCACGTGCGCCACCGAGGCCGCCCGCGCGGTCAGCCCGGCCCGCGCACGGCGATGGCCGGGAACCCCGGCCCCGGGCGCGCGAACAGGTAGCCCTGGAGGGGCGGGACGCCGAGGTCGGCGATCGTGGCGCGCTCGGCCTCGGTCTCGACGCCCTCGGCGACGACGCGGCTGCCGAGCTCGCGGCACATCGTCGCCATCGCGCCGACGACCCTGCGCTTGCGGGGGTGCGCGTCGATGCCGCGGACCAGCGAGATGTCGAGCTTGACGACGCCGGGCTCGAGCGCCGCGAGCGAGGCCAGCCCGGCGTAGCCGGCGCCGAGGTCGTCGACGGCGATCCGGAAGCCGAGGCGACGGAGCATCGCCACGCGGGTCGTGACGTCGGCGACGCGATCGAGCGCGACCCGCTCGGTGATCTCGGGGATGACCCGGTCGGCGATCTGCGTCAGCGGCGACGACGGCGAGTAGAGCTCCTCGTCGTTGAGCTCGAGGCCGTGCAGGTTGACGAACAGCTCGGCGCCCGCCGGCGCGTCGGCGGCGGCGCGCGCGACCGACGCCCGCACCAGGCGGCCGACCTCCTGGATCCGGCCGAGGCGCTCGGCGACGCCGAGGAACACATCGGGGCGGCGCAGCGACGCCTCCTCGGTGCGCAGCAGGGCCTCGTAGGCGACGACGCGGCCGCCGCCCACCTCGACGATCGGCTGGAACGCCATCCACAGGCGGGTGATCGCGTTGCCGAAGCGCGCCTCCAGATCGGCGCGGTCCTCGACGCCCGCCGGGCTGCCGAGCTCGCCGAGCAGGGCCACCGCCTTGCGCTGCATGCGGGCCATCCCGTGGCGCCGGGCGGCCCGGGCCACCGCCTCGGCCAGCGCGTCGATCGAACGGCTTGGTCAGGTACGAGACCGCGCCGTGGTTGAGCGCCACCATCGCGGTGTACAGCGAGGGGTCGCCGGTGACGAGCACGACCGGGATGTCCTCGTCGCGCGCGCGGATGCGGTCGAGCAGCTCGAGCCCGCTGAAGCCGGGCATGTTGACGTCCGACACGACGCAGTCGAGCGTCCGTGGGACCGGTCGAAGATCCGGCGGCCTCGTCGCCGTCGGCGGCGACCAGGACCTCCCACCCCTCGGCCTACAACGTGGCCTGCACAGCGCGCACAGCACCGGATCGTCATCGGCGACGAGGACCCCGGCCGAGGTTCTTGCGATGGTTGGCGCCTCTGGTCTTTGGCATGGCTGTGATCACTCGCCGTTGGTCGGCTTGCGGGGGAGCCACCGGCGCCAGCCACCGCCGCCGCGCGTGCGCAGCGCCGCGGCGAGGCCGGCGGCGAGCTCGGCGGCGCTCTGGTGGCGATCGTCGGGCGCCTTGGCCAGCGCCTTGCGCACGACCGCGGCCAGCGCCGGCGGCGCGTCGTCGGTCAGCGCCGGCAGCGGCGCCGAGAGGTGGCGGGTCAGGAGCTCGCGGACCGTGGGGCCTGGTACGGCGGGTGGCCGGTGAGCATCTCGAACAGGATACAGCCCAGCGCGTACAGATCGAGCCGGTGGTCGCTGGGACCGTCGACGATTTGCTCCGGCGCCATGTACAGCGGCGTGCCGACCGTCCAGCCCTCCTGGGTCAGGCCCGGGGCTGCCCACCAGCTTTGGCGGCGCCGAAGTCGCCGATCTTGACCTGCAGGGCGTCGCTCACGAACACGTTCGCGGGCTTCAGATCGCGGTGCACGACGCCGGCCGCGTGGGCGGCGCCCAGGCCCGCGGCGAGCTGGCGCGTGATCTCGACCGCGTCGTCGATCGGCAGCGGTCCGTCGGCGAGCCGCCGGTCGAGGGTCGGCCACGGCGACAGCTCCATCGCCAGGAACGGGGCGTCCGTCGGGCAGCTGGCCGTAGTCGAGGATCTCGATGACGTTGGCGTGGCGGAACCGCGACGCGACCCGGGCCTCGCGCAGGAACCGCGCCACGGCGCGCGGATCGCGGGCCTCGGTCGGCCGCAGCAGCTTGAGCGCGACCTCGCGGTCGAGCGCGAGGTGCAGCGCGCGGTAGACGATCGCCGTGGCGCCGTCGCCGAGCTCGTCGAGGAGGCGGTAGCGCCCGCCCAGATCGTCGCGCCGCTCCGCCGGGCCGTCGTCGGGACCGCTGGCCAGGCGCCGGAGCTCGAGCCGGGCGCCGTGCGCGCTCGGGTCGTACGCGAGCATCACGTCCGCGTCGACGTCGTCGGCGCTGAGGTGGACCAGGCCGTACTGCTCGCCGTCCCGGCCCAGGTCGACCCGGGCCAGCACCGCCAGGCGGCCGCTGACCGCGCGGCCCAGCGTCGCCGGCAACGTGCAGAGCGGGCGCACGTACGCGCCGACCTCGAGCGACGCGCGGATGCCGTGCTCGGTCGGCGCCAGCAACAGCCCCAGGGTCGGGGCGTGGACCGGGATGCGCACCAGGGCGTCGGCCAGCGCGCTCGGATCGCACGCGGCGAGCAGGGGCGCGAGCTCGGCGTCGGCGTCGCGCGCCGCGGGGCCGTCGACCCGGATCCGATCGACCGCCGCCTCGATCCCGACGCTGAGCGGCGACCGCGTCAGCGGGTGCCGATCGGGCGCGACCTCGAGCAGGCGCGGATCGATCGCGGCCAGGTCGGCCATCGCCGCGTCGCGGCGCGCCGCGATCGCGCGCGCCTCCAGCTCCGCGCGGTGGGCGTCGAGTCGCTCCAGCGCCGCGGTCACGGCCGCGCGGAGCTCGACCTCGTCCCAGGGCTTGGTCAGGTACCGGAACACGCCCTGGTCGTTGATCGCGGCCAGCGCCGAGTCGAGGGTCGCGCGGCCGGTGAGCATCATCCGGATCGCGAGGGGCTGGCGGGCGCGGATCGCCGCCAGCAGGGCCAGCCCGGTCATCTCCGGCATGTCCTTGTCGCTGATCACGACGTCGATCGGCTCGCGGTCGACGATCGCGAGCGCGTCGGCCGGTGCTTGCGCGGTCAGGACCCGGCGCCCGGGTGCCGCGAGCACGCGGGCCAGGGCCCGGGTGATCGACGCCTCGTCGTCCACGATCAGCAGGGTGCGTGGTCGGTCCATGTCAGACGCTCACGGGCAGGGTCAGCGTGATGGTCGTGCCGCCGTCGGCGCGCGCAGCGGCGGCGATCGCGCCGCCGTGCAGCCGGACCACCAGCGCGGGCAGGTACAGCCCGAACCGGCCACCGCCGGCGTGGGGCTCGACCAGCGCCGCGAGCTGATCAGCGGCGATGGCGTCGCCGCGATCGGCGATCTGGATCACCGCCGCCGCCGCGTCGCGCCCGATGGTCACGGTCACCTCGCTGCGGCGCGGCGCGGCGCGGACGGTCCGCGCGATCGCGCGCTCGAGCGCGCGGCCGAGCAGCAGCGGGTCGGCGCTGAGCTCGAGGTCGTCCCCGACCACGGCCAGGGTCAAGTGCCGGTGCGCGGCCTCGTTCGCCAGCGCCGCGAGCGCGCCGTCGACCAGCGCGCGCAGGGCGACCGGTCCCCGGGTCGGCGTGAGCGCGCCGTCCTCGAGCTGGCGGATCCTGACCAGGTCCTCGACCTGGTTCCCCAGGTCGTGGGTCGCCCGTAACGCCTGGTCGATCATCGCGAAGGCCTCGGCGTCCTCAGGGTCGCGCTGGAGCAACCGCAAGAACCCATCGAGCCCCGCCACCGGTCCGCGCAGATCGTGGACGAGGCGGCGCGCGAGCTCGTCCTGCACCTGGCGCAGCTGCCGGGCCTCGCCGAGCTGGGCCCGGGCTGGGCCTCCTGCCGCTGCCGACGCACCAGCGCCTCGACCCGGCGGCGCAGCTCGCGCACGTCGGGCGGCGCCGTGACGACATCGTCCGCGCCGAGCTCGAACGCGCGGTCGCGGGCGTCGGCGTCGGCCGCGGTCACGATCAGCACCGGCAAGAACCCGTCGCCGTGCTGGCGCTTGAGCTCGCGGCACGGCGCGCCGCTGGCGTCGGGGCCGGTCAGCACCACCAGCTCGATCCCGCCGGCCTCGATCCGCGCGCCGGCCGCGGCGGCGTCCTCGGCCGCGACCACGTCGTGGCCGGCGAGCGCCGCGATCACCGCCGCACGGGCGACCGGTTCGTCGCCCACCGCCAGGATCCGCGCGTGCTCCTCGGACATCGATCGGTGGCCCATGATCTTCCAGACGACCAGGTGCACCGGCCGTACGTCTCACGGTATGCTAACATTGATGGAAGCGGGGGATGTGGTTCGCCAATGGCGTCTGGCTTGAAAGTTCTGATCGTCGATGACGCCGAGCCGACGGGGCGGGGCTCGGCGGCCTGATCGCGCGCGCAGGCCATGTCCCGGTGGTGGCGGCCGGCCGGGCCCACGCGCTGGCGCTGGCCGCCGACGCCGATGTGGTGATCCTGGACCTGCGCGCCGCCGGCACCGACGGCCTCGAGGTCCTCGGCCTGCTGGTCGCGTTGGGCCGGCCGGTGATGGTGGTCGCGGGGCGTGATGACCAGGCGCTGCGGGCCGCGGCGCTCGATCGCGGCGCCGTCGACCTCCTGGCCGCGCCGGTCGATCCGCTCGAGCTGGGCGCGCGGCTGCGGCTGCTGGGCGCGCGGGCGCGTCGCCCCGCGGTCGTGGCGGCCGATGACCGCGGCCGCCACCTGTGCCAGCTGCTCCTCGACAGCCTGACCGATCCGGTGGCGATCCTCGACGAGGACGGCGCGCTCGTCGCCGTCAGCCAGGCCTGGCGCGACCACGCCGCGTCCGGGGCGTCGCTGGCCCGGGGCGGCGAGGGCGCGGACTACCTGGCGGCCTGCGCGGCGACCGCGGGCGGACCGCCGCTCGCCGCGGCCATCGAGCAGGCGCTCGCGGGGGCGGCGGCCGTCGCCGAGGTCGAGTACCACGCCGCCGCCGCCGGCGAGCTCCGGTGGTTCGCGTGTCGGGTCCGGCGCTGCGCCGGCGACGGCCCAGCCCGGGTCGTCGTCACCCACGTCGACGTGACCGCGGCCAAGCGCGCGCAGTGGGAGTCGGCCGAGCAGGCCGAGCGGCTGCGCCTGCTCAGCTCGGCGCTCCCGCTGGTGCTGTGGCAGGCCACCATCGACGCCGGCGCGTTCGCGATCCGGTGGGTCAGCGCCAACGCCGAGCGGGTCCTCGGGGTCTCGGCCGACGAGCTCGCCGACGCGGCTGGCTGGACCGCGCGCGTCCACCCCGAGGACCTGCCGGGGTTGCGCACCGTCGACGCGAGCGCCGCCGGCTCGGCCCAATGGCTCGAGCAGTACCGATGGGTGCGCCCCAACGGCACGGTCTTGCACCTGCAGTCGGGCATCACGACCCGGCCCAACCCCGACGGCTCGACGCTGATCCTCGGCTTCGCGCTCGACATCTCGGACGCCAAGGAGCTCGAGCGCAAGCTGCTCCAGGTCGACAAGATGGACGCGGTCGGACAGCTCACCGGCGGCATCGCCCACGACTTCAACAACCTGCTGGCGGTGATCCTGTCGTTCGCCGGCTTCGTCCACGCCGAGCTGGCCGAGGGCGACGCCCGGCGGGATCTCGACGAGGTGCTCCGGGCCGCGAACAAGGGCGTCGAGCTGATCCGGCAGCTGCTGGTGTTCTCGCGCCAGCAGCCACAGGTGAAGCGCGCGCTCGACGTCAACACCTCGCTCGCCGCGCTGACCAAGATGCTCAAGCGCACGGTCGGCGAGAACATCGAGCTGGTGGTGACGCTGAGCCCGCGCGCGGCGGTCGTGTTCCTGGATCCGGTCCAGGTCGACCAGGTGGTGATGAACCTCGCCGTCAACGCCCGCGACGCGATGCCGCGCGGCGGCGAGCTGAGGATCACGATCGCGCACCCGGCCGAGCCCTCGGGCAACTTCGACGCCGGCCGGTTCGTCCGGATCCTGGTCGGCGACACCGGCACCGGCATGGACGCCGAGGTCGCGGCCCGGATCTTCGAGCCGTTCTACACGACCAAGGGGGTCGGGCAGGGCACCGGCCTCGGGCTCACGACGTGCGCGGCGATCGTCCACGACGCCGGCGGGACGATCCGCATCGACACCGCGCCGGGGCGCGGCTCGACCTTCGTGATCGAGCTGCCGGTGTGCGACCTGCCGGTCGAGGACGTCGCGGCGATGGTCGTCGACCGGGTCCGCGGTCAGCACGAGCACGTGCTGGTCGTCGAGGACGACGCCGCCCTGCGCCGGGCCGCGGTGCGCATCCTCAAGTCGGCGGGCTATCGCGTGAGCCAGGCGGCGGACGGCGACGACGCGATCCGCTGGCTCGACGAGCCCGGCCGCGAGGTCGACCTGGTCTTCACCGACGTCGTCATGCCGAGGTCGGGCGGCTACGCGGTCGTGAGCCACGCGCAGCGCCGGATCCCGGGCGTGGCGGTGCTCCTGACCTCGGGCTACCTCGACGGGCGCGCCGCGCCCACCGCCGACGTCGAACACCTGACGCTGCTGTGGAAGCCCTACTCGTCCGCGAGCCTGCTCCGCGCCGCGCGCGCCGCGCTGAGCCGGGCCCAGGCCGGCGGCACGCTGGCGCCGCCGCGCCCGGTCGCGCCACCGCCGCCCCCCGGGTCGGTGCCCTCGCCAGGCGGGCCGGTGCTGCTGATCGAGGACGAACAGCTGATCGGCGTCGCGCTCCGCCGCACCCTGGTCCGGCTCGGCGGCTACGAGGTCGAGCTGGTGGAAACGCTCGCGGACGCGCGCGCCGCGCTCGCGGCGGGGCCCGAGCCGGTCGCGATCCTGTGCGATCTGACGTTGCCCGATGGTTCCGGCGCCGAGTTCGTCGCGAACCTGCAGCGCGACCGTCCGGACCTGGCGCGGCGGATCATCGTCCTCACCGGCGGCGCCGTCGACGCGGCCGCGCGCCAGCTGGTCGCCGACGGCGTCATCGAGGTGCTGCACAAGCCGGTCGAGCCCGAGCTGGTCCTCGCGCGGGTCGCGGCGGTCGCGGCCAGCGCCACCGCGCCGCCGCGCCGCCTGCGGACCACGGCGCTCGGGCAGCTGCTGCCGAACTTCGAGGCGCGCGCCGGCGCCCCCGCGCCGACGATCACGGCGGCGCCCGCGCCGGTCAGGGATGGGGCGGTCGCCTGCGTCGACGCGACCGCTCCGGACCGTGGCGCGCGCGGGCCGCGCCGGCCACGCACCGCCGCGCTCGGCACCCCCGACCTGGCGGCTGACCTCGAGGAGACCCGCCGACACTTCGACGCCGCGATGGCCAGCCTCGGCGTCGCGTTCCAGCCGATCGTGCGCAGCCACGACCACTCTACGTTCGGGTTCGAGGCGCTGCTGCGGTCCGACGACCCGCTGCTGTCGACCCCGCCGAAGGTGCTGACCGCCGCCGAGGCGCTGGACGAGGTCGGCGCGCTCGGGGTCAGCGTCCGGACCGCGATCGCCCACGCGCTCGCGCTGCACCCCGATCGACGTGAGGTCATCTTCGTCAACGTCCACGCCAGCGAGCTGCGCGCCGCGGCGCTGTGCGCGACCACCGAGCCGATGCGCGCGCACGCGGCGCGGGTCGTGCTCGAGGTGCCCGAGCGGGAGTCGCTGGCGCTCGGCCCCGACCTCCAGGCCGCCGTGCGGGAGCTGCGCGCGGCCGGCTACCGGATCGCGGTCGACGGGCTGTCCGAGGGCTCGCTCGGCCGCGCGTGCCTCGCGCAGCTCCAGCCCGACATCGCCAAGATCGACCTGGCGCTGGTCCGGACCGCGGCGCTCCGCCGCCCCGGCCTCGCGTCGCTCGTCGCCTCGTGTCGGCGCGCCGGCATCACGACCGTCGCCAAGGGCGCCGAGACCGCCGACGAGGTCGAGCTGCTCACCGACGTCGGCTTCGACCTCGTCCAGGGCTACTACTTCGCCCACCCCGGCCCAGCGTTCCCGTCGATCACCGAGCGGTGAGCGGGGAAGCGGCGGCCGGCAGAGGGCGACCGAGGATCGTCCCGCGCGGGCGGGGCAGATCCGGCGATTTCTTGGAGCCGATGCGCGGGGATGATCCGCGGACCTACGGTTTACGAAACCGTTGGCCTTCGCCCGTGTCGCTCTGCATGTCGTTGATGGCGTTCATGATTCCCGGGCTACAGTCGCCGCTGTAGCTCGCGGTGTAGCTCGGAGCGTAGCTCGCCCCGCCACCGTCGACGATTTGTTCGGCTGCGCGCGCTGCGGGCGCGCGCACCGGCGGCGCCGGCGCGGGCAGGGGAAGCTGGAGCTTCGCCAGCTCGGCGCAGACCACCGGCCAGGGAACGTGGTGTAGAGCCCGATGATGTCGTTCTCGCCGGGGTGGGTGAGCGGGCGCAGCACCTCCGACCGGCCGCCATCCACGCGGGCGAGCGTCACGAAGGTCCGGCGCAGGTCGTGGCCGCGCCGCACGCGCAGGCCGATGAGCGCCAGGTCGCGGTGGAAGACCTTCAGCGTGTCGGCCGGCTTCCGGATCGTGTTGCGCTCGGTCGGCAGCACCAGGTCGTCGGCGGTCGGCGTGCGGCCGTACTTCGCGGCCCAGCCCTCGGCCTTCCAGGCGTCGAGGATGAGCGCCAGCGACGGATGGACCGGGATCTCCCGGGTGACCTTGGTCTTGGTCCGCTGCTTCTCGCCCGACCGCGCGATCAGCAGCTTGCCCAGGGGCGCACAGCTCGGGTTGTAGTCGCGCCAGCGCAGGGCCGCGGCCTCGCTGTGGCGGACGCCGGCGACGCCTTCGAGCGCGTAGAACACGCGGCGGTACTCGGCGATCCGCGGGTCGGAGACGATCGCGATCAGCTCGTCGCGCTCGAAGATCGCGGTGGACCGCCACTCGGGATCCTTGTCGACGTTGGCGGGCAGGGTGCCGGCCTCGACCACCACGGGGCTGGCGTCGATGTGCTCGTCGATGACCGCGCCCTTGAACATCAGGCGCAGGGTCGAGAACACGTGCAGCACGGTCCGCGGCGCCAGCCGCTCGCCCTTGCACTTGGGCGCCTCGCTGGTCTTGTTGCCGATCGCGGTCATCAGGTCGCGGATGTGCCGGGGCCGGACCTGGGCGATCGCCATGTGGCC
>JADJUF010000044.1 GCA_016717005.1 Myxococcales bacterium | reverse complement strand
GGCGTCGCCGCGCCGCGGCACTGGCACGCTGGCGAGCACAGCGCCAGCGCGCGCTGCAGCCCGCGAGCCCGACACGTCGGCGTCAGGCGCGCCTGCGCGAGGCGGGCGACGGCGACGGCGTCGGCGTCGGCGACGGGAGGATGCCGCGCGAGCACAGCGCCAGCGCGCTGCGGCCCCGAGCCCGACGTCGGCGTCGGCTGTCCGGGGCGGACGCCTGCGCGGGCGGCGTCGCCGTCGGCGTCAGGGGGCAGATGCCTGCGCGAAAGCGGCGCAGGCGGCGCGACAGCCGCGCCACGCAGCGCCAGCACGCTGGCAGAGCACGGCGCCAGCGCGCGCTGCGGCCCACAGGCCCGACGTCCGGCGTCGGGGCCAGACGCCTGCGCGACAGGCGACGGCGACGGCGTCGGCGTCGGCGACACTGAACGGACGCCTGCTGCGAGCGGCGTGAGCAGCGGCAGAGCAGTTGCCCGCGCGAGCCTGCGGCGGACGCCTGCGCGAGCGGTGCGACGGCGTCGAGGCGGTTACCAACCTCTCTGGGCCGGACCCTCGACGGGGACTTGACCGATTCCGGGTCCGTTGCTATATATGCCATAATCAAATATGAGCACCGAGCGCCGCCATCGAAGGCCGATCCTCTGCACCTGCCTGGAGCAGTCGAGACCACGGACCTCTGCGTATCCCTGCGCATGCCTGGTCGGGCGAGACGGACCTCGGTGCCTTGTACTTGCCTGGGCCGGGCGGGACCACGGACCTCGCCGCTTGCCGACTGCGAGAACAGTCCGATGGTGCGCCGTGGTCTCGACTGCACGAGGCAGCTACAGGGCCGAGGTCCGTGGCCTCACCCTGCCACGGCAGGTGCAGGGGGTACCCGGAGGTCCGGGTCCTCGCCCGGCCCAGGTCCGCACCTCGAGGGTCAAGCGTCGACGGGCCCCGCGGGCCGAGCCCCGAGAGCTCCCGCGCGCTCCGACGGGCCGCGCGCGCCGACGAGCCGCGCGCTCCGACGGGCCGCGCTCCGACGAGCCGCGCGAGCCGCGTCTCCACGACGCGAGACTTCCGTCGCCCGGATCAATGCTCGACCGAGCGAAGTACGCCGACACGCAGACGCGACCGACGCGACCGACCGCCAGGCGACCGACGCGACCGGCGCGACCGGGGCAACCGCCGCGACCCGGCCCGCGCGAACAGCGCGCCCCGCGCGAACCGTACCCTTGCGGGCACGATGAGCTCGCACCTCTGCAGGACTGTTCACCGCCGCCACATTTCTCTCGCTGAGCGACGTTTCGCGCGCGCGCAGCCCACCGACGAGGACGGACCGAGATCCGGCGGCACCGTCCACGGACCGACGGGGGTGATCGGCCCCGACGACCGAGACCGACGAGCCGCCGCCCGACGATCCGCCGCCGGACGAGGCGCCGGCCCAGGCCAAGCGCCACCGGCAAACGCCGGCTCCGCCAAGGGCTTCCATCAAGAGCGACGACGGTGCGTTCTCGCTCAGCTCAAGGCCCGGGCCGAGCCGTACCTCTACATGACCCGGGTCGCGACCGGTGAGAAGGAGGTCAAGGGCGCGTTCCCGAGATCCGCCGCGCCCGGATCGTGCTCGAGGGCAACCTCCACGGCGACGACCTCCGCTACAAGTTCCAGCCCGACTTCGCCCAGGGCAACCCGTCGCCAGGACTTCCTTCGTCGACGCGCCTGAGCGGCGACCTGTGGTTCCGCGCCGCCAGTGGAAGCGCCCGTTCGCGCTGGCAGAATACCTCGAGCGGCAAGCTCGAGCTGACCGATCGCTCGATCACCGACAAGATCTTCGGCGCCGGCCGCGACATCGGCGTCGCATCCAACGGCTACGAGGAGTCGCCGGAGATCGAGTGGACCGTCGGCGTCTGGAACGGGACCGGCGACGCCGCCCAGTTCGAGGTCAAGGCCGGGCCGGCCGACGAGCCGATCATCAGCGTCACCAACGTCCCGGCCGAGGTTCAAGCCGGTGTTCATCGGCCGCGTCGGGCTCCAACTCCGGCGGCGCTGGCCGGGCTACAGCGAGGCCGACCTCGACGGCGGCCCGCTGCGCCGGCCGCCGCCAGCTTCGGGGCGGAGACCAACTTCGACAAGGACACCACCTCGAACGACAAGTTCGGGCTCGACTACATCGTCAAGGCCCAGGGCTTCTCGTCGACCGGCGGCTATGCGCGATGACCCGCCAGACTGAGCGTCCACCCGCTCGGATCAGGAGCGGCGTACATCGGCTTCCCTACCCAGGCCGGCTACGCATCAAGCCGACCCTGGCAGGCCGTCGCCCGCTTCGCCCCTCGTCGACGCCCGTCGACGATCTGGTCGCCAGTGAGAGCTGACCCTGGGCGCCAGCTACTACGGCTGGGGCCACGACGCTTAGCTCAGGGCTCGGTCCGATGCTCAAGCGCGGCGAGGCTAAGCTGATCAACGACCTGCGTACCGGCTCGGGGCCAACGTCGGGTTCTGACGCGCAGCCGCCCTGTCGCCACGGCCAGGCAGGCGCAGCGGGTGCGCCGAAGTCCGCGGTCTCATCCAGGTCAGGTCAGCATCTCGAGCGCCAGGGGTCCCCACCCGAGCGCGTCCGAGGCGCGAACGCCGACTTGCCACCGCGGACGCTGCGCCGCCCGCCCGTCACCTCGGGGGCACCGCGCGCGCGCGGCAGCGCGGCGCGGCCGACCAGGCGCGGGCGGTCGAGCACGGACGCCCGCTGATGGGCGCGCGCGGCCCCGGGCTCGATCAGCGGCGTCACGAGCGGGATCCTGCGGCCGTCGTGGCAACCCACCGAGGTCGGCCCGCCGTCACCGTCGACGATGTCACGTCCCGGCCTACCGCATGGCGCGCCGCTGACCTGCGCGTCGGTTCGGAGCGGCGCCGAAGCGCCTCGGCCCGCGCTCAGGTCAGCGCGGTCGGCTCGAGGTCGGGCGGCGCGGCGGCCAGCCTGGCGTCGGTCAGGCGGGCGTAGATCCCGACGAGGTTGCCGTCGGGGGTCGCGCAGCCACAGCTCGTGCAGCGGCGTGCCGCGCCAGGTCGTGCGCGGCGGCTTGGTCACGCCCGCGCCGAGCTCCAGGGCCAGCGCGTGGGCGCGCACGACCGCGGCGCGATCGGCGACCTCGACGCCGAGGTGGTAGAGCGTGTCGTGGTGGAGGTCGTGGCCGTCGGCGACGACGACGACGAAGTTGGTGCGCAGCTCGGGCACGACGAAGGTCGCGTAGCGGTGGGTCCAGGTCCGCGGCGGGGCGCCGAGCAGCCAGGCGTAGAACCGCGTGCTCCGTGCGAGGTCCTTCACGCGCACGCTGGCGTGGAACTCGGTGGCCCGCGGCCCGGCCGGCACGTCGAGCAGCGCCGCCAGGACCTCGATCCGCCCGCGCAGCTGATCGCGGGCGGCCCGGAACCGCGCGCGCAGGTCGTCGCCCGACAGCGCGTCGGATCGTCGCTGGCCGGATCGGCGATCGGCCAGTGCAGGCGTCGGGCGCCGCCGAGCAAGACCGGGCACACCTCCTCGGCGCGGACAGCGTGATCACCGTGTCGACCGGAGGCCGGATCGATCGTGCTCGACCGACTTCGAGCGCGTGGGCCGTCAGGTCGGCGCCGAGCTCGGCCATGACCTCGATCGCGTACGGGTTGACGTGGCTCGGCCGGCTGCCGGCGCTCTGACGATCGCGCGGTCGCCCAGGGCTGCCGGGCGAGCGCCTCGGCCATCTGGCTGCGGGCCGAGTTGGCCACGCACAGGAACAGGATGCGCGCGGGACCGAGCGTCATGGGGCCTCCGGGCTTGTCACGTTTTCCGGTCGAGCACTGGTCCGGGGTGAAGTAGCGCCGGCGGGCCCACAGCGCGACGTGGACCAGGCCGATCAGGGCCGGCACCTCGACCAGCGGCCCGATGACCGCGGCGAGCGCGGCGCCGCTGTCGATGCCGAACGTCGCGACCGCGACCGCGATCGCCAGCTCGAAGTTGTTCGACGCCGCGGTGAACGACAGCGTCGCGGCCTGGGGGTAGGTCGCGCCGAAGCGCTTGCTCAGCGCGAGCGACGCCACGAACATCACGACGAAGTAGATCAGCAGCGGGATCGCGATCCGCACGACGTCGAGCGGGCGGTCGAGGATGGCCTCGCCCTGCAGCGAGAACATCACGACGATCGTGAACAACAGCGCCACCAGCGTGATCGGCCCGATCCGCGGCAGGAACTCGGCCTCGTACCACGCCCGCCCGCGGGCCCGGACCAGCGCCCGCCGGGTCAGGAAGCCGGCCGCGAACGGGATGCCGAGGTAGATCGCGACGCTGCGCGCGATCTGGCCGATCGTGATCTGACCGCGACGGTCTCGAGCCCCAGCCATCCCGGGGAGCACGGTCGCGAACACGTACGCGTAGACCGAGAAGAACAGCACCTGGAAGATCGAGTTGAGGGCGACCAGCCCGGCGCAGTACTCGGGGTCGCCGTGCGCGAGCTCGTTCCAGACGAGCACCATCGCGATGCAGCGCGCGAGGCCGATCAAGACCAGGCCGAGCATGTAGGCGGGGTGATCGCGCAGGAACAGCACCGCCAGGGCGAACATGAGCACCGGGCCGATGACCCAGTTCTGGACCAGCGACAGCGTCAGCACCCGCTTGTTGCGGAACACCTTGCCCAGCTCCTCGTAGCGGACCTTGGCCAGCGGCGGGAACATCATCAGGATGAGCCCGATCGCGATCGGCACCGACGTCGCGCCGACGCTGAGCCGCTGGAGCCCGGCGGTGACCCCGGGCGCGGCCGACCCGAGCCCGACGCCGAGGCCCATCGCCAGGAAGATCCAGAGCGTCAGGTAGCGGTCGAGGAACGACAGCTTGTGCGCGAGCCCAACGTCGGCGGCGGCCATGGTGGATCCGATCGCGGCGCGGTCAGCGGCAGGCGTCGGGGCCGCACGCCTTCTTCAGGCGCACGAGGTCGTTGCAGCACCCGGGGCGTGGCGAACACCTCGGCGAGCCCGTCGATCACGGCCTGCAGCGCCGGCACGGCCTGGGGCACCAGCCGGTAGACCCAGCTGCCGTCGCGGCGACCGTCGACCAGCCCGGCCGCGCGCAGGATGCCCATGCTGCGCGACACGGTCGGCTGGGAGAGCCCGAGCGCCTGCTCGACGTGGCAGACGCACAGCTCGCCGTGGCTGAGCAGCGCGACGATCCGGAGCCGGGTCTCGTCGCCCAGCGCCCGGAAGGCGCGCGAGTACGGGCGCAGATCCGCGGCCTCGACCGATGACAACATCATATTTACATATCTCCATATCAGTCGGTCGTCAAGCCGACGGATCCCGCCCCGCCACCGCCGTCAACCCCCGCCGGCCGCGGCGCGCGACCGGGCCGGGCCGGGCCCTCGGACGGCTTGCGCCGCCGCGCGGCGAGCGCGACAGTGGGGTCGCCGCCATGACCCGCATCGCCCACATCATGACCCCGCAGCCCGCGACCATCCTGACCACGGCGACCGCCGGCGCCGCCGCCGCGCTGATGGTGGCCCGCGGCCTCCGGCACCTGCCGTTGGTCGACCAGACCGGCCGCCTGGTCGGGATCGTCAGCGATCGCGATCTGCGCGGCCCGATGATCGGCAACGACGCCGGCGCGCCGGCCCCGGCGCTCGACGCGCCGGTCGCCACGATCGCGTGACCCCAGCGCCGGTCACGGCGAACCCCGACGACGAGCTCGGGGTGGTCGCCCGCCACATCGTCGACCACCGCATCGGCGCGGTGCCGATCGTCGACGCCGACGGGGTCCCGGTCGGAATCGTGAGTTTCGTCGACGTCCTGCGGCGCCTGGCCGAGGAGGCCGAGCTCGACGCCCGCGCGGTCGCGATGATCGAGTGACGGGCCCCTCCGGTCGCGCCCCGGCCCCGGATGGCGATACAGTCGAGAGCGGTGAACGAGGTCAGTGCGCAGACGGCGGCGCTGTTGCTCGACGTGGTCGAGCAGCGCGGCCTCGACGCGGAGACGCTGTGGGCGCGGCTGCCGATCACGACCGCCCAGGTGCGGGCCCGCGCGGGCCGGGTGCCGTGGAGCACCTGGGTCGAGATGATGGACCGGGTCGAGGCCGCGTGCGGGCCGGCCGAGCTCGAGCGGCTGTTCGTGGCCGGGGCCGGCGCGCGGACGGGCCACCCGTTCGTCCGGATCGCCAACACCTTCCTGTCGCTGCACGACGTCTACGCGCTGTTCGCGCGCTGGGGCCTGGGCCGGCACCTGATGGTCATGACCGCGCGGTTCGAGCCGCGCCGCGACGGCCGCGCCCGCTTCACGGTCGCGATCGACCCGGGCCAGGCCGGCTCGCTGCCGACCTTGCGGTTCGTCGCCGGGATCCTGCGCAACCTGCCCACCCTGCACGACCTGCCGCCGGCGACGGTCACGATCGATCCCGCCGCGACGCCCCACCTCGCCACCTACGACCTCGTGCTGCCGCGCGAGCGCGGCCTGCTGTCCCGGGCCCGCCGGGTCCTGCGCCTCGCCGCCGGCGCGGCCGCCGCGCTCGACGAGCTCGAGCAGCAGGCGACCGAGATCGCCAGCCAGAACCAGGCGCTCGCCCGGCAGCTGGCGGAGACCGAGCGCGCGGCCAGCGAGCTGCGCGAGCGTGAGGCCTGGCTGGGCCTGGCGCTCGACGCCGGGCGGGTCGGCCTGTGGCGCTGGGATCCGGACACGCGCCGGGTCTGGATCTCCGAGGGCCTCGGGCAGATCCTCGGCTGCCCGGCGACGTCGAGATCGAGACCGCGATCTGGACCGAGCGGATCCACCCAGACGATCGCGCCCGGGTCGCGGCGACGATGACCGACGCGATCGCGCGCGGCGCGCCGTGCCAGATGGAGTACCGGCTGGTGCGTCCGACCGGCGAGCTCAGCTGGGTCCAGACCAAGGGGCGCGCGGTGCCGGGCGCCGGCGGCCGCACCTTCCAGATGTTCGGCACCCTGGCCGATCTGAGCGAGCAGCGGCTCGTCGACGCCCGCCTGCGCTTGGCCGATCGCCTGATCGCGGCCGGCACGCTCGCGGCCGGCGTCGCCCACGAGATCAACAACCCGCTCACCTACGTGCTCGGCAACGTCGACCTGATCCGCATGCGCCTGGGTGACACCGCCAGCCTCACGCCGGCCATGCTCGAGTCGCTGGCGCAGGTGCGCGAGGGCCTGGGCCGGATCCGCGACGTCGTCGCCGACCTGCGCGCGTTCGCGCGGCCCGAGCAGGAGCAGCTGGTGCGCGTCGACGTGCGCACGGTGGCCGACGCGGCGATCCGGCTGGTGTCGTCGGTCGTC
This sequence comes from Myxococcales bacterium, assembly GCA_016717005.1. NCBI lineage: Bacteria > Pseudomonadati > Myxococcota > Myxococcia > Myxococcales > Myxococcales bacterium. The sequence continues at coordinate 11,970 of JADJUF010000044.1, read as the reverse complement.
CGCCACCAGGCCGCGGTGACCACCGACTACGACGCCGACACGCCGACCGTGCTGGTCAACGAGTCGCGCCTGGGCCAGGTGCTGATCAACCTGATCGTCAACGCCAGCCACGCGATGCCTGCGCGCCCGACCTCCGCCAACTCGATCGTGGTCCGGACCCGGCGACGGCCCAGCGGCTAGGCCGCGATCGAGGTGGTCGACAACGGCTCGGGGATCGCGCCCGACCTGTTGCCACGACTGTTCGATCCGTTCTTCACGACCAAGGCGCCCGGCGAGGGCACCGGCCTCGGCCTGTCGGTGTGCCAGAGCATCGTGACGTCGATGCGCGGTCGGATCGACATCGAGTCGACGCTCGGTCACGGCACGACGTTCGCGGTGGTCTTGCCGCCGGCGCCGCCGGTCGCGGTCACGCTCGTCGCGGGTCCGGCGGCGCCGACCGCGCCACCGCCGGCCGCGCCGGTCGCCGCCGACGGTGGCCCCGCGCCCGACGCCCGCCACCGGGTCTTGATCATCGACGACGAGCCCGTGGTCCGGCGGGTCGTGGCCAACATGCTCGCCGACCAGGGCTTCGCCGTGGTCGAGGCCAGCGGGGGGCAGGCCGGGATCGACCACGCGCTCGCGGCCGAGTTCGACGCGATCGTCTGCGACCTGATGATGCCGGGCCGCGACGGCGTCGCCGTCCACGACGAGCTGACCCGGCGGCGCCCGGCGCTGGCGACGCGGATGGTGTTCATCACCGGCGGCGCGGTGTCGCCGCGCACGCGCGCGTTCGTCGATCGCGCCGACGTCAACGTGCTGCCCAAGCCGTTCTCGGTCGACGAGCTGGTGGCGACGCTCGCGCGGCTCATCGCGACGCCGCCGCCCGGCTGAGCCCCGGCGAGGTGTAGCCTCGCGCCATGGCCACCGACCTCCGCGGCAAGACCGCCCTCGTCACCGGCGCTTCGAGCGGCATCGGCGCGGCGCTCGCGCGTCAGCTCGCCGCCCGCGGCGCCAACCTGATCGTCGTCGCCCGCCGCGAGGCCGAGCTCGAGGCCCTGGCCGCGGCCGTCAAGGCCGCCCACCAGGTCGAGGTCACGGTGATCGCGCTCGACCTGGCGACCCCGACCGCGGCCGCGGCGCTGTTCGCGCGCACCGAGGACGCCGGCCACCCCGTCGACGTGCTCGTCAATAACGCCGGCTTCGGCGAGCACCAGTACTTCGTCGAGCAGGCCTGGGGCCGGGTCGCGCAGCAGCTCCAGCTCAACATCGTCACGCTGACCGAGCTGTCGCACCGGTTCGGGCAGGCGATGGCCGCGCGCGGGCGCGGGCACATCCTCAACGTCGCCTCGATCGGCGCGTACACGCCGGCCCCGACCTACGCCACCTACTCCGCCGGCAAGGCCTACGTCCGCGACTTCACCGAGGCGATCGCCCACGAGCTGGCCCCGCGCGGCGTGCGGGTGTGTTGCCTGTGCCCGGGCGGGACCGTCACCGAGTTCCACCTGGTCGCGGGCCAGACCGTCCCCGGCTGGATGAGGGCGTTCGCGTTCATGAGCGCCGATCGCTGCGCCGCGATCGGCCTGCGCGCGCTGCTCGGCTGGCGCCGCAACGTCGTCGCCGGCGTGCCCAACAAGATCGGCATGTGGACGCTGCGGTTCGTGCCGCGCCGCATGATCGTCTGGATCGCCGCCCGGTCGATGGGCCGGCCCCGGCTGCCCGCCAGCACCTGACACGGACCCTAGGGCCCGCGCGTGAACAACTCGGTCGGTCTCGCGGCCGATCCATCCCGGCTGGCTGCGTTGCCGGCTCCGGTCCTCGGGTCACGTCCAACGAGGACGCTCCCCTCCGGTCCTCGCCGTCGCCTTGCCATCCGGGCGCCTCGTCCGCGATCCTCGATCGACTTGTTCACGCGCGGGCCCTGACGTGTCCGGCCTTGAACGGCGGCGGCCATGCCGTACGCTCGAGGGCGATGCGCTACCTGGGCCTGGCCGCCGTCGTCCTGCTCGCCTGCGCCGCCCGGCCCACGCCCGGCCGCGCCGACCCGGCCGCGATCGGCGAGGTCCGCCCCTTCGATCGCGGCGCCGTCGCGGTGCGCCAGAGCCTGGATCCCGCCGACGCGGGCTCGCGCGCGGGCGGGCGCGTGCTGGCGCGGCTCGCGCGGATCGAGGCCACGCTCACCGACTCGACCTACCAGGCGCGCACCCAGGTCGACGAGCGCGCCGGCACCTACCGCTGGGACTGCTCGGGCATGACGACGTGGCTGCTCAAGCGCAGCGCGCCACGGGCCGGGCCGCGATCGCCAGCGCCCGCCCGGTCGCCCGCGACTACTACCGCGCGATCGCCCGCGCCCCGGTCGGCACGAGCCGCGGCGGCTGGCAGCGCCTCGCCCACGTGGCCGACGCGCGCCCGGGCGATCTGTTCGCGTTCCTGCGCTCGCCGGTGTCGACGTCGAAGATCACCGGGCACGTCGGCGTCATCGTCGGGCCGCCGGTGGCGCTGCCGGGCTGGCCCGGGGCGTTCGCGGTCCGGATCGCCGACTCGACCCGCGGCGGCCACGGCGACGATCGCCGGGCCTCCGACGAGGACGGCGGGTTCGGGATCGGCACGATGCTGTTTCGTGACCGACGCCCACGGCGTGGTCACGCACTACGGCTGGATCGGCCTCGACAGCCCCTGGCTCATGCCGACGACGGTGCTGTTCGGCCGCGTCACCGGCTGAGCGGTCGCCCGCGCTCGAAATTGCGACCCGAGAAGTGGGGCGATGATGCGGCAGGCGCGATCCGGGTGATCGTGACGGAGACGAGAGGCGCTGCCCGAGGACCTGCCGACCGACGTCGGTGCGCGACTGGGAGCTGCCGACCGCGTGGCTGCTCGGCACCCAGCTGACCGCCTCGCTGCGCGACATGATCGCCTCGGGCCTGACCGAGGCCGACGTGCGCGACTGGATGGAGCCCGGCCCACCGATCAAGATCGCCCCGGTCGACGGCGCCGACTGCGTCTGGCTCGACTTCCTGGCCGACACTGGCGACTCGCCGCTGCTGGTCTACCGCCTCGCGCACCTGCTGCAGCGCCCGACGCTCGACGTGTACACGCCGGCGGATGACCGGGCGGACGCTGCGCCGCCCGGCGAGCGGCCGGCCCGGCGACCGAGCGTGACGCTGCCGCGCGGCCAGGTGCTGGTGATCGGCGGCGACACCGCCTACCGGTGTCCGACGCCGACACGCTGCGGCGCCGGATGCGGGCGCCGTTCGCCTGGGCGCGCCAGGATCTGCGGGCGGCGGGCGTCGCGGTGACCCAGGACGTGCCGCTCGTCGCCATCCCGGGCAACCACGACTACTACAACTCGCTCGCCGGGCACGTCCAGATGTTCCGGGCCCCGCCGCCGCAGGCGCACCCGCCGCAGCCGCAGCCGCACCCACCGCAGCCGCCGCAGGCGCACCCGCCGCAGCCGCCGTTGGTCACCTTGCCCGGCTACCAGCGCCAGCGGCGCGTCGTACTTCGCGCTCGATCTGGCGTTCGGCTGGCAGCTCTGGGGGCTCGACGTCGGGTTCCGCGGCGTCGACGCGCGTCAGGCGGCGTACTTCCGCGAGCTGGCCGAAAGTCGACGGCGTCGACGACCGATCGGCCCGCGCGCATCGTCGTGACGTCGCGCCCGGCGGTCGTCTATCACGGCCCGTCGCACGCCGCCGCCGAGCTAGCCGCGGTGTTCGAACAGGTCGGCCTGGGCCCGGCGCACGCACAGCCGTTCCTGCGCGAGGGCGGCTCCTCGGCGACACCGAGCTGCGGCTCGATCTGTCCGGCGACGCCCACGTCTACGAGCGCTACTGGGGCAAGGACGTCGAGGGCCGGGTCGAGGCCGACGACGCCGCGGCGGCGCTGGCGGTCCAGGTCGGCCTGGTCGCGATCGACGCCGCGCCGAGCGCGCCGACGAGCGCGACCGCGAGCGAGTCGGTCGCGGCGAGCAACCCCGCGGCCAGCAACCGGGCCGCGGCGCCCAACGAGACGCCCGAGCAGCCCCGCTACGCGTCGGTGGTCTCGGGCCTCGGCGGCGCGTTCCATCACCCGGGGCAGGTCCGGCTCGGCGGGACCGCGCCGCGGCGGTAGTGGCCACCGGCCGCGGCCTCCGTGCAAGCGATCGGCGGGCGCCTGATGCGGCCGATTGCCGGGTTCCAGGGCGGGGCGGTCGGGCTCGCCGGCACCGCGGTCGCGCTCCTGTGCTTCGGCCTCACCTACCTGGCCGGTCGGCGCGGCGATGAGCCGGTCAACGTGCTCGACGTGCCGCTGCTCGACCCTGTCGGCCGACCCGAGCGGGGCGCGCACGCACTTCCTGGTCGTGCTCGCCGCGATGGTCGCCACGGTCGTCGGCATCAGCGCCATCATCGGTGCGCGCCTCCTCACGCGCTGGTTGCGCCACGGCCCGCGCCCGCCCGCGCTCGGCGACGCGCTGATCGAGCGCCGCCGACGCACCCGACGAGGGCGCGCGTCGCGTCGAGCCCGCTACCAGGCGTGGCTGCGCCGCGGCGTGCGACGCGGCTGGGTGCGCGGCCTGACCGCGCTGCTGGGCGCCAACCGCGACAACGTCGAGGTCGCGGTGCTGACTGGCCCGGTGTGGCTCGCCGTCGTCGCCATCTGGGGCGGCCTGCTCTACGTCGGGTACACGTCGTGCGGCCTGCGCGCCGCCGCCGACGGGTTCCTGCCGCTGTACGTGGTGGTCGGCCTGGTGCTGATGGGGATGATGGCGCTCGGCGCCGCCGTCGCGCCGGCGCCGCGGACCGTCGGGCGCACCGACGCGACGCCGCCGCTGGCCCAGCCGGCGCCGTGGGGCGCGCGTCGCCTTCACGCTCGGCGCTGGTCGCGGGCGTTGATCGTGTGGTTGCCGTACGCGTGGACGCGCGTGATCGCCGCCGGCGGCTGGCACGTCGCCATGATCGGCGTGGTCGTCTTCTACCGGCTGGTCACGCCCGTGGCGAGGTGGATCCTGGGCCGGCGGGTGTGGCGACGTCGGTTCGGGCTGCTCGCGCTGGCCGTGGTGCTCCTCGGCGCCGTCGTGGTCCGATCGTCGCCATGCCCGCCGGGGCAGACCTGCGCCGCCGCCAGCGCTGGCGCTGCTCTGACCGCATACTGGCGCCTACTTCACGTGCCTGGTGTTCGGCTGGTACCTGCTCTTGTGCTTGCAGTGGAACGGCCACGGCAGCGGGCCGACGGCGCCGCGCGCGTCGTCGACTACGCCGAGTTCGTCCGCATCAAGCTCACGCGCGACCGCGCCGAGGTCCTGGTGATCGCCGCGGCCGACCGCGGCCCCGACGCCCCCGCCACCGCGGCCGTCGTGGTGGACCCGGACGCGGGCCTGGATGTCAGTGCGCCTGCCCCCGCCGCACGACCGCGTCGGCACCGCCACTCTGGTCGATCGTCACGTCGAGCGACCGCCATCTACGGCGTCCGCGGCCCGCGGCGCGTTCCCCGCCGCCCGCCTGACCCGACGTCAGCCCGCGGATCGGGTGAGAGGACCATCTGGATCTGCGACCGGACCTGCAGGTCGGTCGTCGCGGTGCCGCCGCTCCGGGGCGGTGGTGTGGATGACGCCCGCGTCGCGCATCCCACGAGGCTGTGGCCGTGGAAGAACCAGTCGACGCCGCCGAGGGCTCCTGCTTATACTCGTCGCCCTCGGGCACCTGGGCGAACCGGACCGCGCCGAGGACTGCTTGGGCATGAGCATGTAGCCGACCTGGCCGTGAAGGCGATCTCGGCGTCACCCTCGCCGTCCTTCTTGAGCGCGACCGCGCCCGAGATGCCGAGGCCCTCGACCTTGACCATCGCGTCGAGCGCGACCACGTGCTGGATCATCAGGTTGTCCATCGCGTCCTTGTCGAAGTCGCGCGGGTTGACGCGGTAGCTGACGCCGACGGCGTACCGCAGCGGCCCGCCCTCGAGATCGCCCTCGCTGTAGCCCTTGATGCCGCCGGAGTTCCAGCCGGCGCGGGCCACCAGCGTCGGGCCGAAGTCGGTCGGCACGTTGCTCGGCAGGCTCGAGCTGCAGTCCGGCGGGTCGGTCGGCAACGGGCCCGGCTCGCAGGTCACGCCGCCGCCCGGCTTGTCGCCCGACGCGTTGAAGATGCCGACCGCCCACTCGAGGCCATCGGGCGACTTCTCGTAGTTGTTGTGCACCGCGACGCCGAGGTCGCGGCCGGCGCCGGAGAACTCGTTCTCGAGCGACCGCTCGAGGAACTCGCTGCCGAAGTCGCTGACGATCTCGGCGCGGTTGAACGGCTTCTTCCACTGGCCGGCGCGCAGGCGCAGGTCCTTGGCGAACGCGTGCTCGACGTAGAAGTCCCCAGGCACCGCGTAGCCCTTTGTTGGCCATGTCGAACTCGACCTTGTACGCGTTGGGCTTGCCGAACGCGTGCCCCTCGAGCTGCAGGCGCAGCCGCGGCACCAAGAACCGGCTCTCGAACTCGACGTCGCCGTCGTCCTTGCGCACGGTCTCGAACCGGAACTGGGTCCGGATGCCGATCTTGAGCTCGTAGCTGTCGTCAGCGGTCTCGAACGTGAGGCCCTTGTCGTAGCTGACCTTGACGCTCGACCCGTCGGCGGGCGGCGGCGCGACCTCGGGCGCGGGGTCGACCGGCGGCGGCTCGGCCTCGACCGGCGGGTCGGCCATCGGCTGGTCATCGAACGGCTGGGCGAGCGCCAGCCCAGGTGCCAGCACCGTGACGAGCGCGAGCGTTTGCTTCATGCGCGACACCTTGCGCTCGAACCGGACGCGATCGTGCTCACCCCGAGTAACGACCTTGCTACCCGACGGTTGCAGCCGATCGGGTCACCGGAGCCGGAGCCCGGGCGCCGCGAGCCGGACCCCGAGCCGGAGCCCGAGCCGGCCCCGGAGCCGGAGCCGGAGCCGGACCCGGACCCGGAGCCGGAGCCGGAGCCGGAGCCGGAACCCGAGCGAGCCGGAGCCGGAAGCCGGACCGGGCCGGAGCCGGAGCCGGAATCGGTTAAAGCTTCCTATGATCCCGATTGCATACACACCTGTTCGACGGTCGAACCCTTTTCGACTTGACGCGGCACGGCTCGGGTGGTTTCAATGGCGCCGATGCGCGCTCCCCTCGCCATGTTCCTGACCGTGTCGATCCTCGGGTGCGGTGGCGGCGGTGATGACGACGACGTTCCGACGCCGGTGACCCTGGCGTTCACCGAGCCGGCGGCCGGCGCGACGCTGGTGCGCGACATGCTCGAGCCGACCGACGGCTGGGTCGCGGCGCCGCTGGCGGTGCAGCTCGCGATCACCGGCGACGTCGCGACCGTCGAGGTCACCGCCGACGACCGCGCGCTCGGCGCCGCCGACGCGACCGGCGCGCTCGACGGCTACCTGACCGAGCTGGGCACGACCACGCTCACCGCCACCGCCAAGGACGCCGTCGGCGCCACCCTGGCGACCGCGACGATCGACGTCATGGTCGACGATCCCGGAGCTGGCGAGCTGCCGCGCCTGGCTCGATCACTACGGCGTCGCCTGCACGGTCGGCCCCGCCAACCAGGGCGTCGCCGATCCGGTCACGGTCACGACGCCGATCAACGGCATGGTGTACCGGTACCTCGGCAACAGCGCGCCCCGGGCGCGGTTCTTCATGGACTGCACGCTGGCGCGCTCGCTGGTCGAGGCCGCGCCGCACTGGCGCAGCCGCGGCATCGTCGAGGTCCAGGACATCGGCGTCTACAACTACCGCTGCATCGGCACCGGCACGCCGCCCGACTGCCCCAGCGGCATGTCGCAGCACGCGTACGCCAAGGCCATCGACCTGGCGCGGTTCGTCCACGCCGACGACACGACCTACACCGTCGAGACCGACTGGGTCATCGATCCCTCGACCGAGCCCACCTGCGCCGCGACCACCGAGGACGCCAAGGACGACTGGCTGCACAAGCTGATCTGCGCGCTCAAGGGCGACGACGTCTGGAACATCGTGCTCACGCCCAACTACAACTCGGCGCACCGCGATCACTTCCACGTCGCCCTGACCACCGGCTCCGACTTCATCCGCGGCCGCGCGCCGATGGACCACGGCCCCGACGACGACTGAGTTTCCAGGGAGGCCTGTCGCCAGGCCTCCCCTCGGCGGGGGCAAGCCCCGACGAGCCTCCCCTCCGAGACGCGAGACGCCCGGCGCGCGGCTCGGTGCTCGACCGAAAAACTGACAAGCTCTGATTCTGAATCTGAGTTTCGAGAGGGTTCGTCGCCGTCCCCTGCCCCATCGGGGCAGGGCCCGAGAGGGCCAGCCGCAGGTCCAGGTCGCGCAGGAGCGCGGTCGGCCCCCAGGCAGGCGTGCCGAGGCCGCCGTGGTCGTCGACGGCGGTGAGCGTCGCGCCGTCGAGGTGGAGGCCCAGGGTGGGGTGGAGCATGGGCCGCAGCGGGCGATCGAGCGCGACGACCTCGTCGCACTGGCACTCGCTCACCGCGCCGTCTCCAGCTCGCGCCACGTCTGACCCGCCTCGACGGCGGCAAGCCACGCGCGCGCACTGAGGGGGTCCGCCGGATCGAGGCGAAGGAGCCGTCGCAAGGCCGCCGCTGCGGCTTCGCGCCGGTCGCAGCGCAGGCACGCACGCGCGAGCCCATGCAGACAGCGGAGGAAGCAGCGGTTCTCGACGAGGCCCCACGGCAGCACGCCGTCGAAATCCTCGCCCACAGTGAGCGAGCCGATGGCGACGCCCAGCCCGAAGTGGTGGAGGGCGAGCGTGGGCCAGGTCGAGAGGTTGCGCTCCCCGAGCAACGCGTGCGCGTCAAGGTGGCGCAGGTCGAGCGCGAGCACCTTGCGCAGCAGCTCGTCCGCCTCGGCGTAGTCACGCGCATCGATGCGGTCCTGCGCCTCGAGGAGGAGCTCCGCGCCCGGGTCGTCGCTCGGCGGCGCGACCTGCGCCAGCCGGTACACCGGGCGCTCGCCTGCGGCCGCGTCGCGACCTACGGCGTCGGGCGGGGCCCCCTCGCGGTGCAGCGCGAGCGGCACGAGTCCGAGCACGGCTGCGTCGATCCGCACGGCCGACACGTCGCCGGAGAGGTACGGATGCCGCGCGTGTGTCCACTGCTTCCTCGGCGTCACGGTGATGATCGACCCAGCGATCTCGTCGCGCACCGCCGTGCGGAGCGTGACCTCGCGGGCGGAACCGAGGAGGCGGCAGCGCAGCGCGTTCGACTTGCACGCGAGCACGACCAGGTCGACGGGCTTGCCGACCACGATGTCGTCACCTGCGATCTTGTGCGGGCGGGCACCCTCGCCCTCCGGCGCCACGAGCGGCGCCCGGCCGAGCCAGGTGCGATAGCGCGCGACGAGCGCAGCGCCGGCGCTCGCCGCCGGAAACATCACGTCCGCGAGGCTCAGCTCGTACGTTAGGCCACCGCGCTGGCAGGTCGCCAGGAGGCCCACGCGCGCGAGCCCAGGGTCGCGGACGCGCGTGACCGTGACGGGTTCCCCGATGACGTGGGCGTCGGCCGGGAGGACACCTTCCGCAGGCGCGCGGCGGCCTCGAGCTCGACGAGGGCGGCGGCGTCGTCGGCCTGGAGCGCCCGCGTCATGGCTTCTTGCCCTTGCGAGGCGTCTCCTTCGCCGTGCCCTCGCTGAGCCGCTTGGTCTGGGCCACGACGCGGTCGAAGTCGCTCTCGAACAGGCGGTCTTGCACGATGCGGTACTTCTCGAACTCGCTCGGCGTGCGCCTTGGCGATCTCGGCGGTCACCTTGCCGGCGTCCGCGAGCACCGCGTGGTCGGTCGCGTCCAGGAACCGGTTCAGCCGCGTCTCCCAGTCCTGCATGGTCATGGGGAGCTTGCGCAGCGCCATGTCCTCGGCGACGTCGAGGTAGGCGTTCACCAGCCGTGAGAGCTGCGCGAGCTCCGGCTCGGTCAGGTAGTTCTTGGCCACGACTGCGTCGAACTTCTGGATCTTTCCGTGGGGCGCGTCGGTCCAGGTGTGCAGCCCCATATGCTCCTTGGTCGCGGCGGCTCGGTCGACGATGACCTCGGCGGCGGTCTGCCCGTGGATGGCCCAGTGCAGCTTGTTCTGCACCGTCGCGAAGAAGCGCTTGGTGGTCTGCGCCGTCACGTCGTAGTCGACGGCGGTCGCGTAGATGTCGGTGGTCTTCTGGTAGAACTTGCGCTCCGACATCCGGATCTCGCGGACCCGCTGGAGCTGCTCCTCGAAGTACTTGTCGCTCAGGACCGAGCCGCCGCGCTTGAGGCGCTCGTCGTCCATCGCGAAGCCCTTGATGGTGAACTCAAAGGCGACGCGCGTGGCCCACTGCGGAACTGCACCGCGCGCTCGGAGTTGACCTTGTAGCCCACCGCGATGATGGCGCTCAGGTTGTAGTGCTTGGTGTCGTAGCCCTTGCCGTCGGCGGCAGCTATTCGAAAACTTCGAAGGACTGCCCCCTCCTCGAGCTCGCCGTCCTCGAAGACCTTCTTCAGGTGGTAGTTGATGGTCGGGACCTCGACGTCGTAGAGCTGCGCCATCATCTTCTGGCTGAGCCACACGTTCTCGTCGGCGTAGACCGCCTCGACGCCGCCCGTGCCGCTGGCCGCCACGAAGGTCAGGTACTCGGCTGCCGAGGAGCGCACGAGGGCGGGCCGGGGTGGGGGCTTCTTGCGGGTCATGGCAGGTGCCCCGACAGCGGCCGACGTCGCCAGGCGTAGTAGCCCGACGGTGCCACGCCGAGCACGCGGCAGATGAAGGCGACGGCGAACTCGGCGGCGCCCGCGGTGATGGTGGCTGCACACTTCACGACTGCCCCTTCGCGAAGTACGCCGCCGCTTTTTTTAGGAAGTCGCGTTCCATCTCGACCGTGCGTAGCTCACGCCGCAGCCGCACCAGCTCGGCGCGCTCGTCGGTGGTCAGGGCTCCCTGTGGGTCCTTCTTCGCGTCGACCTGGGCCTGTTGCACCCAGGCCCGCAGGCAGGTCTCGGTCAGGTCGAGCTCGCGCGCGACCACGTGCACGCTCTTGCCCGAGGTGCGCACGATGCGCACCGCCTCGGCCTTGAACTCGGGCGTGAAATTGCGCCGCGGGCGCTTCTGCTTCTTGGGGCTCATGGACACCTCGTTCATCATGACGGAGTTTGGGGGATGATGGGTGTCCACGAAATCGGGGAGGCTCAGGCGGCCCCATTGAAGCATGTGGTTCTGCGCATCGATGACCCGTCGGTAGTAGCTCTCCGCCGCCCTCGAGCGGCGGCCCCATTGAAGCGCGAAGTGCGTCCTCGGTGTCGTCGAGGCTCGGCTCTCCGCCGCCCTCGAGCGGCGGCCCCATTGAAGCGCCGGCACGATCGCGGGCATCTCCGAGGGGCGAACCTCTCCGCCGCCCTCGAGCGGCGGCCCCATTGAAGCACCGCCTACACCCGAGGCGACGCGTTGCGCGGGCACACCACGGCCAGCTCACCGCGATCGCGGCCGCCGCATCCTCCCGCTCTTCAAACGTCGCGTTCGGCCCCACCCGCGCCTCCACCTCCGTGTCGATCATCTCCGCCATCTTGACCGTCACAGGATCCAGTGATCGGGGCGCCGGGGCTTGGCATGAACCTGAGCCTGATCCCTGTTCCAGGCCACCTCGGGCGACCGCTGGTGACAGGCTCGCGCCCGCCGCTTCGACTCCGTCCGCGCCGCGGTCTTGCAGGGCGGGCCGCAGTACCACTGCCCTCGGTAGCAAGGGCGGCACACCCCCGAACAAGATCGGCACTGCACGCGTGCGCATCTCTCGACGCGAATCCCGTCGCTGGTGTCCATCGCATCCTGGTGCGAGGACGAGAAGTTGCTCAGGGCGCCGGCGTCGAGCATCGTGTACTCAAAGCCGGCGTCCATCAGCTGAGGGTCTCGGACGGCTAATCCGAGGCCCTCGATCTTTTTCGGCGTCCCGCTGACCTGAATCGTAACGGCACGATCCTCGGTGCCGCGACTATCCGGCCGATCGACGTCGAGGGTCAGAACGCAACGAACTCGAGCGGCCATCAACACGCCGA
>JADJUF010000043.1 GCA_016717005.1 Myxococcales bacterium | reverse complement strand
GCCGTGCTCACGCCGGCCGATGCGGATGCCGCGGCAGGTGCGGCCGCGCCTGCGGTCGCTACGACGAGGACCGCGAGGCTCACGGCCGCGACGCGGGCCCACCTCCGCGCACTTCGCGCGGCGGCATTGAATCTGGCCGTCGCAGCCCCGAGCCGGGCGTCGGCTTGCGCCACGGCTGACTCCGCCCCGGCCAGCTCACGAGCCAGCTCCTCTCCACGCTCGGATGCGTAGGCGGCCAGGCTGGCCTGGGCGTCTGCATCTGCGTTCGCGTAGCCGTCGGCGTCCGCGTGCACCCGCGCCTCGAATTCCGCGCGCCCCCTCCCTGCGCCTGCCGTTGCATTCCGCGCCTTCGAGCGCGCGACCGGTGCGGTGGCCGTGCTGGCTGCGCTCGCCCCTCTCGGTCCCTCCTGCGCGCGCGTGCGTGCGCGATCGCCGTAGTCCGCGCTCCCGTCCACGAACGCGTCGGCCCCGTGCTCCTTCTTCATGTCCGCGAAGGCTTGCAGGAACGGGTCGGGCGCATCCGCGAGGTTCGCCTCACGCACGACCTTGCCGGCTGCGACATCCGCGGTCACCAGCGCGTCGTATTCCGAGCGGCTCACGACCCGCGGCGTCGCCGCGCCGTGCTCGTCGTGGCTCACCCAGATCCGCGCTTCGCCCGTCTCGGTGATCTGTCGCTGCGTCTCCGCGGGCAGCGAGTCGTAGAACGGACGCAACTCGGCCGGCACGTCGGCGACATGCTCTTCGACCTTGTGGCCCTGCGTGGGGCGCTTCTCCGTCCCCTCCGGATCCACCATCCCGATCGGATCGCCGCCGACGAACGCGTACAGATTCAACCCGTCCTTGGGCCCGATCGGATCGCACGACAGCCACCGGCCCAGCCACGGCGCGTAGTACCGCTGCGGGTAGGCGTCCAGGCCGGTGGCGCGGTCGCGCTCCTTGCCGGCGTAGCGGACGTCGCGCCGCGCGACCTCGCGCACGTCGTCGCCGGCGATGAACGCGCTGCCGCCGTGGGGCAGGTACTCCTCGTACGAGATCAGCGCGCCGGCGGCGTCGAGCTCGAGCGCGGTCGAGCCCTGCGGCGTCGTCAGGTGATACCGCACGCGCGCGGGGCCGATGGCGTCGACCTCATTCCCCAGCGTGTCCACGACGTGCCGGTCGACGACCGCGACCCGGCGCTCGCCGTCGGCGACGTGCGTGGTCCAGCGCTCGAGCACGATGGTCGCACCGCGCCGCACCCGCACGCGCTCCTGCCCGCCATCGAGGTACAGCACCTCGCGGGTCTCGACCACGGGCGTCTCCCCGCCGACCACCAGCCGCGTCGCCACCTTCCTGACCCGCACCCGGTCCGCGCCGTACGCGTAGCGCTCGCCGTCGTCGACCGGCCCGCCGGCGCGCTCGACGGTCACGGCCTCGGTCAGGCACCCGCGCCAGCTCCAGGCCATCCGGCGCAGGTGCGCCAGCGCGACCATGTTGCCCGCGGCGTCGAACATCGCCGCCGGGTCCACCACCGGCACTCCATTGACATCGAGCGCCGCGGTCGCGCGGTTCGAGCTGCTCGCGACCCAGTAGTCGGTCGACCAGCTCGCGGTCGCGCCGGCGTGCTGCATCCGCGTCAGGTTGCCCGACGGGTCGTACGTGAACAGCTGCGTGTACCGCTCGAGCGCGGCGCCGTTGTTGAGCGACAGGTGCCGCGCGCCGCCGATGGTCCCGGCGGTCCCGGGGATGTAGTCGTGCGGCAGGAGCGCCTGGTGCACGCGCCCGGTCGCCTCGACCAGCCGCCCGTGCGCGTCGTACCGGAAGTCGCGCCGCGCGCTCACCGCCGCCGGCACCAGCGCCGCCGCGCCCTCCTGCGCCAGGTCGAGCGCCCGCGTCACCCGCCCGTCGGCGTCGTAGGTGAACCGCAGGCCCTGCAGCGCCTGGCCCGCGCGCACCGCGTCCTGCGCCACCAGCCGCCCGCTCGCCGGATCGTACGCCCACGTCTGGCCCACGCCGTTGCCCAGCGTCGCCGCCGCCACCCGCCCGTGCGCGTCGCGCGCCAGCCCGTCGACGATCGGCACGTCGACCAGCGCCCCGTCCGGCGTCGTCACCCGCACGCTCGCGAGCGCGCCGCCCGGGTGGTACCCGTCGCGCCGCTCGGTCCCGTCGACCAGCTGCGTCCACACCCCCGCGCCCCAGCGCGTCGGTCCGCGCCGCCGCGGTCAGCACCTCGGCCTCGAGCGCCACCGCCCCGCGCCAGTCGGGGGTGTCGTCGAGGTCGACGCGCAGCTGTCGCTCGGTGGTCCGCACGGCGCCCGCTGGATCATACGCCACCGTCCGCACCTCGCCCGCCCCGTCGCGCACTCGCACCGCCCGCCCCAGCCGGTTGGCGGCCTTCGCGGACGCCAGGTCCGCGTCGGCATCGCCGTACGCGATGGTCTCGACCTGCGCGTCGAGCGTTGCGCCATCGCGCACGATCGTCGCCACCGGCCGGTCCGCGACATCGAAGCTGCGCTCGATCTCGAACCCGCGCCCGTCCCAGGTCCACACCGGTCGATCGTACGCGTCCGCCAGCGCCCAGGTCGGGCCGGCGTCGACGCTGCTCTGCGCCAGCGGCCGGCCCCGCAGGTCCCGCGCGTACGTGAACGCCTCGAGCCCCCGCGGATCCACCTGCGCCACCACCTGCCCGCTCGCGTCGGTCACCGTCCGCTCGACGCGCGTCGCCGCGCTCGCGTCGCCCACCGCCACCACCGCGCACGCCGTGCCGCGCGCGTCGACGTGCGTCACCGTCGGCGTCCCCGCGTGCGCCGCCGCGTGCTCGTACGCCACGCGCTCCGCGTCGTCCACCGGTCGGCCCTCGCGCACCAGCCGGTACGTCGACCCCAGCACGTTGTCCCCCGCGCTCGCCGCCACCGTCGCCCACGCCCCCGCCGTCGTCGTCGCGTACGTCCCGTTCGGCAGGTCGACCCGCACCGCGCGCCCCACCGCGTCGTAGCTCGTCACCGTCGCCACCCCGAACCGCTCGAGCACCGCGTCGCTCTCGTACGCGGCGCTCGCCGAGAAGTACGGCTCGTACACCCGCCCCGGCTGGCCCTTCGCGTCGTAGACCACGTGCCCCGACACCCGCCACCGCGTCGCCGCCGCCGCCAGCACCGGCTGCCCGCCCCCGTCGACGATCACCTGCCCGCCCGCGTCCCGCGCGATCGCCGGCCCCGCCTCGACCCGCACCTTCTCCTGCAGCACCCGCCCGAACCCGTCGAGGTACCGCACCCGCACCTCCAGCGGCCCCGCCGCGTCGCCGCCGCCCGCGCCGTCGTACACCAGCGCGCTCCGCGCCACCGTCACCTCCGCCACCGGCGCCCCGTCCCGCACCCACGCTCGATCATCGACCCACGTCGCCGTCGCCGCCGCCCCCAGGAACCCGGCCGGATCCGCCAGCACCGACGCGGTCGTCGCGCCCACCGGCGGCTGCCACGCGCCCAGCGCGCCGCTGCCCCACGGCTCGGTCCCGACGTGGCCCTCGGTGCCGCCCGCGCCCAGCCGCCCGAACCCGTCGAACCGCGCGTGCGCGATCGTCCCGTTCGGATCCTCGGTCTGCGCCGGCGCCAGCACCCGGTAGTCGATCGTCATCGTCGTCGACAGCCCGAGCGCGTCGATGGTCTCGACCACCGCCAGCTGGTCGGCGTCGTAGACGACCTGCGCGCTCGCGCCGTCGCCGCGCACCGTGCGCGTGACCAGCCCGAACGGCCCGCTCACCTCCTGCACCGGCCCCGGCTGCCACCAGTGACCGTCGGCCAGCACGTAGCCCAGCGCCGCCACGCCCGCGGCGTCGACGCGGGTGTCGAGCGTCGCCGCCAGCAGCCCCGGCGTCAGGCACGCCACCTCGGCGTGGTGCACCCGCGGCGCCGGCGCCACCGCGCCCAGCGGCGCGATCGCGGCGCGTGCCGCATCCCAGTAATAGGTGCGCTGCCACGCCAGGCGCCTCGCCGCCGGCGCGGTCGCCGCTGGATCCAGCGCCTGCTCGAACGGCGCCGGCGTCGCCAGCGCCGCGGTGACCGCCGATGCGGTCAGGGCCTCGGGCGCGAGCTGCCCGTCGACCGGCGCCACGCCCACCAGCTCGCACTGCGTGGTCTCGACCTCGGCCCCGAGGAGAAACTGCGCGTCGGTGTCGACGTCGGCGCGGGTCGCGTCGGTGACCGTCACCCAGGTCCGGGCCTGCGCGACGTCGTCGACCGCGCCGCGCCGCGCGTACGCCACCTGCGCCGTGCGCGTCGGCGCGCCCCAGGCGTCGTGCGCCAGCACCAGCTCCTCGGTCACGCGCGGATCGCCGGCGGCGCCGTCGTAGGTCGCGACCCGCCGCGCCCGCGGCACCACGCCGAACACCGGCCGCTGTGCCCCGCGCCGCGGCTGCGACAGCACCAGCTGGTAGCTGGCCTCCTCGACGTCGAACGGATCTGCCTCCGGCGCCTCGGCGGCGTCGACCGCCCAGCGCTCGCGCCGCACCACCGAGCCCGCGAGCAGCCGCAGCGCCGCCGACGCGTCGGCCGGCAGGTGCGCGCCCGGTGCCTCGACGTGGGGAGCGATCGGCGGCAGCAGCGGGTCGCCGTCGTACGGCTCGAACGGCCGGTGGTGGTTCCACATCGCGGTGCCGAGGTGAAACCAGGTCCGCGTCAACAGCGGCGGCGCGAACGCCGGCTCGTCCCGACCCGCGCGTCGACCACCGGCCGGTGCGACGGCAGCCGCGTCTCCCACGGCACGCCGTCGGCCGCGTCGCGCAGGTAGTGCGTCGCCGAGTTGCCCCAGGTCAGCTCGGTGCGCCGACCGCAGCCGTCGTCGACCGCGATCAGCATCCCCGGCGGCGTCGCCGGCGTGAGCGGCAGGTACGACAGCGCCTGCGTGCGCGTCGGCGACAGCGCCGACCACAGCAGCGCCGGCCGCCCGTCGCCCGCCAGATCGGCGATCGCCGCGGTGCGCCCGTCGAACGCCGGCAGGTGCCCGACCTCGCGCCGCGCCCCAGCCGCCGCCCGCCCAGGTTCGGGAAGTGCCACACCCGCCCGTCGTCCAGGTAGAGCACGTCGGCCGTGCCGCTGCCGTCCAGATCCACCAGCCGCACCCGCGCGCTGTCGAACGCCGACGTCGTCGGCACCGCCGGCGCCCCGTCCATCACCACCCGATCGCCGAACCGCCCGTTGCCCAGCGCCGGCCAGTACTCGACCTGCCCCCGCCGCACCCGCACCAGGTCCTGCATGCCGTCGCCGGTCATGTCCGCGAAGAACAGATCGAGCTGCGGGTTGGGCCCGCACCCCGGCGCCGCCTCGGCCCCCGTCGGCAGCGGCACCACCACCGGCTCGCCGAACTCGCGCTCGACCTCGTCGAGCGGCCCGGTCACCGACGGGAACCACACCAGCGCGTCGCCGCGCGCGATCACCGCGTCGCTGCGCCCGTCGCCGTTCAGATCGACCCAGAACGTGCGCCCGACCGCGCCCTCGAGCTTGGGCCACGCCGCGAACGGCCGGAACCCCGCCCAGCGCCGCTCCTCGCGCTCGAGCGCGAACGACCCGGCCTGGCGCCCCGTCGTCACCGCCAGCTCGGTGTCGCCGTCGCGATCGACGTCGGCCAAGGCCACGCCGCGCTCGAAGTTCGGCTGCGCCGCCACCGCCGCTGGCGCCGCGAACTGTCCGCCGCCCTGGTTGGCCTGGTACAGCCACCCGCGCTCGCCCTGGTAGAGGATGCCCGGCAGGCCCTCGCCGTACAGATCGACCAGCTGCGTCCGCGCCGCGGTCAGCCCGTCGTCGTCGTCGCCGGCAGGAACGTCTCGTCGAGCCCCGCGCCCGCGTACGCGAACACCAGCGGCGCGGTCTCGGCGCGCGCGCCGTCGACGAACCCGACCCGCGTCACCCCGATCAGCCGCGCGCCGGCCGGATCGTCGTCGTACGCCAGCTCGAGCGCTGAGGTCGGCACCGCCGGGCCCGTCCATCACCACGCGCGGTCGCCGAACCGCCCGTTGCCCAGCGTCGGCCGGTACTCGACCTGCCCCCCGCCGCACCCGCACCAGGTCCTGCATGCCGTCGCCGGTCATGTCCGCGAACGACAGATCGAGCTGCGGGTTGGGCGCACCCCGGCGCCGCCTCCCGCTCCCCGTCGGCAGCGGCACCACCACCGGCTCGCCGAACTCGCGCTCGACCGCGTCGAGCGGCCCCGTCACCGACGGGAACCACGACCGTCTCCAAACGGAGGCTCTCGTCGAGGACGCATGCATAACCGATCACGAATGCCTTGAGCAGGATCGCGAAGATGCCTTCGTGATGAACGACCATGAGCCTCTTCACAGAGAAGGACGGCGTCACCTCCGAATACCTCATCATTGTAGCGCTCAGCGAACTGCTCCAGCCACTGCTCGAAGGTCTCGAATCGCATCTTCATGGGGCCGAGTCCTTTGCCGTAACAGGCATCAGCGACGACTGTCATTGTCGCTTGAGGGTCCCAGTTAAGTTGCGATGCAATCACGCCTCAGACCTGTCGATCCTCCAAGTCGCTGCGGTCGAGCTTGCGCCAGTCAGGGGCTTCCCGTTTGCCGGCCGCCAAGTCGATATCATCAGGATCGAACCCGGACGCCTATGGGACATGAGAGCGCAACATCTCGAGAGCCGCGTCCCATGACTGCTGTCGTTTCGTCTGTCATTTTTTCCACTTCTCCTGTCC
>JADJUF010000042.1 GCA_016717005.1 Myxococcales bacterium | reverse complement strand
TCCACCATCCCGATCGGGTCGCCGCCGACGAACGCGTACAGGTTCAGCCCGTCCTTGGGCCCGATCGGATCGCACGACAGCCACCGGCCGAGCCACGGGGCGTAGTACCGCTGCGGGTACGCATCCAGGCCGGTGGCGCGGTCGCGCTCCTTGCCGGCGTAGCGGACGTCCCGCCGGGCGACCTCGCGGACGTCGTCGCCGGCGATGAAGGCGCTGCCGCCGTGGGGCAGGTACTCCTCGTACGAGATCAGCGCGCCGGCGGCGTCGAGCTCGAGCGCGGTCGAGCCCTGCGGCGTCGTCAGGTGGTAGCGCACGCGGGCGGGGCCGATGGCGTCCACCTCCGCCCCAGCGTGTCCACGACGTGCCGGTCGACGACCGCGACCCGGCGCTCGCCGTCGGCGACGTGCGTGGTCCAGCGCTCGAGCACGATAGTCGCACCGCGCCGCACCCGCACGCGCTCCTGCCCGCCGTCGCAGTACAGCACCTCGCGGGTCTCGACCACGGGCGTCTCCCCGCCGACGACCAGCCGCGTGGCCACCTTCCGCACCCGCACCCGGTCCGCGCCGTACGCGTAGCGCTCGCCGTCGTCGACGGGCCCGCCGGCGCGCTCGACGGTCACGGCCTCGGTCAGGCAGCCGCGCCAGCTCCAGGCCATCCGGCGCAGGTGCGCCAGCGCGACCATGTTGCCCGCGGCGTCGAACATCGCCGCCGGGTCCACCACCGGCACGCCGTTCGGATCCAGCGCCGCGGTCGCGCGGTTCGATCCGCTCGCGACCCAGTAGTCGGTCGACCAGCTCGCGGTGGCGCCGGCGTGCTGCATCCGCGTCAGGTTGCCCGACGGGTCGTACGTGAACAGCTGCGTGTACCGCTCGAGCGCGGCGCCGTTGTTGAGCGACAGGTGCCGCGCGCCGCCGATGGTCCCGGCGGTCCCGGGGATGTAGTCGTGCGGCAGGAGCGCCTGGTCCCGTGCGCGTCGTACCGGAAGTCGCGTCGCGCGCTCACCGCCGCCGGCACCAGCGCCGCCGCGCCCTCCTGCGCCAGGTCGAGCGCCCGGGTCACCCGCCCGTCGGCGTCGTAGGTGAACCGCAGGCCCTGCAGCGCCTGGCCCGCGCGCGTCGCGTCCTGCGCCACCAGCCGCCCGCTCGCTGGATCGTACGCCCAGGTCTGGCCCACGCCGTTGCCCAGCGTCGCCGCCGCCACCCGCCCGTGCGCGTCGCGCGCCAGCCCGTCGACGATCGGCACGTCGACCAGCGCCCCGTCCGGCGTCGTCACCCGCACGCTCGCGAGCGCGCCGCCCGGATTGTACCCGTCGCGCCGCTCGGTCCCGTCGACCAGCCGCGTCCACACCCCGCGCCCCAGCGCGTCGGTCCGCGCCGCCGCCGTCAGCACCTCGGCCTCGAGCGCCACCGCCCCGCGCCAGTCGGGGGTGTCGTCGAGGTCGACGCGCAGCTGTCGCTCGGTGATCCGCACGGCGCCCGCCGGATCATACGCCACCGTCCGCACCTCGCCCGCCCCGTCGCGCACCCGTACCGCCCGCCCCAGCCGGTTGGCGGCCTTCGCGGACGCCAGGTCCGCGTCGCCGTCGCCGTAGCTGATCTCCTCGACCTGCGCGTCGAGCGCCGCGCCGTCGCGCACGATCGTCGCCACCGGTCGGTCCGCGACATCGAAGCTGCGCGCGATCACAAACCCGCGCCCGTCCCAGGTCCACACCGGTCGATCGTACGCGTCCGCGAGCGCCCAGGTCGGGCCGGCGTCGACGCTCTGCTGCGCCAGCGGCCGGCCCCGCAGGTCCCGCGCGTACGTGAACGCCGTCAGGCCTCGCGGATCCACCTGCGCCACCACCTGCCCGCTCGCGTCGGTCACCGACCGCTCGACGCGCGTCACCGCGCTCGCGTCGCCCACCGCCACCACCGCGCACGCCGTGCCCCGCGCGTCGACGTGCGTCACCGTCGGCGTCCCTGCATGCGCCGCCGCGTGCTCGTACGCCACGCGCTCCGCGTCGTCCACCGGTCGGCCCTCGCGCACCAGCCGGTACGTCGAGTCCAGCACGTTGTCCCCCGCGCTCGCCGCCACCGTCGCCCACGCCCCGGGCGTCGTCGTCGCGTACGTCCCGTTCGGCAGGTCCACCCGCACCGCTCGCCCCACCGCGTCGTAGCTCGTCACCGTCGCCACTCCGAACCGCTCGAGCACCGCGTCGCTCTCGTACGCGGCGCTCGCCGAGAAGTACGGCTCGTACACCCGCCCCGGCTGGCCCTTCGCGTCGTAGACCACGTGCCCCGACACCCGCCACCGCGTCGTCGCCGCCGCCGGCACCGGCTGCCCGCCCCCGTCGACGATCACCTGCCCGCCCGCGTCCCGCGCGATCGCCGGCCCCGCCTCGACCCGCACCTTCTCCTGCAGCACCCGCCCGAACCCGTCGAGGTACCGCACCCGCACCTCCAGCGGCCCCGCCGCGTCGCCACCGCCCGCGCCGTCGTGCACCAGCGCGCTCCGCGCCACCGTCACCTCCGCCACCGGCGCCCCGTCCCGCACCCACGCTCGATCATCGACCCACGTCGCCGTCGCCGCCGCCCCCAGGAACCCCGCCGGATCGGCCAGCACCGACGCGGTCGTCGCGCCCGCCGGCGGCTGCCACGCGCCCAGCGCGCCGCTGCCCCACGGCTCGGTCCCGACGTGGCCCTCGGTGCCGCCCGCGCCCAGCCGCCCGAACCCGTCGAACCGCGCGTGCGCGATCGTCCCGTTCGGATCCTCGGTCTGCGCCGGCGCCAGCACCCGGTAGTCGATCGTCATCGTCGTCGACAGCCCAGGCGCGTCGATGGTCTCGACCACCGCCAGCTGGTCGGCGTCGTAGACGACCTGCGCGCTCGCGCCGTCGCCGCGCACCGTGCGCGTGACCAGCCCGAACGGCCCGCTCACCTCCTGCACCGGCCCCGGCTGCCACCAGTGACCGTCGGCCAGGACGTAGCCCAGCGCCGCCAGGCCCGCCGCGTCGACGCGGGTGTCGAGCGTCGCCGCCAGCAGCCCCGGCGTCAGGCACGCCACCTCGGCGTGGTGCACCCGCGGCGCCGGCGCCACCGCGCCCAGCGGCGCCATCGCGACGCGCGCTGCGTCCCAGTAATAGGTGCGCTGCCACGCCAGGCGCCTCGCCGCCGGCGCGGTCGCCGCCGGATCCAGCGCCTGCTCGAACGGCGCCGGGGTCGCCAGCGCCGCGGTCACCGCCGCCGCGGTCAGGGCCTCGGGCGCGAGCTGCCCGTCGACCGGCGCCACGCCCACCAGCTCGCACTGCGTGGTCTCGACCTCGGCCCCGAGGAGGAACTGCGCGTCGGTGTCGACGTCGGCGCGGATCGCGTCGGTGACCGTCACCCAGGTCCGCGTCTGCGCCGGATCATCGACCGCGCCGCGCCGCGCGTACGCCACAGTTGCGGTGCGCGTCGGCGCGCCCCAGGCGTCGTGCGCCAGCACCAGCTCCTCGGTCACGCGCGGATCGCCGGCGGCGCCGTCGTAGGTCGCGACCCGCCGCGCCCGCGGCACCACGCCGAACACCGGCCGCTGCGCCCCGCGCCGCGGCTGCGACAGCACCAGCTGGTAGCTGGCCTCCTCGACGTCGAACGGATCTGCCACCGGCGCCTCGGCGGCGTCGACCGCCCAGCGCTCGCGCCGCACCACCGAGCCCGCGAGCAGCCGCAGCGCCGCCGACGCGTCGGCCGGCAGGTGCGCGCCCGGCGCCTCGACGTGCGGCGCCATCCGCGGCAACAGCGGATCGCCGGTGTACGGCTCGAACGGCCGGTGGTGGTTCCACATCGCCGTGCCCAGGTGGAACCAGGTGCGGGTCAAGAGCGGCGGCGCGAACGCCGGTCCGTCGGGCCCGGCGTCGCCGAGCACCTGCGGCACGTCGAGCGTCTCGACCCGGCCGAACCCGCGGAACGCCCCGCCGGCGCCGTCGAAGTACCCGTCGCGGTAGCGGTACCGCGTCGTCACCGAGGTCCCGCCGACCAGGTCGAGCTCGACCCGCGCGTCGACCACCGGCCGGTGCGACGGCAGCCGCGTCTCCCACGGCACGCCCAGGGCGGCGTCGCGCAGGTAGTGCGTCGCCGAGTTGCCCCCAGGTCAGCTCGGTGCGCCGACCGCAGCCGTCGTCGACCGCGATCAGCATCCCCGGCGGCGTCGCCGGCGTGAGCGGCAGGTACGACAGCGCCCGCGTGCGCGTCGGCGACAGCGCCGACCACAGCAGCGCCGGCCGCCCGTCGCCCGCCAGATCGGCGATCGCCGCGGTGCGCCCGTCGAACGCCGGCAGGTGCCCGACCTCGCGCCGCGTCCCCCAGCCGCCGCCCGCCCAGGTTCGGGAAGTGCCACACCCGCCCGTCGTCCAGGTAGAGCACGTCGGCCGTGCCGCTGCCGTCCAGATCCACCAGCCGCACCCGCGCGCTGTCGAACGCCGCCGTCGTCGGCACCGCCGGCGCCCCGTCCATCACCACCCGATCGCCGAACCGCCCGTTGCCCAGCGCCGGCCAGTACTCGACCTGCCCCCGCCGCACCCGCACCAGGTCCTGCATGCCGTCGCCGGTCATGTCCGCGAAGAACAGATCGAGCTGCGGGTTGGGCCCGCACCCTGGCGCCGCCTCCGCCCCCGTCGGCAGCGGCACCACCACCGGCTCGCCGAACTCGCGCTCGACCTCGTCGAGCGGCCCGGTCACCGACGGGAACCACACCAGCGCGTCGCCCCGCGCGATCACCGCGTCGCTGCGCCCGTCGCCGTTCAGATCGACCCAGAACGTGCGCCCGACCGCGCCCTCGAGCTTGGGCCACGCCGCGAACGGCCGGAACCCCGCCCAGCGCCGCTCCTCGCGCTCGAGCGCGAACGACCCGGCCTGGCGCCCGGTCGTCACCGCCAGCTCGGTGTCGCCGTCGCGATCGACGTCGGCCACGGCCACGCCGCGCTCGAAGTTCGGCTGCGCCGCCACCGCCGCTGGCGCCGCGAACTGTCCGCCGCCCTGGTTGGCCTGGTACAGCCACCCGCGCTCGCCCTGGTAGAGGATGCCCGGCAGGCCCTCGCCGTACAGATCGACCAGCTGCGTCCGCGCCGCGGTCAGGCCCGTCGTCGTCGTCGCCGGCAGGAACGTCTCGTCGAGCCCCGCGCCCGCGTACGCGAACACCAGCGGCGCGGTCTCGGCGCGCGCGCCGTCGACGAACCCGACCCGCGTCACCCCGATCAGCCGCGCGCCGGCCGGATCGTCGTCGTACGCCAGCTCGAGCGCTGAGGTCGGCACCGCCGGGGCCCCGTCCATCACCACGCGGTCGCCGAACCGCCCGTTGCCCAGCGTCGGCCAGTACTCGACCTGCCCCCGCCGCACCCGCACCAGGTCCTGCATGCCGTCGCCGGTCATGTCCGCGAACGACAGATCGAGCTGCGGGTTGGGCCCGCACCCCGGCGCCGCCTCCGCCCCCGTCGGCAGCGGCACCACCACCGGCTCGCCGAACTCGCGCTCGACCTCGTCGAGCGGCCCCGTCACCGACGGGAACCACGTCCGTCTCCAAACGGAAGCTCTCGTCGAGGACGCATGCTTAACCGATCACGAATGCCTTCAGCAGGATCGCGAAGATGCCTTCGTGATGAACGACCACGAGCCCCTCTTCACAGAGAAGGACGGCGTCACCTCCGAATACCTCATCATTGTAGCGCTCAGCGAACTGCTCCAGCCACTGCTCGAAGTCTCCGAATCGCATCTTCATGGGGCCGAGTCCTTTGCCGTAACAGGCATCAGCGACGACTGTCATTGTCGCTTGAGGGTCCCAGTTAAGTTGCGATGCAATCACGCCCCAGACCTGTCGATCCTCCAGGTCGCTGCGGTCGAGCTTGCGCCAGTCCAGGGGCTTCCCGTTTGCCTTGGCCGCCAAGTCGATATCATCAGGATCGAACCCGGACGCCTGTGGGACATGAGAGCGCAACATCTCGAGAGCCGCGTCCCATGACTGCTGTCGTTCGTCTGTCATTTCTTCCACTTCTCCTGTCCCTCAATGAAGTACTTCTCCACTACGCGCCACCCACCCCTTGTTCCTTTCGCCTCATCCCAGACGCGAACGGTGACGTGCGGCCCCTCCAGGGTCGTGGCGTGGCCGGCCGGCTCCCATTCGATCTTCACCCGCTGTCCGTTGCCCAATGCACCTTCCCACCATCCAGGCTTGATCTCGGCAAGGCTATCCAGGGTACCGCCGGCGGCCCGCTCTGCCGCGGCCAAGAGTTCGTCCTCATTTGCCACTAGCGAACGGACAACATCTTGCCCCGCCGAGTTGAGTGTCTGTCGGCCTGAGACAGGCGCCGCCTGCACCGCCGCCTCCGCGCCTTGGGTCGTGTCCACGACGGCATCCCCGGCCCTCATCGACTTCGCCACAGCAGAGTCACTGACCGGTGCAACCCTCGCGGTGACGACCTGATTCTCTACCGATCGCCCCCCCGATGCCATGCCCAACGTACCTGGCGGCGCAAACGAGCGCCTGGCCTCGGTCCGTGCATTCGCCTGCGGTAGGAAGTCCTGCCATCGTTTCGGCGCGGCGGCCGCTCCGCTTCTCCCTGGCATCGTGGCTCCACCCAGCGCGGCATCCTCCTGCGCCGCCTTGAGCGAGCCCTCAGCGGCGCCTAGGTTCGGGCGCACGAACGCCGGGCGCCGGGTCGGAGCCAGGCCGTCGGCGAGGCCCTGGCGAATCTCGCCTCGCCCGACGAGTGCCATGCCGGCATTCGCTGCATGCCCCACGACGCCGGCTGCGGCATCGGCCCGTGACTTCTGCTCCCCCGTGAGCCCGTCTCGGCCCGTGATGAGTTCCCCCACGGCGAATCCTGCCGCACCTGCCTCATAGAGGACCACCACCTCTGGCACGAGCAGCGTCACGGCGATCTGGGCGATCGCGATGCCGCGGCGCGGGTTCTCGTACTTGTGCAACTCGCGCTGTGCCGCCTCGCGATCGCCGCGCTCGGTGTAGCTCCGTCCGTTGCCATCGAGGCTGAGCGCATCGGCGCTCTTGATGTGGTCGTACGCAATTAGCCCCCGTGCGGAGTTCGCTGGGAGCCACGCAGCTACCGCCGCATCGACCTGGTAGCCCGCGCCAGCGGTGGCCGCCATCAACCGGCCCCAGAGCAGCGCCTGCTCGTTGGACTTGAAGCCGGTGAACTCGGCCGACTCGATCACATGGTTCCCGTTCACGTCGAGCAGCCGGTTCAGCTCGACCAGCTCCGGAATCGACGCGGCCGATGGCGCTGCCCCCTCCCGGGACCCCACCAGCGCCCCGACCGTGTCGTCGGTGCGATAGCCGGCGCCGGACAACGCGCGCATGGCGCCCTGCCACGTCGCCAGGGTCTCGCGCGGGCTCGTGTGGAAGACCGACGCGAACGCATCGAGCCCGCCGATCTCACCGGCTTCGATGACGCGGTTGCGGTTCTTGTCGAGCTGGAAGTTGACGAACCGTAGCTCCGCTTCGCTGACCGGGGCCTTCTCCCGATCCGTCCCCTCCGGATCCACCATCCCGATCGGATCGCCCCCGACGAACGCGTACAGATTCAACCCGTCCTTGGGCCCGATCGGATCGCACGACAGCCAGCGGCCGAGCCACGGCGCGTAGTACCGCTGCGGGTAGGCGTCGAGGCCGGTGGCGCGGTCGCGCTCCTTGCCGGCGTAGCGGACGTCGCGCCGGGCGACCTCGCGGACGTCGTCGCCGGCGATGAACGCGCTGCCGCCGTGGGGCAGGTACTCCTCGTACGAGATCAGCGCGCCGGCGGCGTCGAGCTCGAGCGCGGTCGAGCCCTGCGGCGTCGTCACGTGATACCGCACGTGGGCGGGGCCCACGACGTCCACCTCATTCCCCAGCGTGTCCACGACGTGGCGGTCGACCACCGCGACCCGGCGCTCGCCGTCGGCGACGTGCGTGGTCCAGCGCTCGAGCACCACCGTCGCGCCGCGCCGCACCCGCACGCGCTCCTGCCCACCGTCGAGGTACAGCACCTCGCGGGTCTCGATCACCGGATCCGTCCCGCCGACCACCAGCCGCGTGGCGACCTTCCGCACCCGCAGCCGATCCGCGCCGTACGCGTAGCGCTCGCCGTCGTCGACCGGCCCGCCGGCGCGCTCGACGGTCACGGCCTCGGTCAGGCACCCGCGCCAGCTCCAGGCCATCCGGCGCAGGTGCGCCAGCGCCACCATGTTGCCCGCGGCGTCGAACATCGCCGCCGGATCCACCACCGGCACTCCATTGACATCGAGCGCCGCGGTCGCGCGGTTCGAGCCGCTCGCGACCCAGTAGTCGGTCGACCAGCTCGCGGTCGCGCCGGCGTGCTGCATCCGCGTCAGGTTGCCCGACGGGTCGTAGGTGAACAGCTGCGTGTAGCGCTCCGAGCGCGCGCCCGTTGTTGAGCGACAGATGCCGCGCGTCGCCGACGGTCCCGGCGGTGCCGGGGATGTAGCCGTGCGGCAGGGGCGCCTGGTGCACGCACCCGGTCGCCGGGACCAGCCGCCCGTGCGCGTCGTACCGGAAGTCGCGCCGCGCGCTCACCGCCGCCGGCACCAGCGCCGCGCGCCCTCCTGCGCCAGGTCGAGCGCCCGCGTCACCCGCCCGTCGGCGTCGTAGGTGAACCGCAGGCCCTGCAGCGCCTGGCCCGCCCGCGTCGCGTCCTGCGCCACCAGCCGCCCGCTCGCTGGATCGTACGCCCAGGTCTGGCCCACGCCGTTGCCCAGGGTCGCCGCCGCCACCCGCCCGTGCGCGTCGCGCGCCAGCCCGTCGACGATCGGCACGTCGACCAGCGCCCCGTCCGGCGTCGTCACCCGCACGCGCGCGAGCGCGCCGCCCGGATGGTACGCGTCGCGCCGCTCGGTCCCGTCGACCAGCCGCGTCCACACCCCGCGCCCCAGCGCGTCGGTCCGCGCCGCCGCCGTCAGCACCTCGGCCTCGAGCGCCACCGCCCCGCGCCAGTCGGGGGTGTCGTCGAGATCGACGCGCAGCTGTCGCTCGGTGGTCCGCACGGCGCCCGCTGGATCATACGCCACCGTCCGCACCTCGCCCGCCCCGTCGCGCACCCGCACCGCCCGCCCCAGCCGGTTGGCGGCCCTCGCGGACGCCAGGTCCGCGTCGGCATCGCCGTACGCGATGACCTCGACCTGCGCGTCGAGCGCCGCGCCGTCGCGCACGATCGTCGCCACCGGCCGGTCCGCGACATCGAAGCTGCGCTCGATCTCGAACCCGCGCCCGTCCCAGGTCCACACCGGTCGATCGTACGCGTCCGCCAGCGCCCACGTCGGGCCCGCGTCGACGCTGCCCTGCGCCAGCGGCCGCCCCCGCAGGTCCCGCGCGTAGGTGAACGCAGTCAGGCCCCGCGGATCCACCTGCGCCACCACCTGCCCGCCCGCGTCGGTCACCGTTCGCTCGACGCGCGTCGCCGCGCTCGCGTCCCCCACCGCCACCACCGCGCACGCCGTGCCGCGCGCGTCGACGTGCGTCACCGTCGGCGTCCCCGCGTGCGCCGCCGCGTGCTCGTAGGCCACGCGCTCCGCGTCGTCCACCGGTCGGCCCTCGCGCACCAGCCGGTACGTCGAGTCCAGCACGTTGTCCCCTGCGCTCGCCGCCACGGTCGCCCACGCCCCTGCCGTCGTCGTCGCGTACGTCCCGTTCGGCAGGTCCACCCGCACCGCTCGCCCCACCGCGTCGTCTGAGCCATCCCCTCATTCAGATGATGCCAAAGACCTTGCGGAAGAACGCGTGCTGCTTGACCTCGGCGTCGTACGCGACCATCAGCGGAGCGAGGCGGTCGTCGCCCATCATCGGGATCGCGGCGTAGAGGTTGAGGCCTTGGTTGAACAGCGACATCGTGCGCTTCTTCGACGTGTTCGTCTTCGCCCATGAGGCGATCGAGGCCGCACGCTTCACCGGCGGCGCCGAGCAGCGTCAAGAGCGCTTGCGCCACCGCCGCGAGCAGCAGCAGGCGATCGCGGCGGTCGGTGCTGCCGATGCGCGTCGCCGAGAGGCCGAGCCCGAAGCGCAGATTCTTCTGGTCGCGGAACGTCTCCTCGATCGTGAACCGTCGGCCATAGAGTTTGACGACATCGGCGGCCTTGTCGTCGCGCCGCGTCGTCGCCAGGCACCAGGCCTCCTTCATGCGCGGCGCATGCACCACCACGACGGCAGGCACCTCGGCACGCGTGCGCGTGATCTTCGCGCCGCGGATCATCGTGGCGCGCCCGCTGGGTGGCAACCACTTGCCGGCGGGACGCTGATCACCGGTGGCATCCTCGACGTGGATAGCCGCGCGGAATCGGATCACGTAGTCCCAGCCCAGCGTCTCGAGCAGCCGGTACAGCTTCTGGTCCCCGAACCCACGGTCTGCCAGCACCGTGATCTTGACGTCGGTCGCGACGCACTCATGCAGCCGCTCGATCAGCCGGTACTCGTACCCGTTGCGCTTGCCCTCCAGCGTCGACTTCTTGACGGTCAGCCAGATCAGCGGCGTCGCCCGCCCGTGGCTCGTCATCAGGTAGCCCGCGAGCGTCGCGTGGTCGTCAGCGTCGAACTCGGTCCAGTCCAGCGCGAGCACGATCTCCTTGCGCGGCCCGACGACGAACTCGGCCCACGGCTGGAACAGCGACCACATGTCGAACCCGTCGTTGCTGAGCATGCGGTCGGTCTGCTTCACCCCATGCTTCGCGCTGTGATTCGTCGCCTGGGCGTAGCCGCGCCCGATCGCGTGCACCGATAGCACCGCCGCGTCCAAGACGCCCACGACCCCATTCGCCAGCGACCGCACCCGCAGCGCGTGCAGGTCGTCACCGAAGACTTGGTCGATCGTCTCGGCGACCTGCAGCGGGTTCTTCACGAAGCTCGACATCGCGCGGCGTTTCATCATGCCGCGAGAACCAGCGGCGTCGAACCGAAATTCCGTCGACGACAAAGAAACGTCGGGAGCAATCTCACGCATTTACGCCCTCAAAACGAGGA